>NZ_CP084550.1:1274279-1592849 GCF_021800405.1 Arthrobacter sp. FW306-07-I | reverse complement strand
GGATTGCAGCGGCACCGCTTCCATGGCGGCCACTTCACCTGCAACCCTGCCTACGCCCACAACGCTGATGGGTCCGTTCGGATCGCGGGGCTCCTCGCTGAAGGCGGCTTTGGCCACGCCCACCACTCGGGCCGGAAGGTTCAAGACCACGCCGGCCACCTGGCGGATGTTCTCCCCCGCCATGGGCAGGACGGACGACGCCGGCTGGGGCACCAGCGCCGTTTGCGCACCGATGCCAAGGAAACCGACGTCCTGGTACTGGAGGTTGCCGGCGGCGTCGGTGGCCTGCCGCCCGTCGCTTCCCATCACCGGCCGGGCCGAAAGGACCGGCGTCACGGTGGTGGACACTGGGTTGCCATCCCGCTGCACGGTAATGGCCACTTCCCTGCCCGCGGAAGCGCGGATCCATTCCGTCAGCTGGTCCCAGCTGGTCACGGCCTTGCCATCGAAGGAAGTGACGGTGTCATTGGGCTTGAGCCCGGCAGCCGCGGCCGGCGTGAGCTGGCAGTCAGCGGAATTCGGGTCAACGGTTTGCCCGGCCGCCACCTGGCATTTGGACACGTCCGAGATGGTGGTGGTGGCTGTGGCAACACCGAAGCCCATGAGCAGCACAGCCGTGAACAGCAGCCCAAGGATCATGTTCATGGCCGGGCCGCCCAGCATCACGATGATTTTTTTCCAGACCGGCAACCGGTAGAAAACGCGGTTTTCGTCACCGGGCCCAACTTCCTCGTGGGCCTGCGAGCGGGCCTCGGTGGCAAGTGTCTGGAACATGCCGGTGCTGGATGGCCGGACCGAGCCGTCCTCCTTGTTGGGCGGGTACATGCCGATCATGGAGACGTAGCCACCCAGCGGGACTGCCTTGACGCCGTATTCGGTTTCGCCTTTTCGGCGCGACCACAGCGTGGGTCCGAAGCCGATCATGTACTTGGTGACGCGCACCTTGAAAAGCTTGGCGGGGACCAGGTGCCCCACTTCGTGGAGCGCAATGGACACGGCGATGCCCACCGCCACGAAGACGACGCCGAGGATGAAAAGTAAAACAGGGGTCATGGAGGTGCTGCTGCTTCCTAGAGACTGCTGACTGCTAAACGTTCGTGGGCCCGGGCACGTGCCCAGCTTTCAGCATCCAGCACTGACTCCACCGTCAGCCCGGAAGAGCCTGAGTGTTCGCTGAGCAAGACCTCGATGGTGTCCACGATGTCGGTAAAGCGGATCCTGCCGGCATGGAATGCGGTGACGGCTTCCTCGTTGGCCGCATTGAACACGGCGGGGAACGTGCTGCCCTGCTTGGCCGCTTCCTTGGCAAGGCCGACGGCGGGGAAAGCTTCAGTGTCCAGCGGTTCAAAGGTCCAGGTGGCGGCCTGGCTCCAGTCGCACGCGCTGGCGGCCTTGGGTACGCGGGACGGCCAACCAAGTCCCAGCGCGATGGGCAGCCGCATGTCCGGCGGGGAGGCCTGGGCGATGGTGGAGCCGTCAATGAACTGCACCATGGAGTGCACCACGGACTGAGGATGGACCACCACGTCGATCCGGTCCAGCGGGATATCGAACAGCAGGTGCGCCTCGATGACTTCCAGGCCCTTGTTCACCAGCGTGGCCGAATTGGTGGTGACCATGACGCCCATGTCCCAGGTGGGGTGGGCCAGGGCCTGCTGGGGCGTCACACTGTGGAGTTCCTCCCGGTTCCTGCCGCGGAATGGGCCGCCGGAAGCGGTCAGGATCAGTTTGTCCACCTCGTCGGCAGTGCCGGAGCGCAGGCACTGGGCAATGGCGGAGTGTTCCGAGTCCACCGGAACAATCTGGCCTTCCGCGGCCGCGGCCTTGACCAGGCTGCCGCCCACGATCAGCGACTCCTTGTTGGCCAGGGCCAGGGTGGCGCCGGACTTGAGGGCCGCGAGCGTGGGGGCCAGGCCGATGGAACCGGTGATGCCGTTAAGCACCACGTCCGCCTGGACTGCCGCGACCTGCGCGGAGGCGTCCGGACCGGCCACGATCTGGGGCCGGTAGCCGGGACGGCCTGCCGCAGCGGCAGCTTCACGGATAAGTGCTTCCAGCCGGGCTGGGTCTCCCCCGGCAATTCCCACGGCTGCGGCACCGGTGTGGACGGCCTGCCGGGCCAGGAGTTCCAGGTTGCCGCCCCCGGCGCTCAGTGCCACCACCTCGAACAGGTGGGGGGCGCCGTCGACGACGTCAATCGCCTGGGTGCCGATGGAACCGGTGGATCCGAGGAGGACGATTCTGCGTGGCTGCATTGGTTAAGTATCCCGCACCCTTCGGGCCCGCCCGCGCCCCGGCCCGCGCCGCTGACCTGCTGCTGCGCCTTGACCCCGGGGTTGCCGGGCGTAACGTGGACTGCGTGGACTGGCTCTCATGGTTTGATGCGCCGGAGTACGAATTCGCCCGGCAGGTGCTGCAACGGGGTGTGGCGGCACTGTACTTCGTAGCGTTCCTGTCCACGCTGAACCAGTTTCCCGCCCTGCTTGGCGAGCGCGGGCTGCTGCCGGTGCCGGAGTTCCTGGCGGCGTTTACCCGGATGCGCCGGTTCACACTGTTCCGCTGGCGGTACTCGGACGGCCTGCTGCGTGGTGTCTGCGCCGCCGGCCTGGTGGTGTCGGCGCTGCTCGTGGCCGGAATTCCGCAGATGGGGCCGCCCTGGGTCCCGCTGATCGCCTTTCTGGCCCTGTGGCTGCTGTACATGTCCATCGTGAACGTGGGCCAGACGTTTTACGGATTCGGCTGGGAGATGCTGCTCCTGGAGGCGGGTTTCACCGTTGCCTTCCTCGGTTCCAACCAGACCGAGCCGCCGAGGACCATCCTGATCCTCATCGTGTGGCTGGTGTTCCGGCTGGAGTTCGGGGCGGGAATGATCAAGATCCGCGGCGGCCGCGAGTGGCGTGACCTGACGGCGCTGTACTACCACCATGAAACCCAGCCCATGCCCGGGCCGCTCAGCAGGCAGGCGCACCTGTTACCCAAGCCGCTGCACCGCATCGAGGTAGTGGGCAACCACATCGCCCAGTTGGTGGTGCCGTTCCTGCTCTTTGCACCCCAGCCCGTGGCCAGCGTGGCGGCCGCCGTCGTGGTGGTCACCCAGCTGTGGCTGGTGGCCAGTGGCAACTTCGCCTGGCTGAACTGGATGGCGATCGTGCTCGCGTTCGCCGCGGTAAGCGACCCCGTGGCGCACGCAGTGATACCGGCCATCCCGGCGGACTGGGAGGCGGCCACCGGAATGCAGCGGGAGACCCCGCCCTGGTGGCTGGCCATCACACTGGCCGCCTCCCTCCTGCTGCTGGTCCTGAGCTACTGGCCGCTGCGGAACCTCTTCTCCCGCCGGCAGCTGATGAATGCAAGCTTCAACCGGTGGCAGCTGGTCAACGCCTACGGTGCGTTCGGCACCGTGACCAAGCAGCGCATCGAGATCGTGGTGGAGGGAACGCTGGACGAGGACCCCGGCGACAGCTCCGACTGGCGTGAGTACGGGTTCAAGGGCAAGCCCGGCGATGTCCGCAGGATCCCCCGGCAGTGGGCCCCGTACCACCTGCGGCTCGACTGGCTGATGTGGTTCCTGCCGCTGCGCAGCGTGCACGAGGAATGGTTTTACGCCTTCCTGGCGAAGCTGCTGGCGGCGGACCGGCAGATGCTGCGGCTGCTGCGGCGTGACCCGTTCGACGGCGCCGCGCCCCGGTGGGTGCGCGTGCGCAGCTTCCATTACCGTTTCGCCAGCCGGAAGGAGTTCCGCGAGACGGGGAACCGCTGGGTGCGGACCCTCCTGTACGAACCCATCCCGCCTACGTCCCTGCGCCGTTCTCAGGGACAACAACGGTAGCTGGACCCGGCCAGACCTTCAGTGCTGGCTAAATTTTCAGTCCTGGGCTAAACCTTCTGGGCAGCCCGCCGGATGATCTCCTGGGCATGCTTGAGGATGGGGCCGTCGATCATTTTTCCCTCGTAGCGGAACACTCCGGACCCTGCTGACTCTGCCGCAGCCAGGAGTGCCTGGGCCGCGGCCACTTCCTCATCGGTAGGCGCGTAGGCCTTGCGCACGACCGCGGCCTGGCTCGGGTGGATGCACGCCTTGGAACTGAACCCTGACGCCACCGCGTCGGCTGCCTCCACCGCAAGCCCATCAAGGTCGGGAATGTTGGTATAGACGGCATCCACAGCTTCCTTGCCGAACGCCCTGGCCGCCACAAGCACTGACGAGCGGGCGTGCAGCGCAACAGCCCGGTAGCCGCCGTCGTCCGTCCTGCTGGAGGTCCCGCCAAGCGTGGCCAGCAAGTCCTCGGCCCCCCACATAAGACCCACCACGTTGGGGGCGGCGGCGATGGCCGGGGCGTTCAGCACGCCAAGGGCCGTTTCACACAGTGCGATCACCTGGTACCCCTCAAGGGCCTTGAGCTGTTCGGCGGATTCGGCCTTGGCCAGCATCACGGTGCGGTACGGCGTGTGGGCAAGGCAGTGCAGGTCCTTTTCAAAGTCCTCCGTTCCCACGGGGTTGACCCTGACGATGGTGCAGCTGGGTTCCAGTTCCGGCTCCACCCCGGTGGTTCCCAATTGGGCGAGGATCGCGCCGCGGGCGCGCTGCTTGTCCGCCGGCGCCACTGCGTCCTCAAGGTCAAGGATCACGGCGTCCGCCCGGGCCGCGGCCTTTTGGTAGCGCTCCGGCCGGTCGGCGGGGCAGAACAGCAGGGCGGGGCCCATCACGAAAGTCATAAGGCTATTCTCCGATGTTTTGAACGTTCCGTGCGTCCTGGTGAGCATCCCGCGTCCACATCAGGCAACTGCGCGTGGCCCGGGCCACCACGGTTCCGTCCTGGTTGCGGCCAGTGTGTTCCATGGTCACGATCCCCTGGCCGGGGCGCGAGGAGGAAGGCCGCCTGCCGGCGACGACGGTCTCTGTGTAGAGCGTGTCGCCATGATAAAGCGGGTGCGGGAAGGACACGTCGGTCAGGCCCAGCTGGGCGATGATGGTCCCCTGGGTCAATTGCGTGACGGACTGGCCCACCATGGTGGCAAGGGTGAACATGGAGTTCATCAGCCGCTGGCCGAAGGGCTGCCCGGCGCTCCAGGCCGCGTCCAGGTGGAGGGCCTGCGTGTTCATGGTCAGCGTGGTGAACAGGACGTTGTCGGCTTCGGTCACGGTGCGCCCCGGCCGGTGGGCATACACCACGCCTTCCTCCAGTTCGTCGAAGTACAGCCCGCGCTGCTCGACGACCCGCCTGCCTCCGTCAACGGCTGCGGTGGTTGGGCTGTCCGAATTGCTGCCCGCGGGGCTGTTGCCGGTCATACGGTCAGTTCCCTGTCTTCCTCGAACAGGTCAGTTCCAGTGGCGGCCACCACGTCTTCGACGGAGACGTTGGGAGCCAGTTCGCGCAGGACCAGCCGGGAGGCGCCGCCATCCTTGACGACGTCGATGACGGCCAGGTCCGTGATGATCCGATCCACGCAGCCCTTGCCTGTCAGCGGCAGCGAGCATTGCCGGACGATTTTGGGGTTTCCGTTGCGGTCAACGTGCTCCATCATCACGATCACCCGTTTGGCCCCGAACACCAGGTCCATGGCCCCGCCCATGCCCTTGACCATCTTTCCCGGGATCATCCAGTTGGCCAGGTCTCCGTTCTCGGCCACCTCCATGGCGCCCAGCACGGCCAGGTCCACGTGGCCGCCGCGGATCATGCCGAAGGAGGTTGCCGAGTCAAAGAACGCCGCTCCCCTGTTGACGGTCACGGTTTCCTTGCCGGCATTGATCAGGTCCGGGTCCAGGGCGTCTTCAGCGGGATAGGGTCCGACGCCGAGGATTCCGTTCTCGGAGTGCAGCACCACTTCCACCCCGTCAGGGATGTAGTTGGGTATCAGGGTGGGCATGCCGATCCCCAGGTTCACGTACTGGCCGTTGCGCAGTTCCCTGGCCACCCGCGCGGCCAGTTCGTTGCGGTTCCAGCCTTTGGTGTCTGCCGGCGACGTGGAGTCACCAGGGCCGGCGTGCTGCTGGGACCCTGCACGCCGGTACTCGGGGCGTACGGCTTCCGGGCGCGGAGCCTCGGGGCTGTTGGGATCCATGCTCATGCTCCTGCCTTGCTGAGGGCGACCGTCCGCTTTTCGATCCGTTTCTCACCATTCGGGACATGGACCACGCGCTGGACGAAGATGCCTGGGGTGTGGATATGTTCGGGGTCCAGTTCGCCAGGCTCCACCAGTTCCTCCACCTCGGCGATGGTGATCTTTCCGGCCATGGCACACAGCGGGTTGAAGTTCATGGCCGTGGCGTGGAAGACCAGGTTGCCGTGGCGGTCGCCCTTCCACGCGTGCACCAGCCCGAAATCCGGGGTGAGGGACTCTTCCAGGACGTAGTCGACGCCGCCGAACGGGCGCACTTCCTTGGGGGCCGAGGCAACCGCGATGCCTCCGTTGGCGTCGTACTTCTGCGGCAGGCCGCCGTCGGACACCTGGGTGCCTACCCCCGCCTTGGTGTAGAAGGCCGGGATGCCCGCGCCGCCGGCACGCAGTTTCTCGGCCAGCGTGCCCTGCGGGGTGAGCACTACCTCGAGCTCGCCGGCCAGGTACTGGCGGGCGAACTCCTTGTTCTCGCCCACGTAGGAGCTGATGGTGCGGCGGATACGCCCGTCCCGCAGCAGGATGCCCAGTCCCCAGTCGTCGACGCCGCAGTTGTTGCTGACGGTTTCCAGGTCCGTTGTCCCGGCCCGGTGCAGGGCATCGATCAGGGCCACCGGGATCCCGCAGAGGCCGAACCCGCCCACGGCCAGGGAAGCGCCGTCGGGGATGTCCCCCACGGCTTCATCAGCACTGGCAACAACCTTGTCAATCATCCTTGATCCTTTCAGGCCGGCTTGCGTGCCCTGTGCAGGCGCAGGGCTAAAGTCCCAGTTCGCGGGCGATCAGCATCAGCTGGACCTCCGTGGTGCCCTCCCCCACTTCAAGGATCTTGGAGTCGCGGTAGTGGCGTGCCACAGTGAACTCGTTGATGAAGCCATAGCCGCCGAATACCTGGGTGGCATCCCGCGCGTTGTCCATGGCTGCCTCGCCTGCGACCATCTTAGCGATGGCCGCCTGGGTCTTGAACGGCTTGCCTGCCAGCATCCGGGCGGCCGCGTCGTAGTAGGCCAGCCGGGCGGTGTGGGCCCGTGCCTCCATGCGCGCGATCTTGAAGGAGATGGCCTGGTATTTGCCGATTTCGTGGCCGAATGCCCGCCGCTCGCGGGCATACCGGACCGACAGGTCCACGCAGCCCTGGGCCGCGCCGGTTGCCAATGCCGCGATGGCGATCCGGCCCTCGTCCAGGATGGACAGGAAGTTGGCGTAACCGCGCCCCTCTTCGCCAAGCAGGTTTTCTTCCGGCACCCGGACGTCCTTCAGGGTCAGCGGGTGGGTATCGGAGGCGTTCCAACCCACCTTGTTGTAGGGTTTCTCCGCCTTGAAGCCGGGGGTGTCCGTTGGCACCAGGATGGTGGAGATTTCCTTTTTGATGCTCCCGTCTTCGCGTTCCTGCTGGCCGGTGACGGCCGTGACGGTGACCAGCCGGGTGATGTCGGTTCCGGAGTTGGTGATGAACTCCTTGTTGCCGTTGATCACCCAGTGTGTTTTGTCTCCGACGGCCTCGCGCCTCGCGTGGGTCTTGGTGCCGCCGGCGTCGGACCCTGCCTCCGGCTCGGTGAGCCCGAACCCGGCGAGCGCCTGGCCGGACGCAAGCATGGGCAGCCACTCCTGTTTCTGTGCTTCCGTGCCGAAGCGGTACACGGGCATGGCGCCCAGGGACACCCCGGCCTCCAGGGTGATGGCCACTGACTGGTCCACGCGGCCCAGCTGTTCCAGCGCAAGCGCCAGGGCGAAGTAGTCCCCGCCCATGCCGCCGTATTCCTCCGGGAACGGCAGCCCGAACAGGCCCATCTCCGCCATCTGCTTCACCACTTCGTAGGGGAAGCTGTGCTCTTCGTCGTGCTTTGCGGAAACCGGGGCCACCACGTTGTCCGCAAAGTCGCGCACGGTGTCGCTGAGGTCCTGGTATTCCTCGGTGAGTTCAAAACCGCTCATGGTCAGGCTCCTTCGCCTTGGTCTTCGTCTGCAACTGTTTCTGTGTCCGTGGAGCTGGGTCCGGCACCCGTGGGATGGGGGTGGACGGTGGCCAGCACCTGGTCGGCCTTCACCAGGTCACCGGTGCGGGCGGACAGATGGACCGTCCCTGCCAGCGGGGCCACCAAGTGATGCTCCATCTTCATGGCCTCCACGGACACCAGGACTTCCCCGGCCTGGACTTCATCCCCGTCGGCGACCGGGACAGCCACCACCGTGCCGGGCATTGGCGAACGCACCTCCGGATCGGCGGCGCCTTCCTGCCGCTGGACGGCTGCCAGCACCCGCTCCAGCCGCGCCTCGCGGGTCAGGACGTCAATCCGGCAGGACCAGCCGGCGTTGCCGAGGAAGAGTTGGGTGGGGCGACCGGGCAGTGGATTGCTCCACGTCGGTTCCACCGGCCCCGTGACGACGGGAGCCAGCCGGTAACTCCGGTGCTCGCCGTCAAGGTCAAGGTCGATGCAGTGCCGGCTGGACCAGTCCAGGGCTGCACGCCGCCGGGCGCCGCCGTCGACCGTTACCGTGACTGTCTGTCCCCCGCTGGGGCTGCCGCTGACCAGCACGGTTTTCACGCCGCCGTCGGGCATTCCTAGGCTGATCCGGCGCGGAGCTGGTGCGCCAAGCCGCCAGCCGCTCCTTTCCAGCCACGGGCCGGACGCAGGGGCCGGATGGTCCTGCGCCTCCATGGACAGCGCGTAGAGCGCGGCGGCCACAAGTTCGGGCTCTTCGATACGGCGGAATTCGAGTGCGGGCAGCTTCCGCTCGATCAGGCCGGTGTCCAGGCGCCCGGCGCGGACGTCGGGATCGTTGAGCAGGAGCCGAAGGTACTCGACATTGGTCTCGATGCCCAGAGCGGTGTACCCGGCCAGGGCTGTATCAAGGGACGCGAGGGCTGCGCCGCGGTCCGCGCCCCAGGCGATCACCTTGGAGATCATGGGGTCGTAGTGTGCCGAAAGCTCCAGCCCTTCCACCAGGGAGGAATCCACGCGGAGCCGGCCGCCGGGCTGGTCCACTTCACCCCGTGCGGGAGCGCTGGGCCGCTGCTGTGGTCCCGGCAACTCGTCCAGCTGCAGCACCGTCCCGGTGGACGGCAGGAAGTTCTTCTCCGGCACCTCGGCGTAGACCCGCGCCTCCACCGCATGGCCGGACAGTTCGACGTCGGCCTGCCGCAGCGTCAGTTCCGCCCCGGCGGCGATCCGCACCTGCCATTCCACGAGGTCGATGCCGGTGACCATCTCGGTGACGGGGTGTTCTACCTGCAGCCTGGTGTTCATCTCCATGAAGAAGAACTCATCTGGCGCGTCGTCGGACACCAGGAATTCCACTGTTCCCGCCCCGGTGTAGTTCACGCTGCGGGCGGCGTTGCATGCGGCTTCGCCAATCCGCGCCCGCACTTCCGCACCGTTGGGCAGGCCCTCCAGCAGGGGGGACGGGGCTTCCTCGATGACTTTCTGGTGCCGTCGCTGCAGGGAGCACTCGCGCTCGCCCAGGTGGATGACGTTGCCGTGGTTGTCAGCCAGCACCTGCACTTCGATGTGCCGCGGGGTGGTCACCAGGCGCTCCAGGAACAGGGTGTCATCGCCAAACGCCGCACTGGCAACGCGCCGCGCCGTGGCCAGGGCTGCGGGCAGGTCCGCCGGCTTTTCCACCACGTGCATGCCTTTGCCGCCGCCACCGGCGGAGGGCTTGATCAGGAGCGGATAGCCGACGGCGGCGGCCGCCTCGGACAGTTCGCCGTCCGTCATACCGGGCCTGGCAACGCCGGGGACCACGGGCACGCCGTAACCCGCCACATGGTTTTTGGCGCGGATCTTGTCGCCCATGACATTGAGGGCTTCCACGCCCGGCCCGATGAACGTGATGCCGGCCTTTTCAAGGGCCCTGGCGAAGTCCACGTTCTCGCTGAGGAAGCCGTAGCCCGGGTGGACGGCCTCGGCACCGGACCGCCTGCAGGCTTCGACGATCGCATCGGCGTTCAGGTAGCTCTCGGCCGCCGCGGCAGGGCCGATCCGGACCGCCGTGTCGGCTTCGCGCACGTGGCGGGCGCCGGCGTCGGCATCGCTGTAGACGGCCACCGAGCGGATCCCAAGCTGTCGCAGGGTGCGGATGACGCGGCAGGCGATTTCGCCGCGGTTGGCCACCAGGACCGTGCTGAAAAGCGGCGTGGCGTCGTTGGTGGCGGTGGCCGCTGCGGTCCCGGCGCCGGTGGTTTGGGTGGCGGTGTTGGTCTGCATGGTCATTGCTGGCTCACATCCGGAAGAGGCCGAAGGAGGTCTCCGGCAAGGGGGTGCGGGAGACGACGTCCAGGGCGAGGCCCAGGACGGTGCGGGTATCGGCGGGGTCGATGACGGCGTCATCCCAGAGCCGCGCAGTGGAGTAATACGGGCTCCCCTGGTCCTCGTACTGCTGGCGGATGGGGGCTTTGAAGGCTTCCTCGTCGTCGGCCGGCCAGTCCTCCCCCGCCGCCTCATACTGGTCCCGCTTCACGGTGGCCAGCACGCTGGCCGCCTGGTTGCCGCCCATTACCGAGATGCGGGCCGCGGGCCACATCCACAGGAACCGCGGGGAATAGGCGCGGCCGCACATGGAGTAGTTCCCGGCACCAAAGGAGCCGCCGATCACCACGGTCAGCTTGGGCACGCGGGCCGTGGCGACGGCGGTGACCATCTTGGCCCCGTTCTTGGCGATGCCGCCCTGTTCGGCGTCCCGGCCCACCATGAAGCCGGAGATGTTCTGCAGGAACAGCAGCGGGATGCCGCGCTGGTCGCACAGCTCGATGAAATGCGCGCCCTTGAGCGAGGACTCGCTGAACAGCACGCCGTTGTTGGCCACGATGCCCACGGGGTGACCGTCGATGCGGGCGAAGCCGGTGACAAGGGTGGTGCCGTAGTCCTTCTTGAATTCGTGGAACCTGCTGCCGTCCACCAGCCGGGCGATCACCTCATGGACGTCGTAGGGTGCGTTGACGTCCGTGGGCACGGCGCCGTAGAGCCCCTCCGGGTCGACGGCAGGTTCGACCCCGGGTTCCACCTGCCAGGCGGGCGCGGCGGGAGGAGGCAGGGTGGCAACGATGTCCCTGATGATCTGGAGGGCATGTTCGTCGTTGTCGGCCAAGTGGTCGGTCACACCGGAGACGCGGGAATGCACCTCGCCCCCGCCCAGTTCCTCAGCAGTGACGATTTCCCCAATGGCGGCCTTCACCAGCGGCGGTCCGCCCAGGAAGATGGTGCCCTGGTTCCGGACAATAACGGTTTCGTCGCTCATGGCGGGGACGTACGCGCCGCCCGCCGTGCACGACCCCATGACGGCGGCGAGCTGCGGGATCTTGGCGCCGGAGAGGCGTGCCTGGTTGTAGAAGATCCGGCCGAAGTGGTCCCTGTCCGGGAACACCTCATCCTGCTTGGGCAGGAACGCCCCGCCCGAATCCACCAGGTAGATGCAGGGCAGCCGGTTTTCCAGGGCGATCTCCTGCGCGCGGAGGTGCTTCTTGACCGTCATTGGGTAATAGGTGCCGCCCTTGACGGTGGCGTCATTGGAGATGACCAGCACCTGCCTGCCGTGCACCAGGCCGATCCCGGCGATTACTCCGGCGCCCGGGGCATCGCCGTTGTACATGCCGTTGGCGGCAAGGGGCGCGATTTCCAGGAACGGGCTGCCGTCATCCAGGAGCTGGTCGATCCGGTCCCGCGGCAGCAGCTTGCCACGGGCCACATGCCGGTCCCGCGACTTCTGGGGACCTCCCAGCGCCGCATCCGCCAGCCTTTTCCGCAGGTCCTCCGCGAGCGCCAGCTGCGCTTCCCGGTTGGCGCGGAAGGACTCGCTTGCCGGGTCGAGCCGGGTGGCCAGGGTCTCCATTGACGATCCGTCCTTGTGTGCACCGGGCCGGCTCCACGCCAACTCGGTTAGTGACTAATAACTGAAATTCAGGTTAGTCTCGATTAACTGTGATGTCCAACACACGGGCGCCTTGCTAGACTCTGCGTCGGCCCCAGGAGGAAAAGTGTCCAGCAATCCAGTGCAGCCGGTTCCTGCCACGCACGTCCCCACACCGCAGGGTCCCACGACGCAGGTCCCCACGACGCAGGTCCCCACAACGCAGCGCGGCAAGGCCAAGGAGAACCGGCGGCAGGCGTTGCTGACAGCTGCGGCCTCGCTGTTCGCAGCCAACGGCTTCAACCGGGTGTCCCTGGAGGACCTCGGCGCAGCTGCGGGCGTCAGCGGGCCTGCGGTCTATCGCCATTTTCCCGGCAAGCAGGCGGTCCTGGCCGACCTGCTGGTCACCGTGAGCCGGGAACTGCTCGACGGCGGCCGCCAGGTTGTGGAGCACGCCGCCGATCCCCTGGCGGCGCTGCGCCAGCTGGTGGAGTTCCAAGTGGACTTCGCGCTCGGCAAGCCGGACGTAATCCGGGTGCAGGACCGCGACCTCAGCAATCTGTCGGAGCAGGACCAGTCCGCCGTGCGCGCGCTGCAGCGCAGCTACGTAGAGGTGTGGGTGGACGTCCTGGCAAAGGTGCACCCCCGTATCGATGCCGCTGAACTGCGAATGCGCGCCCACGCCACCTTTGGCCTGATCAACTCCACGCCGCACTCCGTCCGCAGCCACGGCAGGCGGATGGCTGCCAGCGTTGCCCGCCCCTTGCTGGAGCGGATGGCGCTGGCAGCCCTGATGGTGGACAGCGGGCCTTCAGCCTGAGCCGCCCAACACCGGGCACCACACGAACGGCCCCCGCCCGCACAACCGGGCCCTGGCAGCACCGCTTATGCAGGTTGGGGCCGGTGGTGATGGGCCGCTACACCATGGTGAGGACCATCCCCGGCTCGGCCAGGATGGCACCGACGTCGGCCAGGAAACGGGAGCCTTGTTCCCCATCCACCAGGCGGTGGTCGAAGGACAGGCTCAGCGTGAGCACCTGGCGCAGCGCCACCTCGCCCCGGTATTCCCACGGCATGGTCCGGACCGCGCCCAGGCCGAGGATCGCCGCCTCCCCCGGGTTGAGGATGGGGGTGCCGGCGTCGATGCCGAAGACACCGATGTTGGTGATGGAGATGGTGCCGCCGGAAAGGTCCGCGGGGGTGGTCTTACCCGCCCGGGCGGTCTCGGCGAGTTCCGCCAGGGCCTGGGCGAGCTCCGGGAGCTGCAGGGCGCCGGCGTCCTTGATGTTGGGCACGGTGAGCCCCCTGGGCGTGGCCGCGGCGATGCCCAGGTTCACGTAATGGAACGTGACGATCTCCTGGTTTTCCTCGTCCCAGCGCGAATTCAGCGCCGGCTGCCGGCGAAGGGCAATGAGGACCGCCTTGGCGGCGAGCGTCAGGGGTGTGAGCTTGATGCCGGCGAATACCCTGCTCTCCTTCAGTTTGGCCAGCAGCTCAAGGCTCGGCGTGACGTCCACGGTGAGGAACTCGGTGGCATGCGGCGCAGTGAAGGCGCTTTGCACCATTGCGGCCGCGGTGTGTTTCCGGACGCCTCTGATGGGAGTCCGGGTCTCCCGCTCCCCCGCGCCTGCTCCAGCTGCAGCCGCCCGCCCAGCCATGGGAGTGGCGGCCTCTTCCGCGTGCCCGGAAAATCCCTGCACATCTTCCCGGGTAATCAGCCCGCCGGGACCGGTACCGCGGATCTGCGCGAGGTCCAGCCCCAGGTCCTTGGCCAGCTTGCGGACGGGAGGAGTGGACCGCGGTCGCTCGGCCGGCCTGGTTTCGACAGGTGTGGTTTCGACTGGCTCAACCACCGGCACCGCGCTTTCAGCCTGTTTTGTTTTGGCCGGCCCAGCCACCGGCGCGAAGTTGCGCGCCCGGCGCGTGGGGCGTCCGGATCCTTCGACGACGGCACCGTACCCCACCAGGTTCGGTTCCCGTTTGGGCGTCTCCGCCGGTTGTTCCCCGAGCCCGGCCGAACGGCCGTTCCCCTCCGAAGGCGACCCGCCGTCGTCGTCCGCCACCTCAAAGGAGACGATGGGCTTGCCCACCTCCACGACGGAACCGGGCTGCTCGTGAAGTTCCTTGATGACGCCGGCAAAGGGCGACGGAAGCTCCACTACGGCCTTGGCCGTCTCCACCTCGGCGATGACCTGGTTCAGGGTGACGGTATCGCCAACGCCCACTTTCCAGCTGAGGATTTCGGACTCCGTGAGTCCCTCACCCAGGTCCGGGAGCCGGAATTCCTTGATCATGGTGGCGCTCATCCTTCCAGCCCGCTCAGGGAGTTGGGGCGGCCTAGGGCACGATCCACACCGTCCAGGATGCGGTCCAGGCCCGGCAGGTGGTGCATTTCCAGCTTGGAGTAGGGGTAGGGGATGTCGAACCCGGTCACCCGGACGGGTGCTGCTTCCAGGTGGTAGAAGCACCGCTCCGTGATGCTCGCCGCCACTTCCGCGCCGAGCCCGCCGGACTGCCCGGCCTCGTGGGTGACCACCAGCCGCCCTGTCTTCCGCACCGAGGCCACCACGGGTTCGTAGTCAACGGGGGCCAGCGAGCGCAGGTCGATGACTTCAATCGAGATGCCTTCATCCGCTGCGGCGGAGGCGGCGTCCAAAGCGGTCTTGACCAGCGGCCCGTAGGCCACCAGGGTGACGTCCGCGCCGTCGGTCAGCACCCTGGCCTTGTCCATGGGCAGGGCCATGGCCGGGTCCACGGACTCGTCCACCTCACCTTTGTCGTGATAGCGGCGCTTTGGCTCGAAGTACAGGACGGGATCGTCACAGGAGATGGCCTGCTGGATCACGGTGTAGGCGTCCTGCGGATTGGCCACTGTCACCACCCGCAATCCGGAGGTGTGGGTGAAGTAGGCTTCCGGTGATTCCGAGTGGTGCTCGGGCGAGCCGATGCCGCCGCCAAAGGGGACGCGGATGGTGATGGGCATCTTGACGGCCCCGCGGGTGCGGTAGTGCAGCTTGGCCACCTGGCTGACGATCTGGTCGAACGCCGGGTAGATGAACCCGTCAAACTGGATTTCCACCACCGGCCGGTAGCCCCGGTAGGCCAGGCCGACGGCGGTGCCCACGATGGCGGACTCGGCCAGCGGCGTGTCCACCACGCGGTGGGTCCCGAAATCCTTTTGCAGGCCGTCCGTCACGCGGAACACCCCGCCCAGGGTGCCAATGTCCTCGCCGAGGAGGACCACCTTTGAGTCGTTTTCCAGCGACTTGCGCAGCCCGGCGTTGATGGCACGGGCAAAGGTCAACTGCGTCATCAGCGTGCACCTTCCTCTGAAACGGCTCCTGCGGGATCGCCGAAGGACGCCAAATAACGTGCGTAATGGTCCTGCTGGCGTTCCAGCCAGGAGTTGGGTGCGCTGTAGACGTGCTTGAAGATGTCCATGGGCTGGGGATCGGGCATGGTGGTGCAGCCCCGGCGCATCTCCGCCGCAACGGCGTCTGCCTTGTCCTTGACCTGCTGCTGCAGTTCCGCGGTGAGCAGGCCCTTCCGGTCCAGGAGGCCGGCGAGCCTGGAGATGGGGTCCTTGGCCGCCCAGTCCTCAAGTTCATTGGCGTCCCGGTAGCGGGTTGGGTCATCGGCCGTAGTGTGCGGCCCCATGCGGTAGCTGACCGCTTCGATGAAGGTGGGACCGCCGCCGCGCCGGGCCCGGTCCAGCGCCAGCCGGGTAGCGGCCATGACCGCCAGGACATCGTTGCCGTCCACCCGCAGGCTGGGGATGCCGAAACCGGTGGCCCGGTCCGCGAGCTGGATATGGGACTGCAGTCGTACCGGCTCGGAGATGGCCCAGTGGTTGTTGGTGCAGAAGAAGACCACGGGGACCTGGAAGCTGGCGGCAAACACCATGGCCTCGCTGACGTCGCCTTCGCTGGTGGCACCGTCGCCGAAGTAGGTGATGGCTGCGGCATCGGCGCCGTCATTCTGGATCCCCATGGCATAGCCGGTGGCGTGCAGGGTCTGGGCACCGATAATGATCTGCGGCGTGGCCATGTTGATGCTGTACGGGTCCCATCCGCCGGAGGCATTGCCGCGCCATACCCGGAGGAGGTCGGTCAGATCCACGCCGCGGCAGTATGCCACTCCGTTCTCACGGTAGCTGGAGAACACAAAATCGTCGGCCCGCAGGGACCGGCCGGACCCGATCTGGGCCGCTTCCTGGCCGAGCAGCGGGGGCCACAGGGCCAGCTCACCCTGCCGCTGCAGCGCGGTGGCCTCCACGTCGATCCGGCGGATGACAGTCATATCCTCGAACAGGGAACACAACTGCTCGTCGGTAATATCCCTGACCCAGAAGTCGAACTCCGGGTGGCTGATGCGCTCGCCTGCCGGGGTGATCAGTTGGAGAAATTCCTGCCCGGGGCTGCCCGGGTTTCCTGCGCTTTCGGGGGTCTGTGCGCCGCCAGGGCCCGTTTCGTCTGTAGACACGATTGCCGCAACCTTCGTACGTCGTTGACCCGTGGCTTCCGGGCTTTTGGCCCTGCCGCCACCGGCCTTCCGGGCGTCATTGCCCCAGATACTGTGACCCTACTCACAACACCCATGGGGTACAACCACTCGGGCATTTTTTGAGCAAAATGCCCTGTCAGGGCTGTTGGCACCGTGCTAGCGTTGCGCATTATGCAAGCTTTGGATGGCACTGACACCCGCCTTCTGTCGGCGCTCGCGGAGGACCCCCGCCGGACGGTGGTGGCGCTCGCCCAGAAGCTGGGGCTGTCCCGCAACACGGTCCAGGCGCGCATGGCCCAGTTGGAAAAGAAGCACGCCTTCCTGTCCTTTCAACGGCGCATCAATCCGGTGGCGCTGGGGTACCCGCTCATGGCCTTCATCTCGGTGCACGTCCAGCAACAGAAACTTGGGAGGCTGGCGGAGGAGATCGCGGCCATTCCGGAGGTTTTGGAGGGATACGGGCTGACGGGATCGGCGGACCTGCTGCTGCGCGTGGTGGCCCGGGATGCCGAGGACCTGTTCCGCATCAACGGAAAGATCCTGGCCTGCGACGGCGTGGAGCGGGCGGACACGGCCCTGGCGATGGGCGAGCTGATCCCCTTCCGTGTGCAGCCCCTGCTTGACCGCGGCTCAGAGGGCGCATAGCGGCAGGATTTGGAGGCGGCGCTGAAAGCACGACGGCGGCGGGCCGGGTTATAGGCTGGTTTCAGTCATACGCGGGCCGGGACCGGCCCGTCCGCCCGCCGGCGCCGAAGCGCCTGTTCGATGAAAGCCGCCAGTTTGATGAAAGGCTCACCACTTGACTAGTCCCCAGGACGCGGGCAGCCCCCAGGATCCGTACCAGCAAGGACCGTACAGGCAGGGCACGTATCAGCAGGGCCCTCCGGGCTTAACACCGCATCAGTTTCCCCCGATGCCGGAACAGCCGGCCCCGTTCGGCCTGCCCGGTGAGCCTCCCCCGCAGCGAAGCCGGCAGCGGAGCCGGCGGAAGCTGTGGATCATCCTTGGCAGCATCGGCGGAGTGCTGGTGCTGGTGACCATCGGCGTCGTCATCCTGGTGAACATCGTGGGCAGCGCCACCAACCAGGCCAGGGGCCTCGCGGACGACTTCACAAAGAAGGTGATCGCCGGCGACACCTCCGGCGCGTACGACGAATATCTCGACCCCGCCCTTCAGGAGCAGCTTTCCAAGGAGGCATTCATCTCCGGGGTGAAGAGCCTGGAAATGGACAGCTCCTGCCAGCCCTCCTACAACAACCTGAAGGTGGCCACCGAGAACGGCGTCAAGTCGGCCGAGGTGGTGGGCCAGATCAGCTGCACCGGCAAGAAGGTGGACCTGGCCTACAAGTTCCAGGGAACCGACCGGCTCACGATGACCAACATCAAGCTGCGTCCCGCCGCCTAGGGCCAGCCTGACGACGGGAAGGTTCGGGAAGGTGGAAAGGGTGCTGATCTTTTTACCCATCCACTTCCGGCCATGGTCCGAATCGCTTCCGAGGGTCCCGCCCAGGGACCACGGACCGGCGGGTGGCCACACCCGCCCTATCGGAAGGATCCAGGCCATGCGCAACTCACCCAACCGCCTCATCGCCACCATTTTCGGAGCCGTCTACCTGCTGGTGGGCCTCCTGGGCTTCGCAGTCACCTCCGGCGTCGGTTTCGCCGGCACCGAGGGCGCGAACCTCATCATCTTCGAAGTCAACCCGCTGCACAACGTCATTCACCTGGCCATCGGCGCCGCGCTGCTCTTGGCCGGGCTCCGCGGGACGGCCAGCGCACGCACGGTGAACGCCACCGTGGGCGCCGTCTACCTCCTGGTGGGCATTGTTGGCCTGTTCCTGCTGAACTCGCCGCTGAACATCATCGCGCTGAACGGGGCCGACAACGTCCTCCACCTGGCCAGCGCGGTACTCCTGCTCGGCGTGGGCCTGTCCCTGGACAAGTCCCCGGCCGCTGCCCGCGCGTAGCAGGACAGCGCGGCATGACAAGGCCCGGAATGGCTCCTGCGGGGCCAACTGTTCCAGCAATCCAGCCAGCGCCCCTGACGCACCCTTCGGTCCGCCTGGTCACCGGGTTCGCGGGATTCGGCGCGGGATCGGTCAACCTGGCCATCTCGTCCAGCATCCTTGCAGCCGGTTCGGCGCAGCCGGAGAGGATCATCGCCGCGGTGCTGGCCGGTCTATGGGGCACAGCCCTGCTGGCCGGTGCCGTGGTGTTCCTGGCCAGGGACCGGTCGGCGGGCGGCCGATGGGTGCAGTACCCGCTGGCGGCCGCCGCCGTGGCCCACCTCGCCGCCATCGCCTTCCCTGCGTTCGTAACTTCCGGGCTGGGCTTGACGCAGCTTTCGGCGTTGCTGCTGACGCTGATGATCATCGCCTCGCTGGCGTGGCTGAGACGGACCCAGCGGCTGGACGGCCGGCGGCAGCAGGCAGCCGGGGAAAGGGCCGGAGACCGGCCGGGCAGGCTGTTGCTCGCAGCGTTTGCCGGTGCCGTCCTGGTGGCGGGCATTACGACGCCGGGACTCGCCGCTTCCACCGCGGGCCAGTACGCCGTGCCGCACAGTGGGCACGGGAACCTGGCGCCGGGTGGCCACCACCAGCACTGAGCGACCACTGGGCCGCCCGCGGCTGGACCGCACCCTGTCCCACGGAAAGAGCCTCCATGCCGCAGTCTGCGGCAGGAGGCTCTTCGCGTTGCGCCGGAAAAATCCCGGCGCTGGTTGGCAGTGGACCCTCTTCAGGAACCCTGCCTTAGTGGTCCACGGCCTTCTCGGCTCCGATGCCCGTGAGCGACCGGACTTCCATTTCGGCCTGCTTGGCAGGATCTTCGCGCCTCTTATCCAGGGTGGTGCCCAGCCAGCCCAGGAAGAAGGCCAGCGGAATCGACACGATGCCCGGGTTGCTCAGCGGGAAGAGCGCGAAGTTGGCACCCGGGATCATCGAGGTCTTGGCACCGGAAACCACCGGCGAGAACACGATGAGCAGGATGGCCGCCGCCAAACCTCCGTACATGCTCCACACGGCGCCCTGGGTGGTGAACTTCCGCCAGAACAGCGAGTAGATGATGGTGGGCAGGTTCGCCGAAGCGGCAACCGCGAAGGCGAGCGCCACCAGGAAGGCTACGTTCTGGCCGTTGGCGAAGATGCCGCCCAGGATGGCCAGGATGCCGATCACCACTACGGTGCGGCGGGCTACCCGGACTTCGGTGGCGGCGTCGGCCTTGCCCTTGGCAATGACGTTGGCGTAAATGTCATGGGCAAAGGATGCCGCCGCTGTAATGGTCAGGCCGGCCACCACAGCCAGGATGGTGGCGAACGCGACCGCCGAGATGAACCCGAGCAGCAGCGGGCCGCCCAGGTGGAAGGCCAGCAGCGGGGCGGCGGCGTTGACGCCGCCGGGTGCGGACTTGATGGTGTCCGCGCCCACAAGGGCCGCAGCTCCATAGCCAAGCACCAGGGTGAAGAGGTAGAACAGGCCGATCAGCCAGATGGACCAGACCACGGACTTGCGTGCTTCCTTGGCTGTGGGGACGGTGTAGAAGCGCATCAGGACGTGCGGCAGGGCTGCCGTGCCGAGCACCAGGGCAAGGCCCAGGGACATGAAGTCCAGCTTGGACGTATCGGTCTTGCCGTACTGGAGGCCCGGGTTCAGGACCGCAGGGTTGTTGGCGGTCTCCACGGCACCGCCCAGCAGGGCGGAAAGGTTGAAGCCGTAAATGGCCAGGACCCACAGGGTCATGACGGCGGCACCGGCGATCAGCAGCATGGCTTTGATGATCTGGACCCAGGTGGTGCCCTTCATGCCGCCGATCAGGACGTACATGATCATGAGGGCGCCGACGACGATGATCACCAGGGCCTGGCCGCCCCAGTCGCTGATGCCCAGCAGCAGGGAGATCAAGCTGCCTGCACCGGCCATCTGGGCCAGCAGGTAGAAGAAGCAGACCGCGAGGGTGGAAATGGCGGCGGCGATCCGGACCGGGCGCTGCTTCAGCCGGAAGGACAGCACGTCAGCCATGGTGAACTTGCCGGTGTTGCGCAGCAGTTCAGCCACCAGCAAAAGCGCCACGAGCCAGGCCACCAGGAAGCCGATGGAGTACATGAACCCGTCGTAGCCGTTGATGGCGATGGCCCCGGTGATGCCCAGGAAGGATGCTGCCGACAGGTAGTCGCCGGCGATGGCGGTGCCGTTCTGCGAGCCGGTGAACGACCGTCCTGCCGCATAGTAGTCGGCGGCGGTCTTGTTGTTGCGGCTGGCGCGGAACACGATCACCATGGTGACCGCCACGAACAGGCCGAAGATGCCCATGTTCAGCAGGGTGGTGTCCTTGAGGGCGGCGACGTCCACCGCTGCGGGAATTGCGATCATTTGTTGGCTCCGCCCACTCGGTTTCCGTTCTTATCGAATTCATGCCCCTCGATCTCGTGCCTGATCTCCGAAGCGATGGGGTCCAGCCGCTTGTTGGAGTAGTGCACGTACCAGCCGGTGATGGCGAAGGTGGAGACAAACTGGAGCAGGCCCAGGATCAGGCCGATGTTGATGTTGCCCCAGACCTTGGTGGACATGAATCCCACCGCATAGTCGGCAAGCAGGACATAGGCGAAGTACCACAGCAGGAAGGCCACTGCCATGGGGAAGACAAAGCTGCGGTGACGCTTGCGCAATTCCTGGAACTGCCCGGTCGACTGGACTTGTTCAAAGTCCACGGACGCCGCTGCGTCCGGAGTATGGGCATCGTTACCCATCGTTCCTCCTCATTGAGTTGCCGGAACACACCGGGCGGCAGTCCCTGATCACACAGGGGCACCGCAGATGTGACACCAATCACTCTGCCGCCGTGGGTGCCGCCGGTTCCAGCACATCGGCCCCCACCGTCGCTCAACGGTCGCGATGCTGCGGCCAACGGCACCCGCCGCTACGCTGGGCAGCATGCCGGACTCCCCCCTCCTCACCGCCGCGGCCGTGGCTGTGATCGCCATGGCCATTGCCGTCGTCGTCGGCGTGGGCCTGAAGGTGCTCCGTTCCTTCCGTGAGCTGGGCACTGATGCCGAACGCGCCACCTACCACACGCTCCACGCGGCCTCCCAGGCAGGGCAGCACCTGCGGCGGGGCCTGAACCCGGCCGGAGCCGCAAAGGCCAGCCGCCAGCTCCGCGCCCTGCTTGCCTGCGATGCCCTGGCGATCACCGACACCTCGGGCGTCCTGGCCTGGGACGGCGGCGGCGAGGACATCAGGCCGCGCCTGATGGACCTCGCCGCCGAGGTCCTGGCTTCGGGCCGGGCGGCCGTACTGCCCGCGGGAGGCGATGGTACCGGCGGCCGGCTTGCCGGCGTCATCGCCCCCGTGCGGGCGGGCACCCGGGTGGTGGGTGCGGTTGCCGCCTTTGCTCCTTCCGCGGGGGCCGGCCTGGTCAGGGCGACAGGGGAAGTGGCGGACTGGGTGGCCGTCCAGGTGGAATTGGCCGAACTGGACGCCTCCCGCACGCTGCTCATGGAAGCGGAGGTCCGGGCGCTGCGGGCCCAGATCAGCCCGCACTTCATCTACAACTCACTCAACGCCATCGCGTCCTTCATCAACACGGACCCGGAACGGGCCAGGGAACTCGTAGTGGAGTTCGCCGATTTCACCCGCTACTCATTCCGGCGGCACGGCGACTTCACCACGCTGGCCGAGGAACTGCGCTGCATCGACCGCTACCTGCTCCTGGAGCGCGCCCGGTTCGGCGACCGGGTCCAGGTCAGCCTCCGCGTGGCGCCCGAAGTCCTCAGCACCGTCATCCCGTTCCTCAGCCTCCAGCCGCTGGTGGAAAACGCCGTCCGGCACGGGCTGGAGGCCAAGGCAGGTCCGGGGCATATCAGCATCACGGCGGAGGACGCGGGTGCCTTCGCCGAGGTCACCATTGAGGACGACGGCGTGGGAATGGATCCGGAGCAGCTCCGATCGGTCCTGGCCGGCCACACCGACGGGGACCACGTTGGGCTGCGGAACGTGGACGCGCGCCTCCGGCAGGTGTACGGCAACGACCACGGGCTGGTGGTGGAAACGGCGCCGGGCGAGGGAACGCTGATCACCATGCGGGTGCCCAAGTCCCAGCCCGGCCATGATGCGTAAGGCCGGCCTCCCGCTGGAAGTACCCTAGGAGAATGATTAACGTCCTCGTCGTTGACGATGAGCTGCCCGCCGTTGAGGAACTGGCTTTCCTGCTGGGCAGGGACGAACGCATCGGAAAGGTGCTGCGGGCCACGTCAGGCGCCGAAGCACTCACGGCCCTGTCCTCCGCCAGCATCGACGCCGTCTTCCTGGATATCCACATGCCCGCCGTGTCCGGCCTGGACATCGCCGGCGCGATCGCCCGGAGCAGCAACCCGCCCGCCGTCGTCTTTGTCACCGCCGACGAGGACCACGCCCTGGCCGCCTTCGAACTCGCCGCCGTGGACTACCTGCTCAAGCCTGTGCGCGCCGAGCGCCTTGCCCGTTCCGTGGGACGGATCAGCGAACTGCGCGACGGCGGGGCGGCGCCTGAGATGATCACAGTGGACCAGGGCGGAACCACCAGGATGATCCGCCGCGATGACGTCACGTACGTCCAGGCCCAGGGGGACTACGCGCGGCTGCACACCGCCGACGCAAGCTACCTCATCCGGGTCCCGCTGGCCGACCTGGAACAGCAGTGGGCAGACGCCGGGTTCATCCGCACCCACCGCTCCTACCTGGTGGCCCTGAAGCATGTGTCCTCCATGAAGCTGGCGGCCGACGGACCGCGCGTCACGGTGGCCGGCGCAGGCCTGCCCATCAGCCGCAGGCACCTGCCCATCGTGCGGGAGAGGCTGGAGGCCACCCGGATCAGGCCGCACGCATGACCCGGGTCCGCGTCACGGCCCCGCACGCGTCACCGCTCACCCAGGCCCGTGGCGCGTCAAAGCCCCTGGAGTCGCGCGAAGCGGCGCAGGAATCCGACGTTGGGCAGGTGTTCGTCCGCTCGCTGATCCGGTCCCAGCTGCGGCTGGCCCTGGTGGTGGCGGGTGGCTTCCTTCTGATCCTTGCCGCGTTCCCGCTGATCCTGGTGGTGGTTCCCGGCCTCGCCGACGCCCGCATCGCCGGGATCCCCTTTGGCTGGTTGCTGCTGGGCGCCGGCATCTACCCTGTCATCGGGCTGAGCGCGTGGCTGTACGTCAGGACGGCGGCCCGGAACGAGGCACGGTACCGGGACCTGGCGGGGGAACAGTGAGGCAGGGGTGAATGCCGGCGTCGCCATCACCGCCGTCACCGTGGTGTCCCTCGCCACCGCCATCATCGGGTTCTACGGGCTCCGGATCTCGCGCACCACGGGAGACTTCTACGTTGCCTCGCGGACCGTTCGGCCCTGGTGGAATGCATCGGCGATCGGCGGGGAGTACCTGTCCGCCGCCAGCTTCCTGGGCGTGGCCGGACTCATCCTGCTGTCCGGGACCGACGCGCTCTGGTTCCCCGTAGGCTATACCGCCGGGTACCTGATGCTGCTGCTCTTCGTCGCCGCCCCGCTCCGCCGGTCTGGGGCCTATACAATTCCGGACTTCACCGAGTCTCGCCTCGCTTCCCGGACGGTCCGCCGCGTCACCAGCCTTGTAGTGGTGATGGTGGGGTGGTTGTACATCGTGCCGCAGCTCCACGGCGCCGCGCTGACCATCCATATCGCCACTGGCCTGCCGTCCTGGGTGGGGTCCGTGGCCGTCGTGGTGGTGGTGTGCCTGACGGTGGTTGCCGGCGGGATGCGCTCCATCACCTTTGTCCAGGCGTTCCAGTACTGGCTCAAGCTGACAGCCCTGGCCGTGCCCATCCTGTTCATCATCTTCGTGCTGGCCGGGCACGGGGTCGAGCCGCAGTCCCCGCCGGCCGTCAACCCGACGGGCCTGGCACCGGCCGGGCCCTACCAGAACGTGTCCTTACTGGTGGCGCTGCTGTTCGGCACCCTGGGCCTGCCGCACGTGCTGGTGCGTTTCTACACGAACCCGGACGGGCACTCGGCACGGCGCACCACGCTGATCGTCCTGGGCCTGCTGTCCGTGTTCTACCTCTTCCCCACCGCTTATGGCCTGGTGGCCCGGATGTTCGCCCCGGACCTCGCCCGGTCCGGACAGCCGGATGCCATGGTCCTGAGGCTGCCCGGCGAACTCGTCGGCGGGATGGCCGGCGACATGCTGACCGCCTTGGTGGTGGCAGGGGCGTTTGCCGCCTTCCTGTCCACTACCTCAGGCCTGGTGGTGTCCCTGGCCGGCGTCATCAGCCAGGACGTCCTGGGCGGCAGCGTGCGGGGGTTCCGGCTCGCGGCCGTCGTGTCCGCCGTCGTCCCCCTTGGCTTCGCCTTCATGACCGGTTCCCTGGCACTGGCCGGCAGCGTCGGGCTGGTGTTCGCGTTTACCGCCTCCACGGTGTGCCCGGTCCTGCTGCTGGGCATTTGGTGGCGCGGACTGACCGACGCCGGCGCCATTGCCGGAATGGTGACCGGCGGTGTGCTGTGCGGCGGGGCAATGATCGCCGGGGCCCTCCCCGGTTCGGGTCCGGCACCGGCCTGGCTGGCACAACCCGCGGCCTGGAGCGTGCCCGCCGCGTTCGCCGTGATGGTCATCGTCTCGCGGGCCACCGCCGGCCGGATCCCGGCCAGCATGCCAAGGATCATGACCCGGCTGCACACCCCGGAACGGCCGCTGGCAACCGAACGGTGATCGGGAGGACAATAACGCCATGTCCACCGAGGACGGCGGCACGTCCCACCAGCACGGCTTCCACCAGGACCGCTTCCACCAGGACAGCGGGGTCCCGGCCTCCGTGCGGGCGCAGCTGCTCGCCACGGAACACTGGGGCCTGTTGGCATCACGCAGCACGGCGCAGGCGGAGGTGCTGACCCGCATCAGCATGTTCCTCACCTTCACGTCCGCCAGCGTGGTCAGCGTGGCGCTGGTGGGCCAGGCCACCGGGTTTTCGGACGCGTTCGTCCTGCTGGGGGTGGTGGTGTTGTTCATCAACGCGGCGATCGGGCTACTGACCCAGCTCCGGGTGAACAACGTGGCCCACGAGGACCTCATGTACGTCACAGCCATGAACAGGCTGCGGGCCGCCTACGTGGACCTTGACCCGGGCGTGGCGCCCTACCTGATGGCAGCCCACCACGACGACGAGGCCGGCTCAGTGCAGACCTACTATTTTTTCGGCAACCGCGGCAGCTTCAGCCACGTGGCGGGCAGCAGCATGATCTTCATAACGACGGCGAACGCTGCCTTGATTGCCATCCTGGCTGGCCTGCTGGTGACGCTCGCCGGCGCCGGTATGGGACCGGCCGCGGTGACGGGCGCCGTATGCGGAACCGGGTTCCTGGCGGCATCCGCGGTCCGGGGGTACCGGAGCTACCGCGACGTGTGGCGCCGTTTTACGCCCTTGTCCCCCACGCCGTCGGCCGGGGAATAGCCAGCACCGGCGGAAGCCCCCTCAGTCAATGGCAGCCATCAGTTCGACAACGCGGTCCAGGAAGGCGTCCACCTGGGATTCCTCGTATCCTTCCTGGCCCACGGCAGGACGGAAGACTGCACGCCGCACACTGTCCACGCTCAGCGGCTTGTCCTGCTCAAGGTAGGCGATGAGCTCATGGCACAGCCGGTCGACGTCGTGCGTGTTGTAGCTGCGCCCCTTCTTCTGGCTGGGCCGGCGGAAGCGGTCACCGTCCGGCCGGTGCAGCCGTCCCCGGAGGATGCCGGACAGGTTTCCGATTTCGCGCAGCCAGGCTTCCTCGCCCCTCGCCGCGATCAATTCGTCCCGCTCCCGTCGGGCAAAGGCATCCTCGAGCCGGTCCAGCGCTGCATCCACAACGGCAGCCGAGTAGCCGCCCTTGACCGGATCGAAGGACACCGCCCGCACATCGGAGCTCTTGACGGGGTCCGTGGCAGCTTCCGGCGTTTCCAGGGAGACCCGTGCCCGCTGCAGGAACTGGTCCACCTGCTTGGCGTTGTAGCCGTACTCGCTGCGCTCCACGCGCTCAAAGGACGCAGGGATCTGCCGATGAATGTCCAATGCCACTTCGATTCCTTCAATGCTCTTCAGCCGTAGTGCTTCCGCACCAGTTTAGGGTGCCGGGCCTGGTGCGCCCGCCCGGACCCCTGTTTGTGTCAATACCCGGGCCTCGCCGGGCTGGAGGGACCTAAGCGCCGGCCACAAGCCCATACAGGATGAAGGCCACGGGCGCGGCGAACACGATCGAATCCAGCCGGTCCATCACGCCTCCGTGGCCGGGCAGTATGCTGCTCATGTCCTTGACGCCCAGCTCACGCTTGACCATGGATTCGGCGAGGTCGCCGGCGGTAGAGGCAGCCACCGTTCCCACGGCCAGCACCACTCCGACCCACCACGGCTTGTCCAACACGAAAAGGGCGGCGAGGATGCCGATCAGCATGGCGCCTGCCACCGATCCTCCGAACCCCTCCCAGGATTTCTTGGGGCTGATCTTCGGCGCCATGGGGTGCTTTCCGATGGACGCCCCCACCAGGTAGCCGAAGGTGTCGTTGGAGACCACCAGCAGCAGCATGACGGCGATCTCCCACGCTCCGATGGGCGCCATGCCCCCGGGCCACAGCCCCAGCGGCGTTGTGCCGGCGGCATGCAAAGGCAGGGCGGCGAAGCTGATAAAGAACGGCACCCAGCCCAGGGTGAAGACGCCCGCGAAGATGCTGTTGGCCGATCCGGCGGCGCTTTCGATGGACCGCCAGAGCAGGACCGCCACGGCGCTCAGCAGCAGGGCAAAGAGCTGGCTTTCAATCCCGCCAAAATAGGCCGCGAACGGCATGGCCAGGGTTCCGGTCATGACCGGAACAATGGGCATCCTTGTACCGTTGGCTTCCAGCGCCCGGTAGATCTCCCAAACACCGAACACCGCGAAGGCGGTGACGATGGCGACAAAAACCAGCGGGAGGAACA
This sequence comes from Arthrobacter sp. FW306-07-I, assembly GCF_021800405.1. Taxonomy (NCBI): domain Bacteria; kingdom Bacillati; phylum Actinomycetota; class Actinomycetes; order Micrococcales; family Micrococcaceae; genus Arthrobacter; species Arthrobacter sp. FW306-07-I. The sequence goes on along the minus strand of NZ_CP084550.1, from coordinate 1,565,442 downwards.
GCAGCCCGCCCAGGACGGCGATGAGCATGGCCAGGCCCACCACGACGGCGGCAGGCAGGTTGCGCCCGGCCTTTGGTGTCGGGTTGCTCCTGGGCTGCTTCCCCCGTGTGCGCGCCCTGGGCGTGGGGGCCTGATCTGCCTGGCCCATCAGACTTCGAGCAGCTCTGCTTCCTTGCGCTTAAGCAGCTCGTCGATGCCGTCCACGTGGGCCTTGGTGAGGCTGTCCAGTTCCTTTTCGGCGCGGTTGCCTTCGTCCTCCCCGGCTTCCCCGTCCTTGACCAGGCGGTCCAGCGTCTCCTTGGCCTTGCGGCGGATGTTGCGGATGGAGATCTTGGCGTCCTCGCCCTTGGTCTTGACGATCTTGACGTATTCCTTGCGGCGTTCCTTGGTCAGCTCGGGAATGGTGATCCTGATGACGTTGCCGTCATTGGACGGGTTGGCGCCGACCTCGGAGTCGCTCAGGGCACGCTCGATGTCGCGCATGGCGGACTTGTCGAACGGGGTGATCAGGATGGTCCGGGCGTCCGGGATGGCAAAGGAAGCCAGCTGCTGCAGCGGCGTGGGGGAACCGTAGTAGTCCACCAGGACCTTGTTGTACAGGCCGGGGTTGGCGCGGCCGGTGCGGACGGAAGCGAAGTCTTCCTTGGCTACCTCAACCGCCTTGTCCATCTTTTCTTCGGCTTCGAGCAAGGTTTCTTCGATCACGGTCTCTCCTGACGGTTCTGGTGCGGTCCGGGGCGCCGGTTATCTGCACTCACGTGGTTCTTGGTTGCTGTTTTCCGTCCCCGCCGGGAAGGGCGGGGACGGAACTGTCCTGAAATCATCCTAGCCGCAGCTAGGCAGTGACCAGGGTGCCCAGCTTCTCGCCAAGGATGGCGCGGGTGACATTGCCTTCACCCTCCATGCCAAAGACCACCATGGAAAGGTTGTTGTCCTTGCACATGGTCATGGCGGTCTGGTCCATGACGCGGATGTCGCGGCGCAGGGCATCGTCGTAGCTGAGCTTTTCCAGGCGCTCTGCGGTGGGGTCCTTCTTGGGGTCCGCGGTGTAGACGGCGTCCACTCCGCTCTTGGCCATGAGGACCACGTCGGCGTGGACCTCCAGGGCCCGCTGCGCGGCAACAGTGTCGGTGGAGAAGTATGGCAGGCCGGCGCCGGCGCCGAAGATGACCACACGGCCCTTCTCCATGTGCCGGATGGCACGGCGCGGAATGTAGGCCTCGGCCACCTGGCCCATGGTGATGGCGCTCTGCACGCGGGTTTCAACGCCTGCCTGCTCCAGGAAGTCCTGGAGGGCCAGGCAGTTCATGACCGTGCCCAGCATGCCCATGTAGTCCGCCCGGGAGCGGTCCATGCCGCTCTGGGACAGTTCGGCGCCGCGGAAGAAGTTGCCGCCGCCCACCACAATGGCCACCTCCACCTGCGGGACAGCGGCTGCGATCTGCTTGGCAACGTCGCGGACGGTTTCGGGGTCGACACCCAGTTTTCCGCCGCCGAAGACCTCGCCGGAGAGCTTCAGGAGGACGCGCCGCCGGCTCTTCTCTGAATGCGTGACAGTGTTGACGGCTTCCATGGTGCCTTCCCGTTGGTGACTCTGAAAAAAGGGTATCGTGCCGGATCCGGTAGCCGGAACCGGCCGCGCCCCAGATGGACTGGACTTCCAGTGGTTTGCGCGCATGCAAAAGGGGCGGCCACCGAAGTGGCCACCCCCTGCAGTTTCGACTAGGAGCCGACGCGGAAGCGCGTGAACGCGGTTCCCTTGACACCGGCCTCTTCGAGGACCTGTGCCACGGACTTCTTGGCGTCCTTGGCGAATGCCTGGTCAACCAGGACCTCACCCTTGTAGAAGCCCGTCACGCGGCCTTCCACAATCTTGGTGAGGGCGGCTTCGGGCTTGCCTTCGGCCTTGGCGGTCTCTTCGGCGATGCGGCGCTCGGACTCAACGAGCTCGGCCGGAACGTCCTCGCGGGTGAGGTAGTTCGGAGCCATGGCGGCAATGTGGACGGCGACGTCGTGGGCGGCGGCGGCGGCGGCTTCGCCTTCACCGTCAACTGCGAACAGCACGCCGACCTGGGCCGGGAGGTCCTTGGAGGTCTTGTGCAGGTAAGCGTCGACCGTTGCACCCTCAATGCGGGAGATGCGGCGGACAACAACCTTCTCGCCCAGGATGGCGCCCTCTTCGACGACCACCTCGGAGAGCGGCTTGCCGTCAACGTCGGTTGCCAGCAGGGTGTCGAGGTCGGCAGCGCCGGACTCGACGGCAACGGCCAGGACCTTGTCGGCCAGCTGGATGAACTTGTCAGCCTTGGCAACGAAGTCGGTCTCGCAGTTGACCTCGATCATGACGCCGACGCCGTTGCTGACCTTGGCGGCCACGAGGCCCTCAGCGGTGGAGCGGCCTTCACGCTTGGTAGCGCCCTTGAGGCCCTTGATGCGGATGATCTCGATGGCCTTCTCGGCGTCACCGTTGGCCTCGTCAAGAGCCTTCTTGACGTCCATCATGCCGGCGCCGGTGCGCTCGCGCAGGGCCTTGATGTCAGCGGCAGTGTAGTTCGCCATGTGAACCCCTCTGTCTAGAAATGTGTGGTGGTGTACGGACCGACAGGACGGCAACCCACGGGTGCGGGTTGCCATCCTGTCAGCAGCTCCGGCTGCGGACAGCGCGGAGAATCCGGATTTAGATGTCTTACTTGGCGTCTTCGGCGGGAGCCTCGGCAGCGGGAGCCTCGGCAGCGGGAGCTTCGGCGGCAGCCGGAGCTTCAGCGTTTTCTGCCGGAGCGGCGGCGGCTTCTGCCTTGCTGCCTTCGAGGAGCTCGCGCTCCCACTCGGCCAGCGGCTCTTCCGGAGCTTCGGTGGCGCCCGTGCCGCGGTTGTTGCGGGCGATCAGGCCCTCGGCAACGGCGTCGGCGACAACGCGGGTCAGGAGGTTCACGGAGCGGATGGCGTCGTCGTTGCCCGGGATCGGGAAATCAACTTCGTCGGGATCGCAGTTGGTGTCCAGGATGGCCACAACCGGGATGTTCAGCTTCTTGGCCTCATCAACGGCGAGGTGTTCCTTCTTGGTGTCGACAACCCACAGCACGGACGGTGCCTTGGTCAGGTTGCGGATACCGCCCAGGTTGGACTCCAGCTTGGTGAGCTCGCGCTTGAGGAGCAGCAGTTCCTTCTTGGTGTAAGCGGAACCGGCGACGTCGTCGAAGTCGATCTCTTCGAGTTCCTTCATGCGCTGGATACGCTTGGCGACCGTCTGGAAGTTGGTCAGCATACCGCCGAGCCAGCGCTGGTTGACGTAGGGCTGGCCCACGCGGGTTGCCTGCTCGGCAATTGCTTCCTGGGCCTGCTTCTTGGTGCCGACGAAGAGCACGGTGCCGCCGTGGGCAACAGTGGCCTTGACGAACTCGTAGGCGCGGTCGATGTAGGACAGCGACTGCTGCAGGTCGATGATGTAGATGCCGTTGCGCTCGGTGAAGATGAAGCGCTTCATCTTCGGGTTCCAACGGCGGGTCTGGTGTCCAAAGTGGACGCCGCTGTCAAGCAGCTGGCGCATGGTTACGACGGGCATTCCGGCGCTCCTTATTTTCCGGCAGGTCATTCATGAGAAAACCCGGAGGCTTCTTACCCTGCCAATAGTTGACGGTTGATTAGCGTGGCCCGGTTGGGCCGTGCTCCTGGCATCCACCGTTCTTCCCATCAGGAACAAAGCCTGACCGCAGGAAGTGCGGTCCTCCAATGGCGACGCCGGGGCGTTGCCTGCCGGAGGGCTGGATGCGCGTAGTCAGCCGCCGCTCCCCCACACTCCTGAATGAGATGTGCCGACGCAATCCGGACAGGGCGATGCACCACGAGGGTGGGCCACTTGGACGGGAAGCGTTGAGGGCGCAGCAAACTGCTCCATCAAGTGTACTACAGGCACTCCCGGCTGCTGGACAGGAAAGTGCCCCGCCGGAGGCGTTGTCCACATAGCCGGAACCGGGGCTGCCGGCCCCGCAGGCGGCCGGGCAGGCTGGTGGCATGAAACCACCGGTCCTCCTGGCGGCGCTCCTGCTGCTGCCGGCGTCCGTGGCCTCACCCGGCCCGGCCTTCCAGTACACCGCGGCTCACGGGCAGCCTTCCCTGTCCCAATCCGCCGGCACCCAGCAGGAAAGGACGACGACGGCTGCCGGGGTGGGTGCCAGGCCTTCCTGGCAGTGGCCGCTGGCACCGCGCCCGCGGGTCTTGCGGGGCTTCGATCCCCCGCCCAAGCCATGGCTCAGCGGGCACCGCGGCGTGGACCTGGACTTCGCGGCGGGAACACAGGTTGTGTCACCGGCGGCCGGAACGGTCAGCTTTGTGGGCGCGGTGGTGGACCGCCCCGTGATCACCATCGACCACGGCGGCGGGCTGCGCAGCAGCTTCGAGCCGGTGGACAGCACGCTGGTCGCAGGGTCCACCGTGGCGGCCGGCCAGGTGATCGGGACCGCCATCCCCGGCCACTGCCCCGCGGCGCAGTGCCTGCACTGGGGAGTGCGGGAAGGAGAGGACTACGTCAATCCCCTGCAATTTGTCCTGGACCTTCGCCCGTCCATCCTGCTTCCCCTGCCCGGCCCGCCGTAGGCCGGCAAGAAAAGCAGCAGAGGGGTTTCCTGTTTAGACGATGGCTGAGATGCCTGTGATGGCCCGGCCGGTTACCAAGGTGTTGATCTCGGCGGTGCCCTCATAGGAGTAGATGGCCTCGGCATCGGCGAAGATCTTGGCCATCTCATAGTCGGTCACGATGCCGTTTCCACCCAGGATGCCGCGGCCCAGGGCCACGCTGTCCCGCATGCGGCCGGTGGCGAAGGCCTTGGCCAGGGCGGACTGTTCGTCCTTGGCCGCGCCCGCGTCCTCCAACTGGGAGAGGCGCACCATCATGCCCATGGAGCTGACGGTATTGCCCAGGATCCGGACCAGCTGGTCCTGGATGAGCTGGAAGGAGGCAAGCGGCCGTCCGAACTGGTGCCGCTCCACGGCATAGCGGCGGGCAACATCGAACGCGGCCAGCTGGAGCCCAACGGCCTGCCAGGCAACGGAAAGCCGGGTGGCCTTGAGTACCTTGTTGACGTCGCGGAAGCTGTTGGCGTTGGCCAGCTTGAAGTGGTCCGGGACAACCACGTCCGTCAGGACGATGTCGGCGTTCTGGACGGTGCGCAGGGAGATTTTGTTTTCGATCTTTGTGGCGCTGAATCCAGCCAGGGTGGTGTCCACCAGGAAGCCCTTGACCTGGTTGTCCGCAACATCGCGGGCATAGATGACCACCCAGTCGGAGAAGGTGGCGTTGCCGATCCACCGCTTTGCCCCGTTGAGGATCCAGTTGCCGCCGTCCCGGCGCGCCGTGGTGCGGGTTCCGCCGGCCACGTCGCTGCCCCCCAGCGGCTCGGTCAGGCCGAAGGCGCCAATCTTCTTCAGGGCATAGATGTCGGGCAGCCACTCGTCCTTTTGCTCCTGGGATGCCAACAGCTCGATGGAGCCGGTGAAAAGCCCGTCGTGTACCCCCAGGAAGGTGGCGATCGATGCGTCGGCACGCGTGACCTCGGCATGCAGCATTCCCGCGAAGAGGTTCGAGTATCCCTGCCGCCGGACCGGGCTGACCAGGTCCAGGTCGGCGAACTTGGGCACCAGCTCCATCGGGAACTCTCCGCGGTTCCAGCAGTCCACGGCAAGGGGTTTGACCTCGCGCGCCAGGAAGTCGCGGACCTCGGCGAGCCTGTCCTGTTCCTTGCCGGACAGAAGCTGCTCGAAGGCGAAGAAGTCGCCGTCGGCGTAGGGAAGCTCGTGGGATTCGGCTGCGGAGGTTGCCATGGGTACCTTCTTTGGTGATCAGCGCTGGCCGTGCAGCGGAACCGGGCACGGAATGTTACTGGGCAGTAACTTACCGCAGGGGTCCGGGTTAACCAAGAAGAACCGCGTCCGACGAAGACTGTCGTGCGCGGTTCTTCCTGGTTGGCGGTAGGGCTACTCGGACTTGAACCGAGGACCTTAGGATTATGAGTCCCGCGCTCTAACCAGCTGAGCTATAGCCCCCCAAACCCTGCGTATACGTAATGGAACACCACGCTCCAGCAGGGCAAAAACACTCTAGCAAACCCGGGAACTGGTTCAGACCACCTTGTCCTCGTACGTGGCGCCCCGGTACAGGTCCTCGAAGGTCTGCAGCGTTCCCTGGAGGCTGTGCGGCTCCACCATCTGCCGGCTGGCCCGGCCCATGGCGCGCTGCTGGTCCTTGGGAAGCTGCAGGACCTGGGTGATCTTCTTGGCGAGGTCGTCACTGTCGTTGGGGGTGAAGAGGTAGCCGTTCTCGCCATCGCGCACCAGGTGCGGCAGGGCCATGGCATCGGCCAGGACCACCGGGGTGGAAGCGGACATGGCCTCCAGCGTGACCAGGGACTGCAGCTCAGCCGTTCCGGGCATGCAGAACAGGTCCGCCTGGATGTACGCCTTGCGCAGTTCTTCGTCGCTGGCAAGGCCCAGGAACTTGACCCGGCTGCTGAGCCCGAGCCGCCGCACCAGGTCCTCAAGCGCAGGGCGCACCTCTCCCCCGCCCACGATTTCCAGGTGAACGTTCAACTCGGGCGGCGTCTTCGCGATGGCCTCGATGAGCACGTCCACATGCTTTTCCTCCGCAAGGCGGCCGGCGAACAGGACGGTGGGATGGGCATGCGGTTCGATGTGCTCGCCGGGCTGCAACTCATAGGCCGTTGAGTCGATGCCGTTGGACAACGGGAGCACCTTCCGCAGGAAGGCGTGCTCGTGCATGGCCCGGGCGGCAAGCGGCGTGGGGGTTGTCACCACGTCGGCCTGGCCCATGACCTTGCCCATGTCCTTCCAGGAAACCCGCCCGATGATGTCCTTGAACCACTGCGGGAACGGCAGGAAGGGGTTGAGGTTTTCGGGCATGAAGTGGTTGGTGGCGATGATCCTGACGCCGCGCTTTACGGCCTCGTAGAGCACGTGCTCGCCAATCATGTAGTGGCTCTGGATGTGCACGACGTCAGGCTTCACGCGGTCAAAGAGGAGGCTGATTTCCTTCTTGATTTCCCACGGGAAGCAGAGGCGGAAGCTCTCGTGGGTGAACGCCTTGTGCGAGCGGAGCCGGTGCACGGTTGCTTCCTCGCGGAACTCGGTGAAGCTCTTTCCCTTGCTGTCGCGGGACGCCAGGACATGGACGTTGTGGCCTCGGGCAGTCATGCCCTTGGCCAGGCGGTAGCCAAACTGGGCAGCACCATTGACGTCCGGCGGATAGGTGTCGGCGGCGATGAGGATGGTCAGGGGACGCTGGTCGGCTGGCGTGGTCATGGGGAGTACTCCTGATGGTCACGGTGCGGACAGCATGTAACTGACAGCACGGTTGGCCGGTGGCGCAGGGGCGCAGGCCTCGTGGGTTGCTGAATCTGGACGGAAATGGGCTAGTGGGACGGCCTGCCGGCGGCCTTGCGCGCGTCCTTCTTGCGCTTGGTGACCTCCGGGTGGTGCCGGGAAAGGGCGATTACCCCAACGATAGCAAGGCACGCAGCCGTTCCCATCGCAATGGCCATGACCGCATGGACGTCGGGACGCAGTTCGCCCAGGATGATGATGCCGATGGCAATGCCCACCATGGGATCGATTACCGTGAGTCCGGCGATGACCAGGTCGGGCGGCCCTGTGGAGTAGGCGCTTTGCACGAACCACGAGCCCAGGCCGCCGGCCGCGATGATGGCCACCACTGAGTACCACTGGACGTTGAGCAGGAAGAGTCCGTTGGGGTCCAGGAGGTGTTTGCCGATGATCCGGGTAAGGACCGCCACGAAGCCGAAGAGGATGCCCGCGCCCAGGATGTAGATGAACGCATTCATCCGGTGCCTGAACGTCACTGCCAGCGTGCCGAACAGCCCCACAGCCAGGGCCAGCAGCAACACGATGGTGAGCTCGTCCTCCGGGCTCACATGATGGTTTTCCTGGGTGACGTTAACCGCCAAGAGGACAAAGAGTGCCGAGCCGGTGACGCAGGCGCCGATGGAGACGGCGGTGGCGCGGTTGATGGACAGGTCCTGGTCGCGGGCGTTGACCACGGTGGTGATTACCAGGGCGATGGCGCCGATGGGCTGGATCACCGTGAGCGGCGCGGACACCAGGGCTACGGCGTTCAACGCCATGCCGGTGCACAGCAGCAGGAGCCCGAGCATCCACCGGGGATTGCGGAGAAGGCGCAGGAAGCCGTTGGAACTCAGGGCGAGTCCGCCGGTATCGGCTTTGACGGCGCTGCCCTGGCGCTGGGCACCCAGGGCGAGGCAGAAGGCGCCGAGCACCGCCAGGCCGACGGCAAGCCACACCATCAGCCGTTCCCGCCGTCGTGCCGTTTAAGTTCCCTGCCCTTTCGCAGGATGGCCCAGAAGTAGTTGTACGCGGCAATCCAGTGGCCGATCAGGCCAAGGCCCAATACCACCCAGGCGGCTACGAAGAGCTGGTCCGAAGCGCCGGTATCCAGGCGGGAGAGGACCAGCAGCGGGGTGCCCAGGAGCAGCAGGCCGGTCCGCACCTTGCCCACCACGCTGACGGGAAGGTCCGGATGGCCATGGAAGAAGGACAGCGTCAGGGCCAGCAGCACGGCATCAGGGACCACCAGCGCGGCCAGGTAGAGCCAATGCACGACGCCGGCAATCACCAGGGTGAAAGCCACGGCCAGCAGGGCCAGCCGGTCGGCGATCGGGTCCAGGACCCTGCCGAGCTTGGAGGCCTGGTCAAAGCGCCGGGCGATGTAGCCGTCAATCCAGTCCGTACCGGCCATGACGGCCAGGACGATCACGCCGGCGCCGTATTCCTTCTGGGCCAGGACCAGCCACATGAAGAGCGGAACACCCATGAACCGCACCACTGTGAGCAGGTTGGGGATGGTGAACACGAGGTCGTGGTCCACCTGGGGACGGCCGGGGCGGGCGCCTGCACCAATGAATTTCACCCGTCCCCCTCTCCTTCCTGCTGCGCCGGAGCGCGGTGTTTCAGTGATTGATTGTGTGCCGGGAGTGCTTGTGGAGCAGCAGGCTAGTTGGAACGGAACAACCTGCGGAGGAGGACAACCAGGACGGTTCCCGCGGCCACGAAGGCGGCCAATGGCTTCCAGCGCCTGGAGAGGTCCGTGGAACCGGACAACGCCGCGAGCCTTTCGCCCGCCGCGTCCACGCCGTGCTGCGCCAGCACCTGGCCTTCGCGCACCTTGACCTGCGCAGCGGCCAGCAGGTAGCGGGCCTGGGTCTTGAAGTCCAGCTCAGTACCGAGTTCGTCGCGGACCTCTGTGAGGTGGTGCCGCCGCTGGCTCAGGCGGCGCGCCAGCTCGGGTTCGGAGGCGTGCGGGAACTCCTGCTGCTCACGGGCCGCTTTCGCTTCCTTTTCAGCCTTCGCCTTGGCCGCGGCCTCGGCCTTGGCCGCCTTCGCAGCCTTCGCCTCGGGGCTCTCCGGATCCAGGATGGCGGGGTTGAACGCGGAGCCTTCCCGGGCAACGCCGATATCGTGCCTGATGCCGCGGATGGTTTCCTCGGGCATCAGCGGCATGGCCTTCTTGAACCGCGCGAGGCCAATCAGTCCGCCGACGAGCGCTATCAGCAGGAAGGCCGCGGAGACCAGGAGGGCTGCCAGCCAGGCAGGCATGATGGTGGCCAGGCCCATGATGGCCGCGACGATCAGGCCAACAACCAGGAAGGCCAGGAAGAGGAGTGCCACCGCGAAGAAGGCCGCGGCCACCCCCACCTGGATGCCCTTGCGTTTGAGTTCGATCTTGGCGAAGGCGATCTCGTCGTTGAGCTGGCGTGGGGCCAACCGAAAAAGGAGTCTTGCCGTTCCGGGCAGCGCAGTGATGCGCAATCCCGGGCTGGTACGCCCGCTGTGACGTCCGCTCATCGGTTCCGCCTTACTGGTTTCATGGGTCGATACTGCTTCCGTTTGCTGCGGAAATGTGCAGCCGCACAGTCCACGCCACCAAAACTACCATTCAGGTTCAGGGCGAACTTGGGGGCTTGCCGGACGGCGCGGCCTACAACGCTGCAAAAACAGTCCTGGCCGGGCCTAGGATTGTTCTCCGTGACCAATCCCCCCAATCCGGGCGACCTGCTGAGCCGCCGCCGCAAGCTCCTCTACATCCTCCTCCTGGGCGCCCTGACAGCCCTCGGTCCGTTCACCATCGACCTCTACCTGCCCGCCTTCCCCGCGCTGGAGGCGAGCCTTGGGGTGACCGAGGCGCAGGTTCAGCTCACCCTGGCTGGCACCACCGTCGGTTTTGCGTTCGGCCAGCTGGTGGTGGGCCCCTTCAGCGACAAGTTCGGGCGACGGACCCCGCTGATCCTTGCCACTGCAGTGCACATCGCAGCGTCGATGGGTGCAGCCCTGTCCACTGACATCGCCACGCTGGGGGTGTTCCGTGTCCTCATGGGCGTGGGCGCGGCCGGCGGCGGCGTGGTGGCCATGGCCATGGTGCGCGACCTGTTCTCCGGGTACGCCATGGTGCGGATGTTCTCGCGGATGGCCCTGGTCAACGGGCTGGCGCCCATCCTGGCACCGGTGATTGGTTCACAGCTGCTCCTGGTGATGCCGTGGCCCGGCATCTTCGTGTTCCTGGCCGCATACGGGACATTGGTCATCGTGGCGGCCCTGGTCGTGGTGCGTGAAACGCTTCCGCCGGAGAAGCGGGGCCAGAGCGGCATGACGGCCAGGCAGCGCTACAAGGCGCTCTTCAGCGACCGGATCTTCGTGGGGCTGCTCTTGGTGGCCGGCTTTAATTTCGGCGGCCTCTTTACGTATCTGTCCGCCTCCCCGTTCCTTTTCCAGGACGTCTTCGGGTTCTCGGCCCAGCAGTACGGGCTGCTCTTCGGCATCAACTCGCTGGGCATCGTGGCGGGCGTGCAGACCAGCTCGCGGCTTATCAGGATCGTCCCGCCGCAGTGGATCCTGGCCTGTGCCACAGCGTGGATGTTCCTGATGGCCGTGCTGATCGTGGTCCTGGACCAGCTGGGCCTGGGGCTTTGGGGCGTCATGGTGCCCCTGTGGTTCTACATCCTGGGCACCGGCTTCATGTTCCCCTGCGTGCAGGTGCTGGCCCTGGCAAGCCACGCCTCCCAAGCGGGAACCGCGGCATCCCTGCTCGGCGCGGCCACATTCCTCATGGCCGGGCTGATCTCCCCCGTGGTGGGCTGGGTCGGCATCACCAGCGCGGCACCCATGGGGGCGGTTCAGGCATCGTGCATCCTGGTGGCCATTGGAGCACTCTGGCTGGTGGTCCGGCCGCGCACGGTTCCTTCCATTCACTAAGTACCCTCGATCCATCAGGGACTTCAATCCACTGACCGCAGCCGCCAGGCACCAGGAAGGCAGCACATGGCCCGCAAACCGCACCGCAATGGCAGGGGGCTCTTCCTCGGGGCGGTGCTTGGCGCCGTGGCGGGCTATTTTGCCGGCCGTGCCGTGGGCAACCCCGCCTGGGGCATCATCCTGGGGACGCTGGCGGGCGCCGCACTCCTGTACCGGGTGAATCCGGGCCGCCGCAACCGCCGCTGACTGCTCCTGCTGCCGGACTTGCCGGTTGACGCCCGCCGTTCCTGGCTTGCGGCGGCACTGCGCGATAGAGCCCAGCGCGATAAAATGATCGCGTGTCCAGCTGGCAGAACCAACCGCCTCTTCCGGCCACATGGCAACGGTGCGACGCCAGGATCCTGCCACTGTGGTGGGAGCGGCTGTGCGCGCAGACAGGCCAGCAGTCGGCGGCGCTGTATGCGGCAGGTTTGTTCACGGAGGACCGGCGCCGGCCCATCGCCCAATGGTTCAACCCAGCCTTCAAGGCCGCCCTGCTGGTGGCCCCGGAAACCTCGCCGGAATGGCCTGTGCAGCGCTTTGGCATCTTCTACGCCCCGCCTGATGCCGGGTTTGTCCGGATCCACTCGGCCCCGCACGAATGGAATCCGCGCGAACCCCGAAAGTCCCCCACCGAGCGGGAAGCGTTCGAGTCAGCCATCGCCGAGGCCGAAAGGTTCCTGCAGGTGGAAATGGACTTCGTGTGAGCCCATCTTCCCCATCCCAGGCTTCCAGGCCCGCGGCAAGAAAAAATCCCCGTTCCTCCAGTTGGAGGAACGGGGATTTTTCGTAGCGCTCCTCCTGCTGGACTTGAACCAGCAACCCTTCGATTAACAGTCGAATGCTCTGCCAATTGAGCTAAGGAGGAATGAAGCAGGTATGACATTAGCAAAGGTTTCCGGCCCAAGGGAAATCGGCGGTTTTCCGGGCCACAGCAAGCCTCACGGCGTACAAAACGGGCAACAAAAATCCCCGTTCCGGAAGCCGGAACGGGGATTGGAAGCTCCTCCTGCTGGACTTGAACCAGCAACCCTTCGATTAACAGTCGAATGCTCTGCCAATTGAGCTAAGGAGGAATGAAGCGGGTACCAGCCTAGCAAACACCCGCGGCGGAAACGAAATCGGGCGGGACGTGACCTCCCCCACTTCCTGGTGCCGCGCGGACGCCGCGGCCTATGCCTCGGCCCGCAGTGCCCGGCGTTCCATCTCAAGCATCATCAGTTCGCGGTTGAGCCGCTGGTACGTTTCCGGGTCGGCCGCGGCGTCGAGGCGCTGCAGCTGGCCCATCTTGTCCGCCTTGATCCGGGTGATCTGGAGTTCGAAAAGCCGGGACAGGATGTCGCGGCAGTACTTCAGCACCGCCTCCTCCGTATGGGCCGGAAGCGGCACCACCGAAAGTTCCGACACCAGCGGCCGCAGCGGTTCCGGGACCTCATGCATGACGTGTTCCACCCAGCGCACGGGGTCACCCACCAGTCCTGGCCCGGTGGCGCGCATGGCGTCATGCACGGCCTGGAAGGCAGGGGTGGAGAAGCGGGCTGCGTCGAAGCGGTCCCAAACGTCGCCGGCCAGCAGCGACGGCTGCTGCAGGGCCACCTCCAGCGCCTGCCGCTCCATGGAGGCTACGGGGTCGCGCGGGTCGGGACGGTGGAAGGAAGGGACAGCGCCCGACGACGGCCCGGCAGCCACGCCGGGGCCGCCGGCAGGTGCCTGGCCGTTTTGGCCCTCGAATCCCCTGCCCTCGTAGCCTTGGCTGCGCTGCTGCTGTCCACGGTTGGTGGTGCCCTGGCCGCCGGGACCTCCGGCGTCCCCCCGTTTCGCTGCGTTCTTCACCTCGGCATTGACCATGCGCAGGACCTCATTGGGGTCGGGCATGCCCAGCCAGCCGGTCAGCGCCTGGCAGTAGCCGGTCCGGGTGGAACCGTCGCGGATGGCCGCCACCACCGGCACCGAAGCCTTCAGGCCCTGGACGCGGCCCTCCACGGTGTCCAGGTTGAACTGCTTCAGTGTGGTGCGGATGGCGAACTCGAACAGGGGCCGCCGGGACTGGATCAGGGCGTGCACTGCCTCGTCCCCCCTGCTGAGCCGCAGGTCGCAGGGATCGGCTCCGGTGGGTTCCACGGCCACGAAGGTCTGGGCGGTGAACCGCTGGTCCTCCTCGAAGGCGCGCAGGGCTGCCTTCTGCCCGGCGGCGTCGCCGTCGAAGGTGAACACCACTTCTCCCCCGGTGCCGTCATCGGACAGAAGCCGCCGGGCGACCTTAATGTGCTCGGTGCCGAACGCGGTGCCGCAGGTGGCCACCGCCGTCGTGATTCCTGCAAGGTGGCAGGCCATGACGTCTGTGTAGCCCTCCACCACCACCAGCTGGCGGTCCTTGGCGATGCTCTTCTTGGCCAGGTCGATACCGTAGAGGACCTGGGATTTCTTGTAGAGCGTGGTCTCCGGGGTGTTGAGGTACTTGGGGCCCTGGTCGTCCTCATAGAGCTTCCGGGCGCCGAAGCCGATGGTGTCGCCGGCGATGTCCTTGATGGGCCAGATGAGGCGGCCACGGAAGCGGTCATAGATGCCCCGGTTTCCCTCGCTGAACATGCCGGTGAGCTTGAGTTCGGCATCGGTGAAGCCGCGGCCGCGCAGGTGCTTCAGGAGCCCGTCCCAGCCCTGCGGCGCGTAGCCGCAGCCGAAGTGTTCCGCGGCTGCCCGGTCGAAGCCCCGGCCGAACAGGAAGTTGCGGGCCTCGGCCGCGCCGGGGGTGAGCAGCTGGGCGCGGAAGAACTCGTCGGCGATCTTGTGCGCGTCAAGCAGCCGCTGGCGCCGGCCCACTTCCTCGCGGTTAGGCCCGGTTCCGCCGTCCTCGTAGCGCAGCTCGTACCCGATCCGCGCGGCGAGCTTTTCCACAGCCTCCTGGAAGGAACTGTGGTCCTGCTTCTGCACGAAGGCGATGACGTCCCCGTCCTCACCGCAGCCGAAACAGTGGTACCGGCCCACCTGGGGACGGACGGTGAAGGACGGCGAGCGCTCATCGTGGAAGGGGCACAGACCCTTGAAGGTTCCCAGCCCGGCGCCTTTCAGCGTTACGTAGCCGTCAACAACTTCCTTGATGTCCGTGCGCTGGCGTACTTCATCGATATCTTCACGTTTGATCAGCCCAGCCACACAGCAATCTTAGTGTCACTGGCTTGGTGCCACTGGCCCGGCCTACCTGCCGGGTGTCCGCTGTCCCGGTTCGGGCGCCGTCCGCTGCACCAGGCTGAGTGCCAGCCTCGGGCAGAGGAAGACGGCCTCCTGCGCCGCGTCCAGGTCAGCGTCCCGCAGCGGAACGTCCGTGCGTTCACCGCCCACCTTGCCGCGCGCCACGGGGTACCCCCAGTCGTCCCGGTCGAGCACACCGGGAAGCAGTTCCGAGCACAGGCCGCGGCCATCGCAGCTGGTCCAGTCGATGTGCAGGTACGTTTTCATGCCGCCACGCGTCCCGGGCCTGCGCAGTACCCGGCCAGGTGGGCGCGGAAGTCAGCGGCGAAGACCTCCAGTGCGCTGCTGACCAGTCCCGTGGTCCCCTCCGGGTGGCGGCATGCGCCCCGCCCGGAGACCAGCCGCCCCAGGCGGTCCAGCTCGACGGTAAGCCGCGGATTCGTTTCCCCTCCCGCGATCCGGTTGAGGACTGATGCCATGGCCGGCAGGCCGAACATGCAGGGGCCGCACTGCCGGGCGGACTGGCCGGCCAAGTAGCTGACGATCCCGGCCGTGGCCTGGATGCCGCAGGTCTGCAGGTCCAGGGCGTGGATCACTCCCGCTCCGGGGCGGACCGTCCGGCCCGGCGGTCCCGCGGGTGCAAGGGCGTGGTCTGCCGGCCGCACCCACCGGCCGTGGTACCCGCCCACTAGGACGGCGGACAAGTAACCGGGATCCATTCCCGCTTCCTTCAGGACGGCGGAAAGTTGCACCCCGCCGGGTACCTCCAGCACCACGTCCCGTACCGGGGCTGGCCCGGAGACGGACACCAGCCTGGTGCCAGGGTCTGCGGCGGTGCCCGCCTGCCGGAACCACTGCGCGCCATAGCGGGCGATCAAGGCCACCTGGGCCAGGGTCTCGACGTTGACCACCAGTGTGGGGCGGCCGTTCAGGCCCGACTCGCTGAGGCGCCGGCGCTGGTCCGTAGGCAGGGCGGTACCGTTCGCAATCATGTTGACGACGGCGCTCGACTCACCGGAGATGAACGTTTCGGGAGCCTGCACCACATGGATCCGCCTGCCGCCCGGACGCTCCCCTAGTGCTTGCCTAAGGCGGGGCAGGCTGGCCGCCGGCGCGTAGACGTACATGCTGGTGCCGCCCGTACTTGTCTGGCTGCCTGTTCTGCCGCCCGTTTGGCCCAGGGCGGCGGCGAGCGCGACCAGCCCGTCAATGACCAGGTGGGGCGCGTGTGCGAGGAGTGTCCGGTCCTTGAAGCTGAGCGGTTCGCCCTCGGCACCGTTGGCAATCACCACGGGGCGGGCGGCAAACAAACCCTTCCGCCCGGAACCGGCAGCGGCGGTGGCCTTGCGCCAGGTTTCGAATGCGGCTCCTCCCCGGCCGGTTAGTCCGGATTCAGCGAGCACTTCCAGCAGGCCCGGTCCTGCCGCCTGCGGCTCCCACGGGCCGAAGGTGTCCAGGTGCCGCGCCCACCCTGCATCAGGGCCTGCCGCCAGGAGGCGCGGCTCCTGGCGGTGGCTGTCACCCGGTTGGCTCACGGGAGGTTTCCTTGCCTGGCGCGGAAGGTTTCGAGAAAGGACGGGCTCAGCCGCCACACCATGGCCGCGGCAACGGCCACCGCGGACACGGCAGCGAGGAGGAGGAACCATCCGCTTGACACGTCAGTGCCGTTTCCGAGGGCGTGCGCCATGGCAACCGGCCAGACGCCATAGCTGAGCCAGTGGACGGCCTTGAAGGCACGTTGCCCGATCCGGTGCCGCAGCAGCCCCGTGACCACGACGGCCAGGACCAGGTCCAGGGCGACGGTTCCCAGCCCCTGCCAGAACGGCTGGTACGACCCCAGGAATGGCACCACGATATCCACGGGACTTAGCTTGGCAAAAGAGTCAAGGAGCAGTGCTCCAACGTGCAGCCCCAGGAAGACCGTGGCGAGCAGGGCAATGTTCCGGTGCAGGAGGCTGATGGAGAACCGGGGCAGCACCAGCAGGGGCCGGCCTGACCGGTTCAGGATGCCCAACAGTACCGACGCGGTAAACAGTGCCAGTGACACGAAGCCGCTGACGCGCCCGAAAGCCCACATTGCCTCATCCATGGCGCAGGCTTCCCCTTCCGGAGCCTTTGGCTGGGCGGAAGCTTTCGGCGGGGAGATAATTCTCGGCGGGCCAACCCCCGGTGGTCGCCACCCTGCCGCGGCTGTCCACGAACCGTGCGGATATGCCCTCGCCCCGGAACCACTCGAGGGACTTGAAGCCGCGCACGATGGCCGCGGTGCTGAAGGCGTTCGCTTCCAGGCAGGTAGGCGCCGCCACGGTCACCGAGCGCCACACCGCTTCGGCAGGCAGGCCGAAACGGGGGTCAAGGATGTGGTGGACCTGGCTGCCCTGATGGAGCCAGCGGCGCTTTTGGGTACTGGATGTTGCCAGGGCAAATCCCGGAGCCAGGGAGATGTGCTGGGCGGGGTCGGCGGGAAGGTCCTGCACCACGATCTGCCACTGGCCGGGGTTCACGTCCGACTGGTCGTCCTGCCGGATGTGCTGTTGGTGCGGCCCAGGTCCTGCGCTGGCCAGGTCTCCGCCCAGGCTCACGAGTACCCCGCAGCCCAGCCGCCGGTGCACCTCGGCGGCGGCAAGGTCGGCTGCGACGGCCTTGGCCGATGCGCCCAGGTCGAGGCTAAGCCCGGGCGGCAGGGTCAGCGTGTCGTCGTCGAGGCGGAGGCGGGACCAACCGGGCACCCGGGTGGCCACCGGGTCCGAGTGCACCGGCGAAACCGGCAGGCTGCGGATCCCCGGCGTGGCAGCTAGGGCCGGACCGTGGCCCAGGGCTGCCAGATCCGCTCCCAGGGTGGGATCAACAGCGCCGTGGGTCATCCTGGCGGCGTCCAGGGCACGCTCCAGGAGCAGCCGGCACATGGGGCTCACCCGGACGCCGGATGCCATCCGCGGCTGGAGCGCCACCAGTTCCGAATCTGCGCGGAAGCGGCTGCAGGCACGGTCCACCGCCGCCAGCACCTGACGAACGATCTCTTCCGCGGCATCCAGCGAGCCGGGGACCGTCACCGTGATGGCTGCCTCGAGTTCCCATACCGTCCAGCTGGATTGTGCTGTGGGAGCTACAGCTGCTTCGCTTTCAGGGGCCGCTGCAGAATCGCGGCCACCAGTGCGGTGGGTGGTGTCTGAACCGGCCACGTCAGGACCCGGAGGACCTTCCGTGGATTGTGCCGCCGTTGCCGGGCTGGACTGGGCTGGTGCTGCCGTAGCTCTTGGAGCGCCGCGAGCCACCATTTTGGCCCGTGCCCTTGTTCTGCCCGGCACCACTGTCCTGCCGGGTGCCGGAACCGTCGTCATCAGAGCGGCCGGAACCGGACTTGGGCGTGCTCCCCTGCGCACCGCGGTCCTGCGTGCTGCTGTCCGTACCTGCAGTTGTCCTGGCAATGACGGACGGAGTTGCGGCATACACAGCGGACGCCGCCACGCCTGCGGCAGCGAAGCTGCCAACGCTTACGGCTGCCGTAATTCCGGTGGCCAGGCGCTTGCCCCTGCTGCGAGTACTCATGACCTGCTCCCGTTCCTGGCGGCCTGCCTTTCCCTCCATGGTGCGCCTGCTTCCTGTGTAGATGCTTTAAGGAAGCTGTTGATCAGGCGGGTGTCCAGGAGTTTCCCAGGGCAGGAGTGAAGGACGGCTACCAGAGCGAGGGCAGGCTCCCCACCAGGCGCTCGTACATGGCCAGGGCCGACCCGTCGGTGAGGGACGCCACCTGATCGATGACCACGCGAAGGCGTGCGCCGTCGTCGTCCGCTGCCCGCCAGTCCGCCGCGAACATCGGCTCCAGGTGCCGGTCTCCGGTGGCGCTGAGGGCAGTGACCAGGGCGTGGAGCACCTCGCGCTGGCGCTCGTAGATGGGCTGCCGGTGTTCGGTGGTCATGACGAAGGTGGTGGCAAGGCCCTTCATCACCGCGATTTCCATGACGGTCTCATCCGGAACCATGAGTTCGGCGTTGTACCGCGTCAGGTTTTCCGGCCCATAAACGGCGCGGGTGGTTTCCAGGGCTGACTGGCAGAACCTGCCGATCAGTTGGCTGGTCATGTTCTTGAGGGCTGCCATCGATTTGCGGCTGCCGTCCGCCTCACGCACCCAGACGTCGGTAGCCTCGAGCCGGGCCAGGGCGGCGTCGATGGCGGCGGGGTCGTTGTGCGGCAGGTACCACTGCTTGGCGTAGCCCACCACGCGGGCGCGGTGGTCCGGGTTGTCCATCCAGCGCAGCTGGAAGTGGCCGGCAACGATCGCGTCCTCGACGTCGTGCACGGAGTAGGAGATGTCATCCGCGAGGTCCATCACCTGGGCTTCCAGGCAGGTCCGGCGCTCCGGGGCTCCTTCACGGATCCAGTTGAAGATGGGGAGGTCGTCCTCGTAGGCGCCGAACTTGCTGGTCCGCTGCCCGTGGATCACCGGTGCTTCCAGGGCGGACCAAGGGTATTTCGACGCCGCGTCCAGGCTTGCGCGCGTGAGGTTCAGCCCGGCGGGTCGGCCGTCAGCCGTGAGCACCTTGGGTTCCAGCCGGGTGAGCAGGCGGAGGGTCTGGGCGTTGCCCTCGAAGCCGCCGATGGCATGCGCCACCTCGTTCAGTGCCGATTCGCCGTTGTGGCCGAAGGGCGGGTGGCCCAGGTCGTGGCTGAGGCAGGCCGTGTCCACCACGTCCGGGTCGCAGCCCAGCGCCCGGCCCAGCTCGCGGCCCACCTGTGCCACTTCCAGGCTGTGCGTGAGGCGGGTGCGGACGAAGTCGTCCGTATCCGGTGCCACCACCTGGGTCTTGGCGCCCAGGCGGCGCAGGGCTGAGGAGTGCAGCACCCTGGCACGGTCCCGTTCGAAGTCGGAGCGGTAGGTGCTCTTGGGCGGCTCCTCCATCCAGCGCGCCGAATCATGGGCGTCGTAGCCGGGCAGAGCCAGGGCGGCGGTGGGGGTTCCGGCGGTAGGTGTTTCAGCCACCGGAAACGTCCAGTTCGGCAGCGGCGATATCCCGGGACTGGTCATCGTTGAGGGCGCGGGAGTCCAGCCAGTCCTTGGGCAGGGCGGGCTTCTTGGGCGAGCCGGCGCGGCCGCGCGGGCCTTCGGCGTCCACCCCCGGATAGGGCGAGTCCAGATCCAGCTCGGCGAGGGTGTCCCGGAGCACCTCCAGGCTGGTGACCAGGGCCAGCCTGGTGCGCAGATCGCCGCCCACGACGTAGCCCTTGAAGTACCAGGCGATGTGCTTGCGGATCTCGCGCAGTGCCTTGCCTTCGTCACCGAAGGTTTCCACCATCAGTTCGGCATGCCGGTATACGCCTTCGGCCACCTGGCGCAGGTTGGGGCGGTGGCGGACGTCGCTGCCTTCGAATGCGGCCTGCAGGTCGCCAAAGAGCCAGGGCCGGCCCTGGCAGCCACGGCCCACCACCACACCGTCAACGCCGGTCTCCCGGACCATCCGGACGGCGTCCTCGGCGGACCAGATGTCACCGTTGCCCAGCACGGGGATGTCGGGCAGTGCCTCACGCAGGCGGGCGATGGCCGACCAGTCGGCCTTGCCCGAGTAGAACTGCGCGGCCGTGCGGCCGTGGAGCGCGACGGCGGCAACACCGGCATCGCGGGCGATCCGGCCGGCGTCCAGGTACGTCAGGTGGTCGTCGTCGATGCCCTTGCGCATCTTGATGGTCAGCGGGACGTTGCCCTTGGATGCTTCCTTGACGGCGGTCTGCACGATGGAGGTGAAGAGGTCGATCTTCCAGGGCAGCGCAGAGCCGCCGCCGCGACGGGTCACCTTGGGGACGGGGCAGCCGAAGTTGAGGTCGATGTGGTCCGCGCGGTCCTCCTCAACGAGCATCCGCACCGCGGCACCCACCGTGACCGGGTCCACGCCGTACAGCTGCACGGAGCGCACCTTCTCGTCATCGTCGTGCGAGATGATGCGGAGGGATTCGGGAGTGCGCTCCACCAGCGCACGGGAGGTCACCATCTCCGCCACGTACATACCGCCGCCGTACTCGCGGCAGAGCCTGCGGAAGGCGGAGTTGGTGATGCCGGCCATGGGAGCGAGGATCACGGGGGTGTCAACCGTGATGGGTCCCAGCTTCAGGGGCGGGAGTTCCAGCTTGGGGGCGGGAGGGGTTGCTGCAACAGTCACCTGTCCATTGTTGCAAAGCCGGGCAAATCGGGATTTTGCCGGTCCCCGCCGGCTCCCCCGCGGCAGCAGTCAGCCGCGGTCGGCCCGGCGTCCCCGCCGGGTGCCCGGCTCCGCTGCAGGTTCCGCGGCGGGTTCGACGGCGGCGCGCCGGCTGCGTTCCTCAAGCGCGGCTGCGGCGAGCGCCCCGGTGTCCGCAACATCGTCTGCTTGGCGGTGCCCGCCGTCGTGCGTTCCGTCCTGATGTCCGGCATTCACTGCGTGGACCTCTGCCGGCCTGATGCCGGTTGCCTTGACCACCAGCACGGCGATCAGCGTGGTGACGGGGATGGCCAGGACCAGCCCGATGGAACCGACCAGGGTCCGGATGACTTCCTCTGAGAGTTCGGCACTGGTGAGGGTGTCCATCAGGGGCCGGTCGTAGAGCATGACGATGATCAGGATGGGCAGCGCGGCGCCGGCGTAGGCAAAGGCAATGGTGTACACGGTGGAGGCGATGTGGTCGCGGCCGATCCGCATGGCCGAGGTGAACAGCTTCCGGGCACTGCTGGCCGGTGCCAGTTCGTAGAGTTCCCAGACGGCGGAGGACTGCGTGATGGTGACGTCATTGAGGACGCCCAGGCCGGAGATGATGAGTCCGCAGAGGATCACCCCGGAGATGGAGATGTTGGACGACGTGTTCACCAGGGTGGCGGCGTCGTGGCTGCCCACGCCGGCCAGATTTGCTGCGTCCGTGGCCCAGGCTGCCAGCAGGGCGGTGATGGCCAGCCCGAAAATGGTGCCCAGGAGCGCAGTGGATGTGCGCGCCGAGAAGCCGTGGGCGAAGTACAGCACCCCGATCATGATCACCGTGGACCCCACCAGGGCCAGCAGCAGCGGCGGCTTGCCTTCCACCAGGCCCGGGAGCAGGAAGTTCGCGAGCACGAAATACGCGCCTACCAGCCCGATCAGGGCGCGCAACCCGCGCCACCTTGCGACGGCGATGACCACCACGGCGTAGAGCACGGCCAGCAGGATGATCGGCAGGGTGCGGACGAAGTCCACGAAAATGTAGGCCGGCGATCCCTGTGATCCCGTGGCGCCCTGGACGTTGGAGAGGTTCAGGTACCGGATCTGGTCCCCGGGCTTCACTCCATGGGAGGAGGCGACGTCCGGGTTGATGACCACCTTCACCGGGCTTCCGCCCTTGTCCGGTTCGGTGACGGCGAAGGTGCACTCGGAGCCCTGGCTTGGCGGCTGCTGCGTGGTGCTTGGCTGACCGGAACCCTGTTGGTTTGAACCCTGCTGCCCGGAACCCTGCATGCAGCTCCCGGTCAGCACGCTCTGGATGGTGCCCGTATCGAAGGTAACCCCCGGGGCGGTGGAGTACGGGTTGGCGAGCGAGATGCCCTCCTTGCTTCCCGACGGCCAGAGCGCGGCCATCCCGGCGAGCGTCAGCAGCGCCAGGGGAATCAGCACTGCGGCAAGGATGCGGTTCGCCTTGCTGCGGGCAGCCATCGCCTGGGGCGTCGGCTCCGAATGATCCAAGGAAGCGTGGGAGTGACCGGCGCCCATCAGCAGTACAACCTCATGGTTGAACTCTACGTGCGGCGCCATAGGGTTGATAAATGGACCATCGGGATGGGGAGGAACCAGGCATGGACAACCATGGCAGGGGTGGGGCCGGTATTCGTGGCGCAGCGGACAACGGCGGGGCCGTGGAGGGTGGACAGGTGCCGGTGGTTCCGGCCCACCAGCCCGTGCTCAGCGTCCTGGAGGCGTCCGGTGGCACCAAGGGCGTGGTCCTGGTCCTTCACGGTGGCAAGGCCCACAGCCGGGAGCCGGTGGAGGCCCGGCACCTGAGCCCGGCACGCATGGTGCCCTTCGCCCGGCACCTGCACCGCGCGGGCCGGAAACACGGGCTGGCCGTCTGGTCCCTGCGCAACAGTGTCCGCGGCTGGAACGGGCCGGACATGTCCCCCTTGCAGGACGCGCGGTGGGCGCTCCGGCAGATCGCGGAACGCCACCCCGATGTTCCAGTGTTCCTGCTGGGCCACTCCATGGGCGGCCTGACCGCCATCTGCGCCGCAGACCACCCGCAGGTGGAGGCCGTGGTGGCACTGGCCCCCTGGCTGGACCCGCAAACCCCTGCGGACAGGGTCACGGGCCGGAAAGTCCTGATTATCCACGGGACCACGGACCATATGACCAGCCCCAGGCAGTCCCTTGCCTTCGCCCGGCGCGCTGCCCCCGACGCAGCCAGCATGCAGTACGTGTCCCTTAGGGGCGTGGGGCACTTCATGCTTCGCAAGGTCCGCATCTGGCATACCCTCGCCACCGGTTTCCTCATCAAGTCCTTTGCCGAGAGCACAGGGGCGGCGGTCCAGCCGGCCCGGGCCTTCACCCAGCTGCTGCCGGACTCGTCCGTCCAGGTCACCCTCTAGGCCGCCCGGCCATGCCCTGGCGTCCTCCATCCAACGACCGCTTCTACCGGCTGATCGTCCGCACCGGGTTGTTCCTCCGCTGGGCCCTGCAACTGGACATCCGCGCAGAGGGCCTGGAGCACCTCCCGGCGGCACCACCCCCGGCCGGCCCGACCCGGCAGGTGACCCCCGGCGGAGGCGCGGTGTTCGCAGTCACGCACTTCAGCTACCTGGACTTCGCCGTCCTTGAGCTGCTCCTGTGGCACCGCAGCCGTGCCCAGCTGCGGTTCCTGGTCCACCAGGGCGCCGCGGACCATTGGCTGGCCGGCCCCGCCATCAGCGCCTCCGGCCAGGTGGTGGTGGGATACACCGATCGCTCCGATGCCTACGGCACCGCCGTGGCCAAGCTGCGCGCCGGCGAGTACCTGGCCGTGTTCCCCGAAGCGGGCGTGAGCCGCAGCTTCACGGTCCGCGAGTGCCAGACCGGGGCTGTACGCATGGCGGCGGAGGCGGGCGTCCCGGTCATCCCGGTGGCTGTCTGGGGCGCACACCGGATCCTGACCCGCGGCCATGGCTTCTCCCTGCGGCGCAGCTGGCGCGCTCCCATCCAGGTCCGGGTTGGCGGGCCGATAGTGTATCCGCCGGACGTTGACGCGGACACTGCCACGAAGAGGCTGCGCACCACGCTCCAGGCGGGGATTGACCGCTGCATCGCCGGCTTCCCCCTTCAGCCCGGACCAGGGGCGTGGTGGATGCCCGCACACCTGGGCGGCAGCGCCCCCACCGACGCCGAGCGGCAACTGCTGGACGCGGCTGACGCAGCCGCGGGCCGCCGTCGTGCTCCCCGCACAAAGTAGCCGGCTTAAACGGCAATGCCACGCGCCGTCCCAGGGACGGCGCGTGGCACGGCGGTGATGATGTGGACCGGCAGTCGCTAGTCCGAAACCACCAGGGTTTCGGCGCCCGCCAGCCGGGCTTTGCCGCTCTCCAGGAGGGGCTCGACGGCGGCGCGCAGGGCAGTCATGGAATCGTCCAGTTCCAGCATGACCGGGTGCTGGTAGGCGATCAGGGCAAGGATGTCGCGGACGGCTTCGGCGGCATCGTCAGCGGCGAGGGATGGCTCGTGCCCCACGAACACGTCCGTGGGGGTGTCGGCACCCGTTGCCTCTGCGCCCGAGCTGTCCAGATGGGCCGGCGCGGCATCCGGGTCCGCGGGCGCGGCGTAGCTGACCGCGAATGCGCGGATGCGGCCCTTTTTGCTGGGCGCCACTCCCTGGCCGAACGCGGATTCCGGCTGGGCCCGCAGGACGATGGCTCCGTGGGCTCCGGTGAGCTCGTCCAGGAACAGCCTCTGCACCTGGCCGACGGACAGGACGCCCGGGGAGTCCCAGCCGTGGATGGAGGTGTAGTACCGGCCCACCACGTCCGTCAGCTCCACCGAGCCGGTGGCCAGGTCCATCACAATGTCGGAGCCGGCGTTTTCACCGTCAATGGGGCGGCCGCCGTGGTCCTTGTCCGGGAAGACGGGCAGCTTCAGGGCTCCGGGTTCCACGATGACCAGCCGGGAGCGCTGGATCGGCGCCAGCCCGGATTCTTCAGCGAACGCGGCACCTGCGCTGCCGGGTTCCACCTTGGCACGGAGCCTGCTGACGCCCGACGGCGCGTTCCCGGCTTCGCGCCGCAACATGGTCAGGAGGCTGGCCCCAATGCCCGCCCGGCGGTGGTCCTTTGCCACTTCGATGTACGTCCACAGGCGCTCGGGGTGCAGCGAGGCTTCATAGACGACGCCGGCGGCCACGGGAATGCCCACGCCGTCAACGACATCTTCCGCCACGATGCAGCGGCGCCAGGGCATGCCGTCCCTGCCGTTGGAGGACACTGCGAGCGCGCCACGGAACTGGCGGGCCTGGGCGGTGTCCGGGTCACCCCAGATTTCCAGGAGCGCCAGGTCGTCGCCGTCGCGCCATTCACGGTATTCGATGGCCATGCTCAGGCGCCGACCAGCCGTGCCGCCAGGTAGCCCTCCACCTTGTCCAGGGAGACGCGTTCCTGGCTCATGGTGTCCCGCTCGCGGATGGTGACGGCCTGGTCCTCGAGGGTGTCGAAGTCCACCGTGATGCAGAACGGGGTGCCGATCTCGTCCTGGCGGCGGTAGCGGCGGCCGATGGCACCGGCATCATCGAAGTCAATGTTCCAGTTCTTCCGCAGCTGGGCACCCAGGGCCTTGGCCTTCGGGGACAGGTCCTCGTTGCGGCTCAGCGGCAGCACGGCGGCCTTGACCGGGGCCAGGCGCGGGTCCAGCTTCAGCACGGTGCGGACGTCCACGCCGCCCTTGGCGTTGGGGGCCTCGTCCTCGGTGTAGGCGTCCACCAGGAACGCCATGAAGGAACGGGTCAGGCCGGCCGCAGGCTCGATCACGTACGGGGTGTAGCGCTCATTGGTGGCCTGGTTGAAGTAGCTCAGGTCCGTGCCGGAGGCCTTGGCGTGGGTGGAGAGGTCGAAGTCGGTGCGGTTGGCGATGCCTTCCAGCTCGCCCCATTCCGAGCCCTGGAAGCCGAAGCGGTACTCGATGTCCGTGGTGCCCTTGGAGTAGTGGCTCAGCTTCTCCTTGGGGTGCTCGTAGAAGCGCAGGTTCTCCTCGCGGATGCCCAGGCCGGTGTACCAGGCCATGCGCTCGTTCATCCAGTACTTGTGCCACTCTTCGTCCGTGCCGGGCTCCACGAAGAATTCCATCTCCATCTGCTCGAACTCGCGGGTGCGGAAGATGAAGTTGCCGGGCGTGATCTCGTTGCGGAAGGACTTGCCGATCTGGCCGATGCCGAACGGCGGCTTCTTCCGGGACGTGGTGAGGACGTTGTTGAAGTTCACGAAGATGCCCTGCGCGGTCTCGGGGCGCAGGTAGTGCAGGCCTTCCTCATTGGCCACCGGGCCCAGGTAGGTCTTGAGCAGGCCGGAGAACTCCTGCGGTTCGGTCCACTGGCCGCGGGTGCCGCAGTTGGCGCAGGCGATGTCCTTCAGGCCGTTCTCCGCCGGGCGGCCCTTCTTTTCCTCGTATTCTTCCTCGAGGTGGTCCGCACGGTAGCGCTTGTGGCAGGAGAGGCACTCCACCAGCGGGTCGGAGAAGACCTCCACGTGTCCGGAGGCTTCCCAGACCTGGCGGGGCAGGATCACGGAGGAGTCCAGGCCCACCACGTCCTCGCGGCCGCGGACCATGGACTGCCACCACTGGCGCTTGATGTTTTCCTTCAGCTCGGCGCCGAGGGGGCCGTAGTCCCAGGCAGACCGCGAGCCTCCGTAGATCTCACCGGCCTGGAACACGAAGCCCCTCCGCTTGGAGAGGGAAATGACCTGGTCGAGGACGGATTTTGCTGCCATGGGATAACTCCAATTTTCTACAGGGCCGCTGGGTGCGGTCCGCGGGTTGTTCGGGCCCCGGCCCCTGCGTGCCTGGGCACAGCGGGCGATGCGTCGGGGCGGATGAAGGAAGACGGTGGAAAGCTCGTGTCCTAGCGTACCGGCCGCTGCCTGCGCAGCGCGCCCCGCGGCCAGGGCAGGGTTGCCAGGATGATCGCGGCGAGGGTCAACAGGGTCCCCAGGACGGTGGCGGGAGCCACGATGGTGCCCGGCGCGGGGAGCACCAGGTCCAGGCCCAGCGAGCCGAGCAACTGGCCGGCGATCATGCCCAGGCCCGTGACCAGCACGCCCAGGCTGCGGACCAGGAGGGCCCCCAGGCCGATGAAGACGCAGCCCATTGGGCCGCCCAGGTAGTACCACCACTCCCCCGGCAGGGGGTTGGCGGGACCGGCCACGGCCAGCTTCACCGCGAACGCTGCCCACAGCACGATGCAGCCGGCCACGAAGTTGACCAACGTGGCCGCGATGGGCGTCCCGTAGTGGACCGTGGCGGTGCCGTTCATGGCCTGCTGGAAACTCATGAGGAAGCCCGCCGCCACCGGCAGGAGGAGGGGAAGGAGCAGTCCGGCCGCGCCGTCCCCGGGGCCCCCGCTGCTGAACCGCGGGGACACCGCCCACGCAACGGCGGCGATGGTCAGGATGCAGCCGATGATGCGGATGCCCGTCACGGATTTCTTTCCGGCCGGGCCGATTCCCAGCCGGTCCACCAGCAGGCCGCTTACGGTCTGCCCGGTGACGGTGGCGACGGTGAAGAGCGCTACTCCAAGGATGCCGACGGTGAAGGACTGGGCAAAGACAAACAGCGCGCCGATGGCGCCTGCCACCACGTAGATCCGGGGGAAGGCCCGGTTCCGGACAGCCGGGAGGATGTTTGCCAGCCCGGCCCGTCCGCGCGGCAACACCAGGGAAATGATGATCATGACCAGCAGGCCTGTGCTGAAACTCACGGCCGCGGCTGCGATTCCATCGTTGAGCCGCGTACCCAACGCCCCGTTGATCCGGCCTTGGACGGGGATGGCAAGGCCGGATCCCACGGCCAGGGGCAGGCCTGCGAGTACCGGCAGGCGCGAAGGGGAGGTCATTGAATCCACCTTAGTTCAGGCATTATTGCTGTATGAGCAACCCCATTGACGACGTCCCCATCCGCGACAGCATGATCCGGCTGGGTCAGCTGCTAAAGCTCGCCAACCTCGTGGAGGACGGCGTGGAGGCGGCGGAGCTCATCAAGAACGGGCTGGTCAAGGTCAACGGCGAGATCGACGACCGCCGCGGCCGGCAGCTGCACAACGGGGATACCGTCACGGTGAACGGCCAGACCGTCCGCGTGGTGGCACCCCAGGCGGACTAACCCCGCACCGGCTGGCCCGCCGCCGTCGTACGTCCTACTTGTTCAGCACCTCATGCGTGAGGAACTCCCCCACGTGCCCGATCTCCTGCTGGTTAATGCCGTGCCACATGCCGGTGTAGAGCACCTTGGTGAGCTTGACGTGCTTGCGGACCCAGCCCATGGTGAACTCAATCTTGTCCTGGGTGATCACCGGATCCTGCTGGTCCCGGCCCCAGAACATGGGCACGGTGCCGTCCAGCTCGTCGTCTTTGAACGTGGGGTCGCCGGCCGCGTCCACCACAAAGCCTGAGAGTCCGACGACGGCGGCAAAGTCCGTGGGCCGCTGGCGCAGGAGCGTGGTGGCCATGGCCATGCCCATGGAGAAGCCCAGGAGAGTCACCGAAGGGTGGCCGGGCCTGATGGCGTCGATCCAGTCCAGCACGTAGGCCGAGGCCTTCTTGACCCGCTCCAGCGAGTACTCGATGGACGCGGTAAGCGGGAACCAGGTAAAGCCGGGGCCCATGGCGATGGGCGCCCGTATGGACGCGACGGCGAAATCCCTTGGCAGCATGTCGGCAAGGCTGAGCAGGTCCTGCTCATTGGCACCGTAGCCGTGGAGCAGGACCAGTAGCGGTTTACCGGCGCGCTGGTCTTCCGGGTGGGACCACAGGACAACGGGGGCAGGAAATACTTCGGCGTCAGTCATGGTTTCCATTCATACCAGTTACCCGGAAGTAACAACCTACGTTCGCGTAGGCAGCGAAGCGGAAGGCAGGATAGGACCGTGACTGACGCAAGTGCCCTCCAGACCCCGTCCGCCCACCCCGGTTCCCACCCCTGGACCCGGTACGTGGCGATGGGAGACTCCTTCACCGAAGGCATCGGCGACCCCGAACCCTCAAGCCCCGGCGGCCACCGCGGCTGGGCCGACAGGGTGGCGGAAGAGCTGGGCCGAACCCAGCCGGACTTCGCCTATGCCAACCTTGCCGTGCGCGGCCGGCTGCTCCAACAGATCGTGGACCAGCAGCTTGCCCCGGCCCTGGAACTGAAGCCGGACCTGGTCACCCTGTCCGCCGGCGGCAACGACCTGATCCGTCCCGGCGGCGATCCCGACGCGCTGGCCGAGAAGCTCGATTCCGTGGTCCAGATCCTGTCCATGGGCGGAGCCACCGTGGTCCTGTTCAACGGGCCGGATACGGGCTCCTCGGTGCTCAGCCGGATCCGCAGCAAGGTGGCCATCTACAACGAGAACCTGCGCACGGTTGCCGCGCGCCACGATGCCGTCATCGCTGACATGTGGTCGCTGCGGCAGCTGAGCGACCCGCAGATGTGGGACCAGGACCGTCTGCACTTCTCCCCGCTGGGACACCACACCATTGCGGCCATGGTGCTGGATGCGCTCAACGTGGAGCACTCCCTGGAACCGCTGCAGCCCAAGCCGCTGCCGCCGCGCACCTGGCGCGAGGCAAGGAGCGGGGACCTCGTGTGGGCGCGTGAATACTTCGTCCCATGGGTGCTGCGCCGATTGCGCCACCAGTCGTCCGGGGACGGCATCACGGCAAAACGGCCGACGCCGGGTCCCGTCTTCGGCCCGGGCGTTCCGTTGGGATCCGGCGAAGGCCCCCTTGGTACCTCCGAGCCCAGCCGCCGCTAGGGCTGCCGGGGTTACGCTGGAAGGACACCACACGAGAGGCGCGGCACCGTGAGCAGCTTGTTTTTCTGGATCATCATCCTGTCCTTCGTGGTCCCCATGGCCATGCGGGCGTACCGGCGCTCCATGGCGCGGCGGGACCGGGACCAGGGCTTGCCCGGTCCGTTTTCGGGGCCCGGGCAGTTTCCGGGGCCGAACCAGTTCCCCGGTTCGGACCAGTACCCAGGTTATGGCCAGTTCCCCGGTTCGGCCGGGCCGCAGAACCGCCAGCCCCGCGACGGCTACACCCAGCAGGACTACTTTTCCGGCGGCTTCCGCCAGCCAAGCCAGCCGCCGCAGCCCTATGGCGGGCAGCAACTGCCGCCGTACCAGCACGGACAGGCGCCCATGCCGGACCCCCGGTTCGGTGGTGCGCCACAGGAATTCGGGCAGGAACCGCCGCTCCAGCAGCCGGGGTACCAGCAGCCCCAGCTTGGCCGGCCAGGCCCCGGGCAGCCCTCCGGGCCTGCCACTCCCCCACCGCCCTCGGCACCGCAGGGGTTCCGCGCACGCAAGCTCGCCGAACTGGACCAGCAATACAGCAACGGCGAACTGTCCATGGAGGAGTACATGAAGCGCCGCGGCGACATCATGAACGGCTGACTCTGGTAAGCAGGCAGGTCGGGGACCGGTTTCCGGTCCCCGACCTGCTCTTTATCAATCTCATTTGGCGTAACCCGCCGGTTCAATCCACCGAACTAGTCCACCTGGGGGAAGCCCAGGTCGATCACCGAGGTTGATGGGTCGGGCCAACGCGTGGTCACCACTTTGCCCCGGGTGTAGAAGCGGATGCTGTCCGGCCCGTACATGTGGGTGTCGCCGAACAGGGAGTTCTTCCAGCCGCCGAACGAGAAGGTGCCCACCGGAACCGGGATGGGCACGTTAACGCCCACCATGCCCGCTTCGGCGTCGAACTCGAACTGCCTCGCTGCGCCGCCGTCGCGGGTGAAGATGGCAGTGCCGTTGCCGAACTGGTTCTCGTTGACCAGCCGGACTGCGTCGTTGTAGGTATCCACGCGGACCACGGACAGGACGGGGCCGAAGATTTCGTCGTCGTACACCTTCATGCCGGGCTTGACGTGGTCCACCAGGCTGACGCCGATGAAGAACCCGCCGGAGTCGAACTGCTGCGAGCGCCCATCCACCACCACGGTTGCGCCTTCACCTTCCGCTCCCGCAACGTACGAGGCCACGCGCTCCCGGTGCTCCGCGGTGATCAAGGGACCCATCTGCGAGGCCGGATCGGTGCCGTCACCAATCTTGAGGTCCGCCATGCGGCTTGAGATCGCCTTCACCAGGTCGTCAGCGATGTTCCCCACGGCCACCAGGACGCTGACAGCCATGCAGCGCTCGCCGGCGGAACCGTACGCGGCGGAAACCGCTGCATCGGCAGCCATGTCCAGGTCGGCGTCGGGAAGCACCACCATGTGGTTCTTTGCACCGCCCAGGGCCTGCACCCGCTTGCCGTGCTCAGCTGCCCGCTTGTAGATGGACTGGGCCACCGGGGTGGACCCGACGAAACTCACGGCCTTAACGTCAGGGTGCTCCAGCAGGACGTCCACGGCTTCCTTGTCCCCCTGGACCACGTTCAGGACGCCGGCCGGCAACCCTGCTTCGGCGAACGCTTCGGCGATGAAGACTGCAGCCGACGGGTCCTTTTCGCTCGGCTTCAGCAGGACGGTGTTGCCGCAGGCCAGGGCGCTGCCGATCATCCACAGCGGCACCATGGCCGGAAAGTTGAACGGGGTGATGCAGGCCACGACCCCCACCGGCTGGCGGATGGAATGGACGTCGATGCCGCTGGAGACCTGCTCCGACCGCTCGCCTTTCAGCATGTGCGACAGGCCGGTGGCGAAATCGATGTTCTCCAAGCCGCGGGCGATTTCCCCTTCCGCGTCGGAGAGGACCTTGCCGTGCTCGCTGGTCAGAATCGCGGCGAGTTCGGATTTGCGCTGGTTCAGGATTTCGCGGACCTTGAAGAAGATGGTGGTGCGCTTGGCAAGGCTGGTTGCCCGCCATGCAGGCAGCGCGGCGCGGGCTGCCGCGATGGCTTCCTCTGTCCGGGCCGTGGAGGCAAGTGCCACCTGCTTTTCCTGTTGGCCGGTGGCGGGGTTGAAGACCGGACCGAAGCGGTCGGCATCGGTGACGCGGGCGCCGTTGATGTAGTGCGGGATGGTTTCCAAAAGAGTCTCTTTTCCTGCGGTGCTTGCCGGGTGGTTGGTTGGACGGCGTGGTTAGTTGGACGGCGCCCGGTCAGCGGCCTCGAGCGAGCCGTCCACGAGCTTGATGATCATGGAGCAGTCCTTGCCCGCGTCCCCGGCGTCGACGAGCCGCTGGAACAACTGCTGGACGTGCTTGCCGATCTCCAGGGGTGTGCCGGTGTCTTCGGCGGCGCTGATCGCCAGGCCGATGTCCTTGTTCGCGAGCTCGGTGGTGAAGGTAGGTGCGAAGTCGTTGTTGGAGGCCGCTGTGGGAACCACACCGGGCACGGGGTACCAGGTCCGGAGCGCCCATGAGTCTCCCGAGGAAACCGAGGCGATGTCCCAAAAGACCTGCTTGTCCAGGCCCAGCCGGTCTGCGAGCACCGCGCCCTCAGCGGTGGAGGCAAGGTTGATGAAAAGCATCAGGTTGTTGCAGATCTTGGCTGCCTGCCCCGTGGTGGGGCCGCCCGTGGGGATGATGTTGCCGGACATGGGGCCGATGTAGCCGGCAGCGTCCTTGACGGCGCCTTCTTCCCCGCCCACCATGAACGTCAGAGTTCCAGCCTCGGCCCCGCTCATTCCGCCGGACACCGGCGCGTCCACGAACCGGAAACCGGCGGCAGCAGCGGCGTCGTGCAGTTCCTGGGCAGAGGCGATGTCGATGGTGGAGGAGTCGATGAGCAGCGTGCGCGTATCCGCGTGCGCCAGCACCCCGTCCGCGCCGAGATACACCGCGCGGGCGTGCTCGCCCTTGGGGAGCATGGTGAACACGGCGTCCGCGCCATCCACGGCTTCGGCGATGCTGCCGGCCCGCTTGACGCCGCCCGCTGCAGCCGCATCCAGGGCTGCGGGGTTGAGGTCAAAGCCGCGGACGTCATGCCCCGCCTTCACCAGGTTCACCGACATGTGGCCGCCCATGTTGCCCAGGCCAATCCAACCGATAACTGCCATGCGTAAGCTCCTTTGCTTTCATTCCGGCGCTTCTGCCGGCATGCCTGTGTCAACCATCACACCGTGTTAGGGTGCAATCAAGGGGAAAAATCACAGACACTCTGTGCATTGATGCACATCAACGGAAGGTCCAACGTGGACGCCAGACGGCTGCCGAGCCCCGACGACCTGCTTATCCTTTTGACGGTTGCACGCCTGGGCCGTTTCAATGCCGTGGCCGAGAGCCTGGGGACCACCCACACCACGATTTCGCGCCGGATCCTCGCGCTGGACAAGCAGCTGGGCGGCCGCACGCTGGAGCGCAGCCCGCACGGCTGGGAACTGACGCAGCTCGGTGCGGCCGCGGTGGACGCGGCGGAGGCGATCGAGAGTACACTCGGCTCCCTGTCGGGCCTGATCAGCCAGGACAATAGCGCCCTTGCGGGCCTGGTCCGCGTGGCCACCACCGACGCAGTGGGAGCGGTGTTCGTCACTCCATCGCTGGTGCGGCTCCAGCAGCAGAACCCGCAACTGAACATCGAAATGCTGAGCGCCACCCGGAAAGTCAGCCAGAACCGGTCAGGGGTGGACCTGGAGATCGTGGTGGGCCGGGCCGACGTCAGCACCGCACAGACCATTTTCCTGAGCAACTACTACCTGCGCCTCTACGCCAGCGCCGACTATGCAGGCCGGCACGGCCTCCCGGAAACGCTCGACGACGTGCGGCAGCACGCGTTTGTCTCGTACGTCGAGTCTGCGCTCCAGGTGGCGGAACTGGGCCCCCGCTGGTCATCGCAGCTGCCGATGCCCCGGACAAGCTTTCAGGCCACCAGCATATTCGCACAGGTGGAGGCCGTTCGGCAGGGCGCCGGCATCGGGCTGCTGCCCAACTTCATGGTGGCGGACCGGGAAGATTTTGTTCCAGTCCTGCCTGCGGATTTCGAACGCCAGCTCCCTATCTGGGCCGTGGCCCGCCCGGAGTCGCTTCGGTCGGCCCGGGTGCAGGCGGTGATCGCGGCCCTGAAGGAGGAGCTGAAGGAGCGGGCCGGACTGCTGGCAGGCTGAGGCTGGCCCAGCCGTAGGAGCAGACGACGGGTCAGGCCTGGAAGAGCCGCCGCACCACCTTCCCGGCGGCAAGCGCATCCAGCCCCTCGTTGATCTCGTTCAGTGGCCGCGTGTCGGTGTGCAGCAGCTCAACCGGCAGCTTGCCCTCCCGCCAGTAAGCCAGGTACCTCGGGATGTCGCGGGCGGGAACGGCATCACCCATATAGGAGCCCAGCAGGCGCTTGCCGGCGCCGGCGAACTGGAGGGCCGGAACGGTCAACTCGGCGGACGGGTGCGGCAGGCCCACCGAGACCACTGCCCCGCCCCGGGTCACCCGTTCCAGGCAGGACGCGATCACGCCTGCCGAGCCCACCGCCTCGACGGCAACATCCACTCCGTCGCCGGACGCTTCCTGAATGAGGCGCCCCGCGTCGTCCGGCGTACCCACCGCGGTGGCACCGGCGTCACGGGCCAGCTGGTGTTTGCCCTGGTTCGGATCAATGGCAATCACGCTGGCAGCTCCGGCCAGGCGTGCCGCCATTACCGCGGAGAGCCCCACCGCCCCCAGGCCGAAAACTGCCACGGACTGGCCGGGACTGACCTCGGCGGTGTTGAACACCGCGCCCATTCCGGTGAGCACGGCGCAACCAAACATCGCGGCGACCGTGTCCGGGACGTCGTCGTCAATCACCACCACCGATTCCCGCGCAACCACTGCGTAGTCCGCGAACGCCGAGACGCCCAGGTGATGGTTGATGCGCTTCCCTTCCGGCGTCCGCAACAGGGCAGGCCCGTGCAGCAGGTCTCCTGAGCCGTTGACCTCCGCTGCCCGGTGGCAAAGCGCGGGCCGGCCGGCCAGGCAGGCCCGGCAGTGGCCACAGCTGGGCACGAACACCAGCACCACGTGGTCGCCCACGGAGATGTCTCCTACGCCCTGGCCCACGGACACCACGCGCCCCACCGCCTCGTGGCCTAGGGCCATGGGGAGTGGCCGGACCCGTGAGCCGTCCACCACCGAGAGGTCCGAATGGCAGAGGCTCGAATAGGTGATGGCAACACCAAGCTCACCGGTGCGGGGCTCCGGCTGCTCGAGTTCCTCCACGACCAGTGGCCGGGCGTCGGCGAAGCTGCTTTTACCAGAGGCGTTTCCAGTGGCGGGGACGGTGGCGTACAGGACGGCGGCTTTCATGGGCCCTACTTCTTGCTGGCGGCCAGCAGGTCGGCCGTGCCCTTGGCGTCGGCTGCGTCCACGTCATGCAGCGAGACGCCGCGGGTTTCCTTCAGGAAGAAGACCGCGACGGCGGTAATGGCGCAGGCGATGAGCAGGTAGACGGCCACGGGGACCGAGGACTTGTAGGTGCCCAAAAGCGAGGCGGCGATGATCGGGGCCAGGGAGCCGGCCACGATCGACGTCACCTGGTAGCCCAGGGAGACGCCCGAGTAACGCATCCGGGTGGGGAACATCTCCGCCATGATGGCAGGCTGCCCAGCGTACATGAAGGCGTGGAACACCAGGCCGATCATGATGGCCGCCAGGATAATGAAGTCGTTCTTCGTGTCCATCATGGGGAACGCGAAGAAGCCCCAGGTGGCGCCCATAATGGCGCCGGCCATGTAGACGGGCTTGCGGCCGAACCGGTCCGAGAGCTTGCCGACCATGGGCACCACGGCAAAGTGCAGGGCGTGGGCCAGGAGCAGCAGCAGGAGGATGCGCGTGGTGTCGGCCTGGACCACGGTCTTCAGGTAGGTGATGGAGAACGTCACCACCAGGTAGTACAGGATGTTCTCCGCAAAGCGCAGGCCCATGGCGGTGAAGACGCCGCGCGGGTAGCGGCGGAAGACCTCGGCCACGCCGTAGCCCTTGTGGCCGGCGTCCACTTCCTTACGCGCTTCAAGGAAGATGGGGGCGTCGTTGACCTTGGTCCGGATGTAGTAGCCGATCAGCACGATCACCGCGGACAGCCAGAAGGCAACACGCCAGCCCCACCCGAGGAAGGCTTCCTGGGTCAGGGTGGAGGACAGGATGAACAGCACGGCCGTGGCGAGGAGGTTGCCCAGGGGCACCGCGGACTGCGGCCAGCTGGCCCAGAACCCGCGGGACTTACTGGGGCTGTGTTCCGCCACGAGGAGGACGGCGCCGCCCCATTCCCCGCCGACGGCGAATCCTTGGGCAAACCGGAGGATGACCAGCAGCGCGGGAGCCCAGTAGCCGATCTGCCCGAACGTGGGCAGGCAGCCCATGAGGAAGGTGGAGACGCCCACCAGGATGATGCTGAGCTGCAGCAGTTGCTTGCGGCCGAACTTATCGCCGAAGTGGCCGAACACGATGCCGCCGATGGGACGGGCCACGAAACCGACGGCGTAGGTGAGGAAGGCGGCGATGATGCCATCCAGTTCTGTCCCGGCGTTGGGGAAGAAGGCTTTCCCGAACACCAGGGTGGCTGCGGATGCGTAGAGGAAGAACTCGTACCACTCCACGACGGTGCCGGCCATGGAGGCCGTCACCACTTTCTTCAGGCCTGATGCCTTGACGTCGGTTTCCTCGGTGCGCCTTGCGGCGGAGCGTTCCGTACTCAATGCGAACTCCTTCGGCGTCGTCGTCGACACCACGGGGACAGTCGATGGCAGCCGGATGTGATGTACACCACGAAAACCGGCTTCGATGAGTATGGTCTGCTTGCCGGTGCAACCTCAACGACCATTAGTGCAGAAGGCATCTGCAGGAATGCACACTGCTGGAGG
Organism: Arthrobacter sp. FW306-07-I; assembly: GCF_021800405.1. Classification (NCBI taxonomy): domain Bacteria; kingdom Bacillati; phylum Actinomycetota; class Actinomycetes; order Micrococcales; family Micrococcaceae; genus Arthrobacter; species Arthrobacter sp. FW306-07-I. The sequence continues at coordinate 1,529,023 of NZ_CP084550.1, read as the reverse complement.
TTTCCTTGGAGCTGGCTGAACCTCGGAGGCTTTGACCAGGAACGTGTGGACCAAAACTGCCTGGTCCAGGAGTGCCTAGACCAGGAAGCTGCCCCGCAGCTGCGCCCCCAGTTGGCCTATCTCGGTGAGGAACCCGTCGTGGCCGATGGGTGCCTGGATGACGTGGACGTCCACCTCGCCGGGCAGCGCCTGCGCCAGTTCCCGGGACTGGGACGGGAAGTAGAGTCGGTCGGAGTCGACGGCGGCCACGAAGAAGCGTGCAGTAGCACCGGCCAGGGTTTCGGCCAGGGTTCCCCGTCCGCGGCAGACGTCGTGGCTCATCAACGCTTCGGTCAGGGCGATGTAGCTGTTGGCGTCAAAGCGCTTCACGAGCTTGTTGCCCTGGTGGTCCAGGTAGCTTTCCACCTGGTAGCGGCCACGGGCTGCCAGTACTTCCCCCTGAAGGGGCGACTCGGATGCCTGGGCCGCCCGGCCGAAGCGGCCTTCCAGTTCGGCGGCGGACCGGTAGGTGATGTGGGCGATGCGCCGGGCAAGGGCCAGGCCCTCTTCAGGACAGGGACCGCCGTAGTAGTCGCCGCCGTTGAAGTTTGGATCCTGCCGAATGGCCAGGGTCTGGGCCTGGGCAAAGGCGATTTGTTCTGCCGTGCTCGCAGCCCCCACGGCGATGACGGCACAGCGCTGCACCCTTTCCGGGTAGGTCACTGCCCATTCCAGCGCCCGGGCGCCGCCCATGGAGCCGCCAAGAACCGCGAACCAGCTCTTGATCCCCAACTGGTCCGCCAGCCGGGCCTCCGCCACGGTGCTGTCCCGCAGCGTGACCAGGGGGAAGCGGGAACCCCAGGGCGATCCGTCGGGGGCGGGCGATGAGGGGCCGGTGGAGCCGTAGCAGCCGCCCACAATGTTGATGGACACCACGAAGAAACGGTCCGTGTCCACGGGGGCACCGGGCCCGGCCAGCTGCTCCCACCAGCCTTCCTCGTCGGTGTCTCCGCGGGTTACGTGAGTGCTGCCCGTGAGCGCGTGCTCGATCAGGATGGCGTTGCTGGCGTCTGCGTTGAGGGTGCCCCAGGTTTCGTAGGCCAGCGTAACGTCGGGCAGGTATCCCCCGGCCTCGAGCTCCAGTTCCCCAATGGAGGCGTAGCGGACGATTCCGTGTTCGGGGATGGTGGTTGGGGCGACGGAAACCGTCATGGCAAGACCTCTTCTACGCGCTTGCCCGCCGTCAATTGACCGGCAGGCCAGGTCCTCACCCGGGGCACCCCACCGCGGAAGGAGGGTTGCCGGCCAGCAAGCCGGGGCTGTCGCTGGCACTCATGACCTGGATCGAGTGTACGAAACACCACCCGGTCCAAGCCAAGAGTGTGACTGGTTGTGACTTCCCGACTTGCTGCCTGCCCTGCCCTGCCGCCTAAGTGGCGCCCCGGCGTCGTACTTTAGGCTTCTAGGCGTCCTTCGCAGCCCTGAAGCCTGCTTCAAGGTCGGCGAGGATGTCGTCGATGTGTTCCAGGCCCACGGAAAGCCTGACAAGTCCCGGGTGCACCCCGGCCACCACCTGCTGCTCCGGCGAGAGCTGGCTGTGGGTGGTCGACGCCGGGTGGATGACCAGGGAGCGCACGTCGCCGATGTTGGCCACATGGGAGTGCAATTCCAAAGCGTCGACGAAGCGTTTGCCCGCCTCCGCTCCGCCGGCCAGGTTGAAGGCGACGACGGCGCCCGTCCCCTTGGGCCCATACTTGCGGCCACGCTCGTACCAGGGGCTGGACGGCAGCCCGGCGTAGGCGACCGATTCGACGTCGTCCCTTGCTTCAAGCCACCGCGCAACCTCCGCCGCGTTTGCAACATGGCGCTCCACCCGCAGGCTCAATGTCTCCAGGCCCTGGGAAATCAGGAAGGCGTTGAACGGCGAAACCGCCGAGCCCAGGTCCCGCAGGAGCTGGACCCGCGCCTTGAGGATGTAGGAGAGATTGGCACCGAGCGCTCCATCGGCTCCCAGGTCGCGGGCGTAGACCAATCCGTTGTACGTGGGATCCGGGGTGTTGAAGCCGGGGAACCGTTCCGGGTCCTTGCTGAAATCGAACTTGCCGGAATCGACGATCACGCCGGCGATGGCTGTGCCGTGGCCGCCCAGGTACTTGGTGGCCGAGTGGATCACGATGTCCGCTCCCCACTCCAGCGGCCGGATCAGGTACGGCGTCGAGAGGGTGTTGTCCACGATGAGGGGCACGCCGGCCTGGTGGGCGACTTCGGAGATGCCCTCGATGTCCAGGACGTCCTGGCGCGGGTTGGAGACCACTTCACCGAAGAAAAGCTTGGTGTTGGGCCGGACGGCGTTGCGCCACTGGTCCAGGTTGTCGGGGTCGTCCACGAACGTGACGGAGATGCCGAATTTTTTCAGGGTGTGGGCGAAAAGGTTGTAGGTGCCGCCGTAGAGGCTGGGGCTGGCTACGATGTGGTCGCCGGCCTCCGCAATGTTCAGGACCGCGAACGTTTCGGCGGCCTGGCCGGAACTCAGCAGCAGCGCGGCCAGGCCGCCTTCAAGGCTGGCAATCCGCTGTTCGACGGCGTCCTGCGTCGGGTTGCCGATGCGGGTGTAGATGGGCGCCAGTTCGGAGAGTGCAAAGCGGTTGGCTGCGCTCTCGGCCGTTGGGAAAACAAAGGACGTGGTTTGGTAGATGGGCAGGGCACGGGCTCCCGTTGCACTGTCCACTTCCTGGCCGGCGTGGATCTGGCGGGTTTCGAAGGACCAAGCGTTGGACATCCAAATCTCCTTTGACATGGGCCCGGCATGCTCAGGGGCAGTGCGGGCCGCGCTTGCTGTCGGCTCGTGCCGGACAGCCAGGTCCTCACCCGGGGCACCCCACCGCGGATGGAGGGTTGCCGGCCAGCGAGCCGGGGCTTGGCGCTGGCACTCATGACCTTCGCCAAGTCTAGGAAGCGGGGGCGCCCAACGCCATGAGTATGACGGGTCGTGACAAAAGCCTGGACGTGGAAACACACCGCCAGGACTGCAGCGTAGGTTTGCGAAGATTCGCACAGGGAATGCGAAGGATCGCCCGAGCTTCGGAAGATCGGGTTCCCGTCCCCGATAGATTTGAACGGGGAAAACCCCCTCGTTTCTCACAGTCAAAAAAGGACGGACGTTCCGTTGCCTCCGATTCTGCGCCCTGCCGCACGTGCCACTGCTCTATACATTGCATTGGTCTGTTCAATGCTGGGAGCGGTGCTTCTCCCTGCTCCCATCGCCAGCGCCGCGGGGGCTGACAAGGGTGATTACATTGTCCGGTTCCCCGCGGCAGCGGACGTCAGGCAAGAGAGCAGTGCACTGCGCGGCCAAGGTATTGGCGTTAGCCGTATGTTCGAGAATGCGATCAAGGGAGCTGCGATAAAAGCCACCCCGGCGCAAGCCTCAGCCCTGATGCGGTCCGGCAAAGCCGTTGCCGTTGAGCCGGACCAACCCGTCACGGTCTACAGCACAACCCAGGAGCAGGCGCCATGGGGACTGGACCGGATAGATCAACAATCGCTGCCCCTATCCAGCACGTACACGCCCTCCGGCACCGGGCAAGGCGTGAGCGTCTATGTACTCGACACTGGGATCCTCGCATCCCACGTCGACTTCGGCGGCCGGGTTGCGGCAGGTTGGACGGCGAAGTCCGACGGCCTCGGGTCCAGCGACTGCAACGGACATGGCACCCATGTCGCCGGCACTATCGGCGGTTCAACCTATGGCGTGGCAAAACTCGCGACTTTGATCCCGGTGCGGGCACTGGCCTGTGACGGCACAGGCCTCTACTCGGACGTTATTGCAGGACTCGATTGGATTGCAGGGGACCACCGTGCCGGGACTCCGGCTGTGGTGAACCTCAGCATTGGCGGCCCCACGAGCAGCACCTTGGACGCTGCCGTGGAGGCGGTAATCGCCGACGGTATTTCCGCGGTTGTTGCTGCAGGTAACAGTGCCACCGATGCATGCACGGCTTCCCCCGCCAGGATTCCGGCGGCAATCACGGTCGCTGCCAGCGATTCCACGGACCACCAGGCCAGCTTCTCAAACTTCGGCAGTTGCGTGGATCTTTACGCCCCCGGCGTTGGCATCACATCCGATTGGTACACCTCCCCGGCCGCCACCGCATCTCTAAGCGGGACCTCAATGGCCACTCCCCATGTGGCAGGCGCTGCTGCCCTCATGCTCTCGCAGAACCCGCTGCTCTCCCCTGCCCAGATAGGAGACGCACTGAATTCTTCCTCAGCCAGCGGCAAGATCTCCAACGCCAGCCCGGGAACCCTAAACCGATTGCTGCAAGTTGCGTCACCGGCAGGAACCAGCAATCCGTCGAACCCTGGCTCGTTTTCCTCCCAGGCACCGTTCCGGCAGCTTGATACGCGCAACGGCACCGGAGGCACCAGCGGGCCAGTCGCTCCCGGAGCCACCATTAAGGTCCCGGTAACCGGACGGGGCGGCATCCCGGCAACAGGCGTATCAGCCGTGGCCGTGAACGTCACTGTCACCGAGCCCACCAGCAACGGATTCATCACCGTCCACGCCGGAGGCACCACCCCACCGGGAACCTCCAACCTGAACTTCGCCGCAGCCCAAACCGTGCCCAACCTCGTCATCACCCCCGTCGGCAGTGACGGAACCATCGCCCTGACCAACAACTCCAACGGCACCGTCCACCTCACCGCCGACACCTCCGGCTACTACATCGCTGGAACCGCCGTAGACCCTGGCGCGTTTTCCTCCCAGACCCCGTTCCGGCAGCTTGATACGCGCAACGGCACCGGAGGCACCAGCGGACCAGTCGCTCCCGGAGCCACCATCAAGGTCCCGGTAACCGGACGGGGCGGCATCCCGGCAACAGGCGTGTCAGCCGTGGCCGTAAACGTCACTGTCACCGAGCCCACCAGCAACGGATTCATCACCGTCCACGCCGGAGGCACCACCCCACCGGGAACCTCCAACCTGAACTTCGCCGCAGCCCAAACCGTGCCCAACCTCGTCATCACCCCCGTCGGCAGTGACGGAACCATCGCCCTGACCAACAACTCCAACGGCACCGTCCACCTCACCGCCGACACCTCCGGCTACTACATCGCTGGAACCGCTGTAGACCCTGGCGCGTTTTCCTCCCAGACCCCGTTCCGGCAGCTTGATACGCGCAACGGCACCGGAGGCACCAGCGGGCCAGTCGCTCCCGGAGCCACCATCAAGGTCCCGGTAACCGGACGGGGCGGCATCCCGGCAACAGGCGTGTCAGCCGTGGCCGTAAACGTCACTGTCACCGAGCCCACCAGCAACGGATTCATCACCGTCCACGCCGGAGGCACCACCCCACCGGGAACCTCCAACCTGAACTTCGCCGCAGCCCAAACCGTGCCCAACCTCGTCATCACCCCCGTCGGCAGTGACGGAACCATCGCCCTGACCAACAACTCCAACGGCACCGTCCACCTCACCGCCGACACCTCCGGCTACTACATCGGTGGCTGATCAGATGCCGATCCTGGTCAGCTGGGAGGCAGGAAAACAGCCCGAATCCACGAAGGAAATTCCAGTAAGGGTATCCTTAGCTGAGAGCCGCATCACAAAGTGCCAAGATGTTGCCATGCGCATGGATCACGTCTCTTACGCCTGTGAACACGACGGCCTCGCGGCCACTACCGAACGTATTGCAACTGCCCTCGGCGTTGAGGCAGTGAAGGGCGGGGTGCACCCCCGGTTCGGAACCCGGAATATGATCATCCCGCTGGCCGGTCACAAGTACCTGGAGGTCGTGGAGGTCCTGGACCACCCCGCTTCTGACAAGGCACCGTTTGGACAGGCCGTACGGGCCCGTTCCGCGGCCGGCGGCGGCTGGATGGGCTGGTGCGTCGAAGTGGACGACCTCGCCCCCTTCGAGGAACGCCTTGGCCGCTCCGCCGTCAACGGCAACCGCAAGTTCCCGGACGGCCGCGAGCTGGTCTGGAAGCAGATTGGCATCCTGGGCCTCATCGCTGATCCCCAGGTCCCGTACATGCTCAAGTGGGAGGGCGATCCCTCGCTTCACCCGTCCAACGCCTACCAGAGCAGCCTCAAGATGAGCTGCCTGACCATCGCCGGCTCCGCGTCGAGGGTCACGGAATGGCTGGGCGAGCCGGTGGAGAAGCCGCTCGAAGATGTTGCGGTCGAGTGGGTCGCCCCGCACGGAACGCCGGGCATCCTGTCGGTCACCTTTGAGACCGCCAACGGGGCCGTCACTATCTGACGAGCCAGCCCTAGTCTCTTTTTGGGAGATGGGTGTGCCGGGTCCACGCCCGGATAATCTTCGGCCGCCATGAGGTGGTGACAACGGCGTCACCACCTCATGGCGGCCGAATTCGTTTAAGTGGTACCCGCGTTTTTGGTACTCGTGCTTCTGCCCATGCCTCCAGGTTCAAATGTCAGACCCCTGTTGGATGATCTTCATATGGGAATCAGCGGTGGTGTTGGGGCAGGTGCGGAGGGTGTTCATGCCTCTGTGGCCGCCCTTGATGCGCGCACTGCACTTGGTGCGCTGGATGCCATAAGTGCGCTGGAGCGGGAGGATGCGTTCCTGGCCTCCGGGGTTGGTGTTGGTTCGGGTGTTGATGTGTTGCAGCGGCGGTACGAGATCCGGCTGGAGCGGCTGGAACTCACGGCCCGGTTGGAGGCGCAGCTCGCGGCGATGAAGGCGCGGGATGCAGCCGAGGCGATTGGGTTTCAGCTTGCCATGACCCCGCCCGACGCGTCCATGCAGGACCGCACCTACGCCGAGATGTCCGTGGTGGAAGAGATCGCAGGCGTCCTCACCGTCAGTTCCGCCGCCGCAGGTGCCCTGGTGGAACAGTCCCGAAAAATCTGCTCCCTCCCGCCGGTGTTCCAGGCCCTGACCGCCGGTGCCATGTCCTGGCAGCACGCCCGCATCATTGCGGACGAAACCGAGGGCCTCGATCCGGCCGGCGCTGCCGCGCTGGTGGCGCACTTCTTCGACCCCGACGCACCCCACCCCGCCCGCGGCGCAGCCCCTGGCGAACTCGTCCCCTCCCGCTTCCGGGCCAAAGTCCGCGCCTGGCGCGAACGCCACCACCCCGAGACACTGCAGAAACGCCACGCCAAAGGGGTGACGGACCGGCGAATGGAATACACCCCGGACCGGGACGGCATGGCCTGGGTCTCGCTCTACCTCCCCGGCGACACCGCCTGCGCCATCTGGAACCGCACCACCGCCACCGCCCGCGGCCTCCAAGGCCCCAACGAACCACGCACCATCACCCAACTCCGCCCCGACATCGCAGCATCCCTGCTCCTCAGCGCCGGCAACACCACCGGCACCGGGACCGGGACCGGGACCGGGACCGGGACCGGGACCACCCTGACAGCCACGGGCACCACCACCGCGGCGAAGCCGGCCAGCATCGACGAAGGAACCGGCAACGCCATCAGTTCGTCGGCCGTGACGGAACCCGGCAAGGTCCCCACCCCGCGGGCCGACGTCCTGGTCACGGTGCCGGTGTTCTCCCTCCTCGGACTCACGGACGAGCCAGCCATGCTCGACGGGCTCGGCCCCATCCCGGCATCCACCGCCCGCAAACTCGTCGCCGACGGCGCGAACTCCTTCTACCGCGTCCTGGTCGACCCGAGAGACGGGGCACCCTTGGAGATCGGCCGGAAGAACTACCGGCTCACCGAAACCATCAAACGCTGGATCAGAATGCGCGACGCCAAATGCACCTTCCCCGGCTGCACCAACCGCACCCCGGACAACGACACCGACCACCTGCAAGCCTGGGAATCCGGCGGAACCACCGGGGCCAGCAACCTGGCACAACTCTGCCCCAAACACCACCGGCTCAAACACCACACCCAATGGACACCAGACCCGGCCACCAACAACGAATCACCCGGCTGGACCTCACCCACCGGCCGCCACTACAAACCCGAACAACCCAACCCAGAACCCCCGTACTGGCCACCGGGAGTCCTGCCGGCGGAAACTATCGTGGCTGCCATGTCGGTGGACGCTCCACAGTGGCAGCAGCTGCTCGCGGACATGCCTGATTGGGCCGATCCACCACCCGAAGATCCACCCGGTGAAAACCTGCTCGAGCCGGGCGAACTATGCCCGACAGATCCACTGTGGGAGGACTTCTACGCGCAGCCCTTCATTCTGCCACCGGACCCAGAAGCGGACTCCTGGTTGCTGCTGTCGTTCATCTGAGGGCAGCTATCACGCCAGTAACGCCCTCCATCGTCATACCGGTCAGTCCGGGCAGCCCAGACTGAGGATGTGGGGTATCTACCCCAACCCCACCGCTTTCCCGAAAAGGCTGAACCCGACGAACGCCACGATATCCAGCAGTGCGTGGGCTATCACCAGTGGCATGACCCGACGTGTCCGGGTATACAGCCAGGCAAAGACAATGCCCATCACTGCGTTGCCAATGAATGGACCGAAGCCCTGGTACAGGTGGTAGCTGCCGCGCAGCACCGAGCTCACGGCGATGGCCAGCGGCATGCTCCATCCGAATTTCCCAAACCGGTCGAGCAGATAACCCACCACAATGACTTCCTCGAGCACCGCATGGCGGACGGCCGACAGGATGAGGACGGGAACCGTCCACCAGTAGGCATCCAATGCACTGGGAATGATGGCCGTGGTGATCCCGAGCGCCCTGCCGGCCGCATACAGGCCCAGCGAGGGGATGCCGATCAGTGCAGCCAGCCCCAGCCCCTGAAGCAGGTCCTTTCCGGGCCGGGCGAAATCGAACCCGAGCTTCTGGAACGCGGACCTGGAGGTGCCGGGCTCACCGGGCGCGGCGGGGCGGTCCTCAGTAAGGAAGTAGAAAACCAGCAGTACCGGCACCAGCGCAAAGACGATATCCAGCAGCTGGTACGTCAGGTCAAAGTACTCGCGGGTACTTCGGGAACGGTTCAGGGTGGACGTGCCCTCCGCCAGCGGGGCGCGGGTCATCTTGTCGAGCAACTGCACCACGGAGTAGACGGCCGACTGGCCCAGGGACAGGCCCAGGACGATCCAGACTTCGAGCCGCAGGCGGCGGCGGGAGGGAACCAGCATGTTCCCATCTTGCCTTCAGTTTCTGGATCCGGCCTGATGGAACTGCCGATGCACCCAGCTCCGCAACATCAGGCGGGCGCGACGATCACTTCCGTGCCGTTGGCCTCGAACGCAGCCTTGTCACGGGCAGAAATGCCGGAATCCGTGATCAGCCTGTTGAAGTCGTAGCCGTCCATGGTGGCGAAGGCGCGCACTCCTACCTTGGAGGAATCCGCGATGACATAGGACACCCGGGCACGGGAGGCCAAAAGGGCATTGACCGAGGCCTCCCCCTCGCCCGTATTGGTGGGCCCCACCTCGGGATCGATGCCGTTGACGCCAATAAAGGCGATGTCCAGCACTACCTTCTGCATGATGATGTCCGTGTAAGGCCCCACCAGTTCGTAGGACCGCGGGTTGAGGATCCCGCCGGTAACCATCACCTTGATGTTGGGTCGGACCGCCAACTGGCCGGCAATATTAATCGCATTGGTCACCACAGTGAGGGTGGGCTGGTTGGAGGGTGCGTTCAGGTCCTCCCGGGTGGCGAGAATCTGTGCAAGGGCGGTGCTGGTGGTACCCCCGCAGAGACCGATCACCGCACCGGGACGGATCAAGGCCGACGCACACTGCGCAATCTGCTCTTTGGCTTCGGCATGGTCGTCGCGGTTGTAGCGGCCTGGCAGGTCGTAAGCCAGGGCACCCGTGGTCGCCCCGCCGCGCGTCCTCGTCAAAAGTCGGCGCTTGGCGAGGCTGTCCAGGTCGCGCCGGGCAGTGGCCGGGGAAACATTGAGGGTGCTGACAATCTCGTCAACCTCTACCTGTCCCGTCTTCGCCAGCAGGTCGAGAATTGCCGTAAGCCGGTCAGTGCGCGTCATTCAAGTGGGCCTCTCAATCAAAGCAGCCACCATCCCTGATGACGTTTTCTGACTATAACGTACATCATATGATCAGAAACAATCATGTGAGCGTACTGAAGCTATCGCTCTCTGGCTCCGGCCCGCCACACAGCGTACGTCAAGGGCACGCCCGGGCGGTAAGCGAGGTGCGTGGCCGAAGGCGCATTCAGCAGGTGCAGGTCGGCACGGTGACCGACGGCGATTGACCCCACGGCGCGTTCACCGTCCGCATCCTGCCCGGTGTCCTTGTGCAACGCCAGGGCACCGCCATAAGTGGCGGCCCGTACTGCCTCATGCACGGAGAGGTGCATCTGCAGGACAGCAGTGGTCACGCAAAACGCCATGGAGCTCGTGTAGGACGTACCGGGATTGCAGTTGGAAGCAATTGCCACCTGCACTCCGGCATCGAGAAGCTCGCGGGCAGGAGCCAGCGGCTGGCGGGTGGAGAGGTCGCAGGCCGGGAGGCAGGTGGCCACAGTGCCGCGCTCCCCCGCACCGCTCACCGCGTCCCACCCGGACCAGGAAGCAGCCAAGGCTTTGACGTCCTGCCCCGAGAGGTAGTTCACGTGGTCCACGCTCGCCGCTCCCAGCTCCACGGCAAGCTGCACGCCAGGCCCCTCACCGAGCTGATTGCCGTGCACGCGGAGGCCCAGGCCCGCGTCCCGGCAGGCCAGCAGTACCCGGCGGGACTGTTCAGCGGTGAACGCGCCCTCTTCGCAGAAGACGTCGGCCCACTGTACGTACGGGCGAACGGCGTCGAGCATGGGTCCGCAGACCAGGTCGGTGTACTCGTCCGGGTCCTGGCCGGCGGGAACCAGATGGGCGCCGAGGTAGGTCACCTGGTCTGCCACCGTGGACGCGATGCGGGCGCTGCGGGCCTCATTCTCGACGTCCAGGCCGTAGCCGGTTTTGGTTTCCAGGTACGTGGTTCCCTGCGAGACGGCCTCGGCCACCCGGCCCATGGCCAACCGTGTGAGGTCGAAGTCGGAGGTGGCGCGCGTGGCTTCCATGGTGACGGCGATGCCGCCGGCGGCGTAAGCCTCGCCCGCCATCCGGGCTTCGAACTCGGCGGTGCGGTCGCCGGCGAAGAGCAGGTGGGTGTGCGAGTCCACCCAGCCTGGCAGCATGGCCCGGCCTCCAGCGTCGACGGCGTCGTCGGCTGCGGGGGCATCGGCTGCGGCACCGATCCATGAGATCCGTTCCCCCTCGATGACCACCGCCGCGTCCTTCAGGACCCGCTGCTCAAGGTCCTGCGTCATCAGCTCGGCAATATTGGTGATCAGGGTACTCATGGGACCATTCTTCAACGCCGGATGGACCAGCGCGTGGCGGCCAGGGCCTGCGCTGTCCGGGATGCCGGACCGTCGGCTGCGCCGGCAACGAAGGCAGTACTTCCGGAGGAGTCCTGCCCGGCCAGGATCTGGGCGGCCGCGAACTCCGCCAGGGCTGCCGAGGTCTGGAACCCATATCCGCCCTGCCCCGCCAGCCAATAGAACCCTGCCGCTTCGGCGTCGAATCCCGCAACCGGAACTCCGTCCGCGGCTTCGGTGCGCAGCCCCGTCCACGCCCGCCGGACTTCCGTAATCCCCAGGCTGGTGAAGGCGTTCAGTTTCTCCACCAGGCGTTCCACGTCTCCGGGGCGCGGGCGTGCATCCTCGGGGCCACTGGGAACGGTCTCCGACGGCGAAATCAGGACGTCGCGGCCGTCGGGGCGGAAATAGAACGTGTTGTCTGCGGCAGCCACCATTGGAGTGGCGCCAGGAAGGGGACGTTCGACGGCGGCAATCGCCGCGGTGCGCCGGTACGGCTGCAGGCCCAGCTTTTCGACGCCGCTGATCACCGCGAGCTCGTCCGCCCAGGCTCCCGCGGCGTTGACCATCACTCCCACTTCGAACCCCTCGGCACCGGCACCCACCCGCCAGCCCGAACCCAGCCGTTGCGCCGAATGGACCCGGGCGCCGGTGATGATGTCGGCGCCGGCGGCGAGCGCCCGCTTGCGATGTTCTTCCAGGAGCAGCGGGGCGTTGCAGCCAAAGGATCCAGTATCTAGTCCCGCGGCAGCAAAGGTTCCGGGCTTCAGGGCCGGGCAGAGCTCCAGGGCGCGCTCCACGGAGATGGGCTGCATGTGCCCACTGGCTTCCGCGGCCACCTCAGCCTCGGAGCCGATCAGCATGAAGCTGCGCGGCGTCAGGACCGGTTCCGGGAGTTCCGCGTCCCGGGCCGCGAGCAGCTCCAGGGTCCGGACGGTGAGTTCCTGGACCACCGGCGGCCCGTAGCTGGGGATCAGCTGTCGGGCGGAGCGGGAGGACGTGTGGTACGCCAGCTCCTGCTCCGCCTCCACCAGGACAACACTGCAGCGGCCCGCGAGCGCGGACGCAAGGGAGAGGCCGGCAATGCCGCCGCCCACGATCAGGACATCGTAATGAGCTGCCATCGGTCCATCCTTGCAGAATTCAGCTGGGGTGCGGCAGGTGTCAGGCTGCCGCCTCGTCACGGCTGGCGACGAAGGCACGAACGCACGCTTCGACGTCGTCCGCTGAATGTGCGGCGGAAAGCTGCACCCGGATCCTTGCGGCACCCCGCGGAACCACGGGGAAGCTGAAGGCGGTGACGAAGACTCCGTGCTGCAGCATCCGGTCGGCCACCTTGGCGGCCATCACGGCATCACCGAACATCACCGGGACGATGGCGTGCTCGCCCGGAAGCAGGTCGAACCCCTCCTCGGTCATGCGGCGGCGGAAGAGTTCGGCGTTTTCGAACAGCCTGCGCCGCAGGTCACCGGAGCTTTCCACCAGGTCCAGCGCCTTGAGCGTGGCTGCAACGATGGCCGGAGCCAGGGAATTGGAGAACAGGTAGGGCCGTGCCTTCTGGCGGAGCATGGCGACAATCTCCCTGCGGCCGGACACGTAACCGCCCGAGGCTCCGCCCAGCGCCTTGCCGAAGGTGCCCGTGTAGATGTCCACGCGGTCACTGACACCGGCGTGTTCGGGAGTACCCGCACCTGTGGCACCCATGAAGCCCACGGCATGGGAGTCGTCCACCATCACCAGGGCGCCGTACTTGTCGGCGAGGTCGCAGATGGCCTCGAGCGGGGCAAGGTAGCCGTCCATCGAGAACACGCCATCGGTGACGATGATCTTCCGGCGGGCGTCCTTCGCTTCCACCAGCTTGGCTTCCAGGTCCGCCATGTCCTGGTTGGCGTACCGGTACCGCTGTGCCTTGCACAGGCGGATTCCGTCGATGATGGAGGCGTGGTTCAGGGCATCGGAGATGACGGCGTCCTCGGCCCCGAAGAGGGACTCGAACACCCCGCCGTTGGCGTCGAAGCAGCTGGAGAACAGAATGGTGTCCTCGGTACCCAGGAACTTGGCGACCCGGGCTTCCAGTTCCAGGTGCAGGTCCTGGGTGCCGCAGATGAAACGGACGCTGGCCATCCCGAAACCGCGCTCGTCCATGGCGGCCTTGGCGGTGCTGATGATGTCAGGATGGTCAGCCAGTCCCAGGTAGTTGTTGGCGCAGAAGTTCAGCACGTCGGCGCCGGGGCCGCCGATCTGTCCGGCGGTGATGTGGCTGGACTGCGGTGAGCTGATGCTGCGTTCGGTCTTGTAGAGCCCGGCCGCGCGGATTTCTTCCAGCTCGTCGTGGAGCTGATCCTTCATGGAGGTGTACATGGGGTTCCTTAGTATCGGGTCTTAGAGTCGGGTCCAGTCCAGGACAACCTTGCCGCCCACGCCGCTGCGGGCAATCTCGAAGCCCTTCTCCCAGTCCGCGGCCGGCAGTGCGTCCGTGACCACGGCGGAGATTCCGGCGTGGAGCACCGGGTTGGACGAGAGCATGGCGCTCATGGCGTACCAGGTTTCGTACATCTCGCGGCCATAGATGCCCTTGAGCGTGAGCATGTGGGTGACCACCTTGCCCCAGTCGATGGTGATCTCCTGGCTGGGCAGCCCCAGCATGGCGATCCGGCCACCGTGGTTCATGTTGTCGATCATCTCAGGCAGCGCGGAAGGGTGCCCGGACATTTCCATTCCGACGTCGAAGCCTTCGCGCATGCCCAGCTCACGTTGGGCGTCGCGCACCCGGGTGGTGGAGACGTCGATGGCAAGGTCGGCTCCGAGCTGCCGGGCCAGGTCGAGCCGTGGCTTGGAAACGTCCGTGATGGCGATTTTGCGTGCACCCGCGTGGCGGGCGACGGCGATGGCCATCAGTCCAATGGGGCCGGCGCCGGTGATCAGGACGTCCTCGCCCACCAGCGGGAAGCTCAGCGCGGTGTGGGTGGCGTTGCCGAACGGGTCGAAGATGGCGCCAAGCTCCGGGGTGACTGAAGGGTCGTGGTGGACCCAGACGTTGGTTTCGGGGATCACCACGTACTCGGCAAAGGCACCGTCACGCTGGACACCCACACTGACGGTGTGGATGCACATCTGGCGGCGTCCTGCGCGGCAGTTCCGGCAGATGCCGCACACCACGTGCCCTTCGCCCGAGACCCGGTCGCCTACCTTGACCTCCCGGACGTCGTCGCCCACCTCCACCACTTCGCCATAAAACTCATGGCCGGCAATGAGGGGAGCCTCGATGATCCCCTGCGCCCATGGATCCCAGGACTGGATGTGCAGGTCCGTGCCGCAAATGCCGGTGGTCATGACCCGGATCTTCACGTCCGCCGGCCCGGCCTCTGGTTCGGGCCGCTCGACGAGTTCGAAACCGGCCTGCGGGCCAGCCTTATAAAGGGCCTTCATTGGCATCCTTACTGATTGGGGTTCACGTTTGCGGGGTATGTCATCCCCATTGAAGCGCCGAGCACGCGTAAGAACAACAGCATTTTTCTCAATCAACGATGTAGCAATAGCTAATGATTAGACTGGAGCCATGGAGGTTCATCAACTCGAAATTCTGCGGGAACTCGGTGCCCTGGGCAGCGTGAAGGCGGTGGCCGACACGCTCATGGTCACCCCGTCGGCAGTGTCGCAGCAACTGGCCCACCTGCAGCGCAGCGTGGAGGTGCCCCTGACGCGCAAGGAGGGCCGGAACCTGGTGCTCACCGAAGCCGGCCAGGTCCTCGCCGACGCCGGTGCCGCCGTCGTCAGCGCCATGGCCGAGGCCCGCGGCGCGCTGCGGACCTATCATGGCTCTCCCGCCGGCAGGGTGACGGTCAGCGGGTTCCACAGCGCGGGACAGGCTTTGTTCGCGCCGCTGGCCAGGATGCTGGACCGGCCGGAGCATCCGCGGATCGAGCTCTCCGACGAGGATGTTGCGCAGCAGGACTTTCCCGCCCTCACTGCCCGTTACGACCTGGTGCTGGCGCACCGCATGGACCACAGCCCGCGGTGGCCGGCGGAACGGGTAGCCGTCATCCCCCTGGCGCACGAACCCCTCGACGTGGCACTGCCCGCCGGCCACCCCTTGGCGCAGAAGGACACGGTGACAGCGGACGACGTCGGCGCCGAAGCCTGGGTGACCAGCCACCCTGGCTACTCCCCCGCCGACGTTCTTGCCGCCGTCGCTGCCGTTTCCAGCCGGGAACCGAACATCGTCCACCGCATCAACGACTACTCGACGGTGGCGGCCTTGGTGGCCACCGGCGGCGTGGTGGGACTGCTCCCCAGGTACACGGCAGGGCCGGTGCTTAACCCGGACATCGTGCTGCGCCCGCTGGCGGGGATCAGCACCCGGCGCAGGATCGACCTGCTGGCCCGGCCGGAGAACCTGAAGCGGCGGGCGGTGGTGATGGTGTGCGAGGCACTTGAGGACATCATGGCGGGGCTGGTGCGCCAGGGCTGAAAAGTGCAGCGGGGCTGAAAAAGTCAGGCGCCCTGGTCGTCCTGGTGGTCTTTGCCCATCTTGTGGCCAAGGCCTTGACCGTGTCCCGGCGCGCCGCCCAAACCATGCCCCAGCCCAGGGCCGGGCTTGTCACCGGCGCCCTTCACGATCCGCTTGGCCGTGGCATTGTCCCCGTCCTTGACGCCTGCAATGCGGACGGCATCCCCTGCGGCAATGTCCGCGATGGTTCCGTCCGTCGGCTTAAGCCTCTTGCCGTCGTCGCGCTTTGCTCCCGGGCTGGCCGGCATGCGTGGGCTGGCTGGCGCGTCCGGGCTGGCAGTAGGCGCGGAACCATCCGCTGCTGCCGGAGGAATCCTGGTGATTCTCGTGTCGCCGTTGACGGTGTAGGTCTGGATGAAGCCGTCCTCGCTCTTGACCGTGATGGCCGAGCCGCTGACCGATTCCACCGTCCCCCGCTGTTCCAGGACGGTCTGGAAGGTGCCATCCGCGTTCTTGACCACCTCCTCGCCATGAAGTGGCTGGGGACGCTGGGCTTTCTTGTCCTGCTTGTTTTGCTGTCCGGGCGCGCTGCCTGAATGGCCTGGGGCGGATTGCGGTGCCGATTGTGACGGCGAGGGGGTGGGCGTGCCCGTGGCCGACCAGGCAAGGGCAGCCCCCGTGCCGGTCAGCGCAAGGGCCACCGCCCCGGCAAGCGCGGCCTTGCGCACCCTCATTGATTCCCGGACCACCATGGTTGTTCCTCCCGCACCTTCGCGCCGCAACTCCCCGCCCGGGGCACCGGCTCACCTGGCCTCAAGTGTAAGGGTGATGCGCACGCTCAACCACGGGTACTTTCTGTGACGGCCGCCTGAGTACTTAAAGCGCAACTGGGTCGCAGTTGTTGTCGTTATGAGGGCTCAAAACGACAACAACTGCGACCCAGTTGGGTGGGTTTGCTAGACGGTGACGCCCAGCTTCTCCAGGATCAGTTCGCGGACGCGGCCGGCGTCGGCCTGGCCGCGGGTGGCCTTCATGACCCCGCCAACGATTGCGCCGATGGCCTGGACCTTGCCGCCGCGGATCTTCTCCGCAACGTCGGGCTGGGCGGCGAGCGCGGCGTCGATGGCTTCCAGGAGGGGGCCGTCGTCGGACACCACGGCGAGGCCGCGTTTTGCGACAACCTCTTCCGGGGTGCCTTCGCCGGCGAGCACGCCGTCCAGCACCTGCGTGGCCATCTTGTTGTTGATCTTGCCGGCCTCCACCATGCGGGCGAGCTCCACGATGGTGGCCGGCTCGACGCCCAGCTGGCCGGGGTCAACGTCGGCGGCCTTGGCGCGTCCCACGATCTCGCCCATCCACCATTTGCGGGCCACGGAGGCCGAGGCGCCGGCGGCAATGGTTTCCTCTATCTCGTCCAGGACCCCGGCGTTCACCACGTCACGGAACTCGAGATCGGAGTAGCCCCAGTCAGCCTTGAGGCGCTTGCGGCGCTCGGCCGGAGGCTCGGGCAGGGTGGCGCGCAGCTCCTCCACCCATTCCCGGGAGGCAACCACGGGGACCAGGTCCGGTTCCGGGAAGTACCGGTAGTCGTCGGCGTCGGACTTGGGCCGGCCCGAGGTGGTGGTCCGGGTGTCCTCGTGCCAGTGCCGGGTTTCCTGGACAACCGGGTTGCCGGAATCCAGGACGGCTGCGTGGCGCTGGATCTCGTAGCGGACCGCGTGTTCGACGGCGCGCAGCGAGTTCACGTTCTTGGTTTCGGAGCGGATGCCGAACCGTTCGCGGCCGTGCGGGCGGAGCGAGACGTTGGCGTCGCAGCGGACGTTGCCGCGTTCCATCTTCGCGTCGGACACACCCAGGTTCTTCACGATCTCCCGGACAGCGGCCACGTACGCCTTGGCCAGCTCCGGCGCGCGCGAGCCTGCGCCCTCGATGGGCTTGGTGACGATTTCCACCAGCGGCACGCCGGCACGGTTGTAGTCCACCAGGGAGAAGTCGGCGCCGTGGATGCGGCCGGTGGCGCCGCCCATGTGGGTCAGCTTGCCGGCATCCTCCTCCATGTGCGCGCGCTCGATCTCAACGCGGAACACGGTGCCGTCCTCAAGCTCGATGTCCAGGTAGCCGTCGTACGCGATGGGCTCGTCGTACTGGGAGGTCTGGAAGTTCTTGGGGGTGTCCGGGTAGAAGTAGTTCTTCCGGGCGAAGCGGCAGGATTCGGCGATCTTGCAGTTCAGTGCCAGGCCGATCTTGATGGAGGATTCCACGGCGGTCTTGTTCACCACGGGCAGGACGCCGGGCATGCCCAGATCCACTTCATTGACGTTGGTGTTGGGCTCATCGCCGAAGACGTTCGGGGCGGAGGAGAACATCTTGGTCTTGGTGTTCAGCTCCACATGGACCTCGAACCCCAGGACGGGATCGTACTTCTCCATGGCCTCATCGAAGCTCAGGATTTCGTCAGTGCTCATTATTTTGCCTCCTGGGTTTCGAGGGTTTCAGCCGCAAGGTCGGGAGCCTGGGCCAGCAGCGGGCCGCCCCACTTCGCTTCGAGCAGCGACTCCAGGACCGCACCCACCCGGTACAGGCGGGCATCCTCGCGGGCCGGGGCCAGCAGCTGGATGCCAACGGGCAGCCCGTCCTCGTCCGCCAGCCCGCCGGGCAGCGACAGGCCGGGCACGCCGGCCAGGTTGGCCGGGATGGTGGCGACGTCGTTGAGGTACATGGCCAGCGGATCGTCCAGTTTTTCACCGAGCGGGAAGGCCGTGGTGGGGGCGGTGGGCGAGATCAGGACGTCGGCCTGCGCGAAGGCAGCCTCGAAGTCCCGCTGCACCAGGGTGCGGACCTTTTGGGCGGAGCCGTAGTAGGCATCGTAGTAGCCCGCGGACAGGGCGTACGTGCCCAGGATGATGCGGCGCTTGACCTCGTCGCCGAAGCCGGCGGCGCGGGTGGCACCCATGACGCGTTCAATGGTCATGGGGCCCTCTTCGGGGAGGACGCGCAGGCCGTACCGGACGCCGTCGAACTTGGCCAGGTTGGAAGAGGCCTCGGAAGGCATGATCAGGTAGTAGGCGCCCAGGGCGTACTGGAAGTTGGGGCAGGAGACCTCAACGATCTCGGCGCCGGCTTCCTTGAGCAGCTCCAGGGCGTCGTTGAAGCGGTTTTCGACGCCGGCCTGGTAGCCCTCGCCGTGCAGTTCCTTGATAATGCCGATCCGCAGTCCCTCCACGTTGCCGGTCTTCGCGGCGGCAACGAGGTCAGCCAGGGGTTCGGGCAGGGAGGTGGAGTCACGGGGATCGTGCCCGCCGATGACCTGATGCAGCAGGGCGGAGTCCAGCACCGTGCGGGTGACGGGACCGATCTGGTCCAGCGAGGAGGCCATGGCGATGGCGCCGTAGCGGGAGACGCTGCCGTAGGTGGGCTTCACGCCGACGGTTCCGGTAACGGCACCGGGCTGGCGGATGGAGCCGCCGGTGTCCGTTCCCAGGGCCAGGGGCGCTTCGAAGGCGGCAACGGCGGCCGCGGAACCGCCGCCGGAACCGCCGGGGATCCGGTCAAGGTCCCACGGGTTGCGGGTGGGGCCGAAGGCCGAGTGCTCGGTGGAGGAGCCCATGGCGAATTCGTCCAGGTTGGTCTTGCCCAGGATGGGCATCTTGGCGGCGCGCAGGCGTTCCACGACCGTTGCGTCGTAGGGGCTCTGCCAGCCCTCGAGGATCTTGGAGCCTGCCGTGGTGGGCTGGCCGATGGTGACAATCAGGTCCTTGACGGCGATGGGAACACCGGCCAGGACGTGCAGGGCCTCGGCTTCGGCACCCCCGGCGGCACGGATCGCGTCCACCTCGGCCGCGACGGCCAGGGCTTCCTCGGCGTTAACGTGCAGGAAGGCGTTGACCTTGCCGTCAACGGCGGCGATGCGGTCCAGGTAAGCCTGGGTCACTTCGACGGCGGTGACCTCGCGGGCGGCGAGCTTTTCGGCCAGCTGCGCGGCGGACAGTCGGACCAGGGCGTCGGCGCTGGTGCCGGTGGAGTTTTGTTCAGTCATGGTTATGCCTCATCCAGGATGGCCGGGACCTTGAAACGGTTTTCATCGGAATCCGGGGCGCCGGAGAGGGCCTGTTCCGCCGTGAAGGTGTGCCCCACGACGTCGTCGCGGAACACGTTGGTGAGCGGAATGGGGTGCGAGGTGGCCGGAACGTCGTCCCCGGCGGCCTCGCTGACGGACTTGACCGAATCGACAATGACGGCGAGCTCGCCGGCCATCCTGTCCAGCTCTTCGGCACTCATCTCGATGTGAGCGAGACGCGCGAGATGCGCGACGTCGTCACGGTTGATCGCAGCCATGGATCTCCCCTGCAAAGTTCGAATTGTTTTCCGATCCAGTCTAGTGCGGAAACGCAGATGCCCGTCTGACATCCCCCAGCGGGCGTCAGACGGGCACCTTCGATGCCCGGTCCGGTCACGGGGACGGGAGCGCGGGCAGCTACAGACTAACCGATCCCAATGGCTCCGGTCAGCATCCCGACCCCGAGCATTACAAGCGAGATCACGGCGGTGCGCCAGAGGACCTTCTTGTGGTGGTCACCGAGGTCTACCTTGGCCAGTGACACCAGCAGCAGGATGGCCGGAACCAGCGGGCTCTGCAGGTGGAAAGGCTGGCCGGTGATGGAGGCACGGGCCATGTCCGCGGCTCCGACGCCGTAGTGGGCGGCGGTCTCGCTGAGGACCGGCAGGACGCCGAAGTAGAACGCGTCGTTGCTCATGAAGAACGTCATGGGGATGCTGAGCACGCCGGTGATGACGGCCATGAACGGGCCCATGGAGGACGGGATGATCTGGACCAGCCAGGCGGACATGGCTTCCACCATGCCGGTGCCTTTGAGGACGCCGGTGAGGACGGCGGCGGCCATGACCATGCTGACCACGGCCACGATGGACGGTGCGTGCGCAATCAGCTGGGCGCCCTGGTCCTTGACCTTGGGGAAGTTGACCAGCAGGGCGATCGCGGCGCCAACCATGAACACGAACGGCAGCGGGATGACGTTGGCCACGAGCACCACCATGACGACGACCGTCAGGGCCAGGTTGAACCAGAACAGCTTGGGCCGCAGGGTGCTGCGGTTGGGATCAAGGGCGGTGTCGGCAAGTCCGGCGCCGCCGTTTTCAGTAGCGGTGTCGTTGCGCTCCAGCACGGCCACGGAGGATCCTGCCGGGAAGCCGTCGACGGCGGGGGCTGCTCCGCCGGGGTTGCCGCCCTTGCGTCGGCCAATGCCAACACCGGTGCCCGCGGCACCCGCCGGGCTGCCGCCGTCGAACTCTTCCGCTGTGTCCGGCACGCTCCAGATCTCCGGCGCAGTGGCGCGGAGCCGGTTTCGTTCCTGCAGGCCGAGCAGCCAGGCGAAGGCGAAGACCACGACCAGGCCGGCCACCAGGGAAGGGATCATGGGAACGAAGACGTCGTTGACGTCGATCTTGAGGGCGGTGGCGGCGCGGGCCGTGGGGCCGCCCCACGGCAGGATGTTCATGGTGCCGTTGGCCAGGCCGGCCACGCAGGTGAGGACCACGGGGCTCATCTTGAGGCGCAGGTAGACCGGCAGCATGGCCGCGGTGGTGAGGATGAAGGTGGTGGAACCGTCGCCGTCCAGCGATACGGCAGCGGCCAGGATGGCGGTGCCCAGGACGACCTTGGCGGGGTCATTGCCCAGCTTGCGGAGGATGAACTTCACCAGCGGGTCAAACAGCCCAACGTCGATCATCAGGCCGAAGTAGATGATGGCGAACATCAGCAGGGCCGCGGTGGACGTCATGGACTTCATGGAGTCCATCACCATATCGCCGATGCCCAGGCCGGCGCCGGCGAAGAGGCCAAAAACAGTAGGGACAATGATCAACGCCAGCACTGGCGTCAACTTCTTCGTCATGATCAGCACCATGAATACCGCGATCATGGCGAATCCAAGTATTACCAGCACAGCCGGCTCCTTCTTGTGAACAGCACCACGGCGGTGTGATGCGTGCTACAGACTGTAGGGTGGCGGCCGTCACGGCAGTGCCTTTGGCTCAATTGATTGGCATACTGCTTATTGGGAACATTTTGCTCATTGTGCTCACCGGACTTTTCGCACTTTTCGTGCTGCCACGGCACCCTTGGAGCGCAGCGCCACAACCCGCTAAACCCGCGCCAGAACCGTCAAGGAGGATGAATGCAGCGTCCCGCGCCCCGGCAGCCGCTGCGGTTTTCCACCCAGACGCTGCTGCTGCAGCTGGCGGTAGTGCTGTTGGTGGTGCTGCTCAGCGCCGCCGTGCACGCCTGGCTCACCTATGACCGGGTAGGCAGCGACGCGGAGAACCAGGCGCTCACCCTGGCCCGGACCGTGGCCTCCGACCCGGAAACCCGCGCCAACGTGCAAGCCATCAGTGAACAGCCCGGCACTCCCCCGCCCGCCGAACTCCTGGCCGGGCCCCTTCAGTCATCGGCCGAGGCTGCCCGTTCCCGGACCGGAGCACTGTTCGTGGTGATTACCGACGAAACCGGCATCCGACTGGCCCATCCTGATCCGCAGCGGCTTGGTGAAAAGGTCAGCACCGACCCGTCCGAGGCGTTGTCCGGGCAGGAGGTCACCACGCGGAACACCGGGACGCTTGGCCCCTCCGCCGGGGCGAAGGTTCCGGTGTACGCTCCGGGCACTGGCACGGTGGTGGGTGAGGTGAGCGTGGGCTACTCCATGGAAACCGTGGCACAGAGCGTGGCCCGCGACATCGGACCGGTGGCCCTGACGGCCGCGGGCGCCCTGCTCGCCGGGGTCCTGGGCTCCTTTCTGCTGCGCCGCCGGCTGCAACGCCTCACCCTGGGGTTGGAACCGGAGGAGATCAGCACGCTGGTGCACGACCAGGTGGCGGTGCTGCAGGGCGTGGACGACGGCGTCATTGGCGTCAGTGCCGACGGCCGGATCAGCGTGTTCAATGCCGCCGCGCAGCGACTCCTGGGACTGCCCGACCTGTCCGGCACGCGGTGGGAGAATGCGCCGGTGCCGGAGCAGCTGAAGACGCTCACCCGGTCGGTCCCCCGCGTAACCGGCGCCGCAGGTTCAACACTTAATGCCCTGGAGCTGGTGGCCGGCGGCCGGGTGCTGGTGGTGAACGCCCGCAAGGCGCTGCACCGGCGGGAGGACCTGGGCTGGGTGATCATGCTGCGCGACCGGACGGAACTGCAGGGGCTGACGCGGCAACTGGATGCGGTAGGGACCATGTCCACCGCGCTGCGGGCACAACGCCACGAGTTCGCCAATCAGCTGCACACGCTCGCCGGCTTCCTGGGCATCGGGCAGCACCAGGAAGCACGCGATTACCTGGCCACGCTGGCGGCCACCGGTCCGCTGAAGTTTCCGGTGGACCAGGCCGAGCTGCTCCAGGACCCGTACCTGCAGGCGTTCGTAGGCGCCAAGGGCGTGGAGGCCGACGAGCGCGGCGTCACGCTGCGCATTGGCCCGGAAACCCTGGTCCGCGGACAGGTCACAGATGCCCAGGATGTCACCACGGTGCTGGGGAACCTGATCGACAATGCCGTCAATGCGGCTGTGGCGGGCTCAGCGACGGACCGGTGGGTTGAGCTGGAGGTGCTGGACGAGCCAGGCGACGACGGCGGCACACTGCACGTGGTGGTCGCGGACTCTGGTGACGGGCTGGCAGAGGGAACGGCTACGGAGCACGTGTTTGCCGAGGGCTTCACCACCTCTTCCGGTTCCGTCCGCGCCGGCGGCGGCCAGGGCTTCGGGCTTGCCCTGGCTCGCCAGCTGGCCCGGCGCCGCGGCGGTGACGTGAGGGTGCTCGAACGCGGGACGAAGGGCGGGCCGGGAGCCGTGTTCATGGCCACCCTTCCGCACACCACGGCAGGCAACCCTGCCAACAGTAATTCGGGGGCAGCCGGAAAGGACGGAAATGGCTGACGATTTTCGGGTTCTGATCGTGGACGACGACTTCCATGTGGCCAAGCTGCACGCCGCCTATGTGGACTCGGTGGCGGGCTTCCTTGCCCTGGCCCCGGTTGGCACGGCGTCGCTGGCGCTGCAGGCCATCCACAGCCTGCGGCCTGACATGGTGCTGCTGGACGTCTACCTTCCCGATGCCTCCGGCCTGGACCTGCTCCAGCAGCTGGATGTGGACACGATTATCCTCAGCGCTGCCTCCGACGCCGCATCCGTCCGGGTGGCATTCCGCCGCGGCGCCCTGGGGTACCTGCTCAAGCCCTTTACGTCCGAGTCGCTGTCCCAGCAGCTGCGCTCCTACGCCCGGTACCGGCGCCTCCTGGCCCAGCCGGGCGCACTGGACCAGGATGCGGTGGAACGTGCCAAACGGTCGCTGATTCCGGGCGACGTCACGCCGTCGTCGAAACCCCGCTCGGCAACCGAGGCGGCGGTGCTGGAGTCACTGGCCCCGGGCGAGCAGTACTCTGCCGCAGAGGTGGCCTCCCGCGTGGGCGTCTCGCGGGCAACCGCCCAGCGCTACCTGTCTTCGCTGGCCGACGACGGCGCAGTGGATATCCAGCTCCGCTACGGGACCACCGGGAGGCCGGAGCACCGCTATGGCCTGCCGGGAAGGTAGGGCAGGAAGCCTAGGTGTATTGACCACGGAGGTTAGGAACATGCGGCGTGGTTAGGTGACAAAAAGAAGACCTCCAAGTGGAGTGGGGCTTGTCTAAGAGTCCGATCCACAAGGAGGTCTTCAATGTCCCATGCTAACGCGCTTCTGACGCCGAAGGGACGGCTCCGGCTGGCCCGGTGCATCGTCGATGACGGGTGGCCGCTGCGCCGTGCTGCTGAGCGGTTCCAGGTGTCGGTGACGACCGCAGCGCGGTGGGCGGCCCGTTACCGGGAGCACGGGGAGCACGGGACGGGTGATCGTTCCAGCCGGCCCATCAACTCCCCGCGTCGGACCTCCACGCGGCGGGAGCGGCGGATCGTCGCGATCAGAGTCAACCGGCGCTGGGGCCCGGCACGGATCGGCTATCTGCTGGGCATTCACCCCTCCACGGTGCACCGGGTGCTGTCCCGGTTTGGGCTGGCGAGGCTGGCGTGGATGGACCGGGCCACGGGCCGGGTGATTCGCCGGTACGAGCACCACAGCCCCGGGGACCTGGTCCACGTCGACATCAAGAAACTTGGACGGATCCCTGACGGCGGCGGACACCGCAGTGTCGGCAGGGCCGCCGGAAACCGGAACAAGACCGGTACCGCGGCGAACCGGAGACCGGGTCACGCCTTCTTGCACAACGCCGTCGATGATCACTCCAGGCTCGCCTACACGGAGATCCTGACCGATGAGAAAAAGGACACTGCGGCCGGATTCTGGGAACGCGCCAATGCCTACTTCGAGTCCCACGGGATCACTGTCAAACGGGTCCTGACCGATAACGGATCCTGCTACCGCTCCTACGCATTCAAAGACGCTCTGGGCCCGGACATCAAGCACAAACGCACCCGCCCCTACAGGCCTCAGACAAACGGCAAAGTCGAGCGCTACAACCGCACCATGCTCGACGAATGGGCCTACGCCCGTCCCTACGCCTCCGAGGCCGAGCGTGTTGCCGCTTTCGCCGACTGGCTCCATCATTACAATCATCATCGAGGCCACACCTCACTCAACGGTCAGCCACCGGCCAGCCGCGTCACCAACCTCTCAGGTCAATACACCTAGGCGCTCTTCTGGGCGACCAGTTCGATCTCTACGAGCATCTTCGGGTCCAGGAACGGGAGCACATGGACCAGGGAGAGGGTGGGGCGGATGTTTGCGAACACCTCGCCGTGCGCCCGGCCGGCTTCTTCCCATTTGCTGATGTCCGTCAGGTACAGCTTGGACTGCACCACGTCCTCGTAGGCGAAGCCGGCGTCGGCCAGGACCTTGCCCAGTTTCTGCAGGATGTACTGGGTCTGTGTGTAGAAGTCATCGCCCACCACTCCGTCCTCGCCGCTGGCCGCAGTGGCGGAGATGTAGAGGGTGTTGTCCACCTGGACGGCACGGGAGTAACCGAGGGTCTGTTCCCAGACGGATCCGCTGCCGAAGGTTTTGCGCATGGGTGGGCCTTTCAAAGCTGGAATGGGTCGCCACCACTGTAGGGCTGCTACAGGTCGCGCCGATAAACCAGCAGTTTTGTGTCGGTGCCGGGAACGAACCAGTCCCGCTCGGGCACGCGCTGGAACCCGGTCTTGCGGTACAGGCCGTGCGCGCTTTCCCAGGCCTGGCCGGTGGTGAGGGACACTGCCTTGATACCGGGAAGGGTTTTCGCGTGATTAAGGATGGCGTCCACCATGGCCTGGCCGGCACCGCTCCGCTGGACGGCCGGGTCCACCACCAGCATGCGGAATTCAAGCTCATCCTGCAGGGCGATGTCCGCGTACGGTTCCCCGGCCAGCGCCAGCGTGACTGAACCGATGACGGTTCCTTCCCGTTCTGCCACCCAGATGGTGGCCTGCTGGGCGCGGGCCGCAACGTCCATGATCTTGACCATGTACGGGTGGGCGGGGTCGTCAAAGTAGCCTGCGGAAAGGTAGGAGTCGCCGGTGATGCGGGCGACGGCCGCGAAATCGGCCTTGACGGCGGGACGGATGGTCAACTGCTTGTGCACCCGTCAATGGTAGTAGCTCCCGTGCCTGCCCTCGGGCGGAACAGCGCTTTCCGTGATCGAACTATCACTACGGGCGACGGGAGCACGTGCCGCTGCCGGGAACCCGCCCCTACAGCGGGAACTTGCCGGACAGTTCCAGGCTGGCGGCGCAGGTCCAGGCGTCCAGTCGCTCATCGTCCGTGGGGCCGCCGTCAAGGGGGCTGGTGAGGCGCGGCCTGCGAACCCAGCAGCCGGCTTCCTCCGCGATGAGGGCGCCGGCCGAGAAGTCGTGCTCGTTCAGTCCCCGCTCGCCGTAGGCGTCATGGGTTCCATCGGCCACCATGCACAGGTCAAGGGCAGCGGAGCCAAGCCGGCGGACATCGGCAAAGCCGTCCATCAAAGTACCGAAGGCCGCAGCCTGCTGGACGCGGATCTCGGGTTCATAGCTGAACCCTGTGGCCAGGATCTGCCCGGCGCGCCCCGGAACCGGGCCGTCGAGCCTGGTGACGACGCCCCGCTCCTCCAGCCACGCACCCTGGCCGCGGGCAGCGTAGTACACGCGGCCCAGCGCAGGCGCGTCCACAACGCCGGCCTGCCAGACGCCGTCGGCATCCGCCACAGCCACCGAGGTGGCGTAGTAGACGATATTGCGGATGAAGTTGGTGGTGCCGTCCAGCGGATCAATGGACCAGCGGTAGCCGGTGGGATCGGCGGGGCGGGTGGTTCCCTGCTCCTCACCGGTGACGCTGTCGCCGGGCCGGGCCGCGGAAATGACGTCCCGCACCGCACTTTCGGCTGCCACGTCGTAGGCGGTGACCCAGTCCCCTGCCGCCCCCTTGTTGCTCGCGTCCAGGGCGTTGCCGTCGCGGCCGGACAGGACGTGGGCACCTGCGGCGGCAGCCTTCCGGGCCACCTCCAGCAGTTCCGAAGCGGATGTCATTCGTTCTCCCCAGTCTCGTCTTCGATTGCCGCGTCTTCCGTCTCGTCTTCGTCCGCTGCTGCTGGGTCGCCCAAAGCGGCCGGGCCGCCGTCGAGCAGCTGCCGGAACCCATCCTCATCCAGCACCCGGATCCCCAGCTGCTCTGCCTTGTCCAGCTTGCTGCCGGCGCTTTCGCCGGCCACCACGTAGCTGGTGTTTTTGGAAACGGACCCCGCGGCCTTGCCGCCCCGGAGCAGGATGGCCTCCTTGGCCTCGTCGCGGCTGAAGTTGGGCAGGGAGCCGGTGACCACCACGGTGAGCCCTTCGAGGGTGCGCGGCATGGACTCGTCCTGTTCGTCCTCCATGCGGACACCGGCGGCTGCCCAGCGGTCGATGATCTCCAGGTGCCAGTCCTCGGCGAACCATTCCTTCAGGGCGGCGGCGATGGTGGGTCCCACCCCGTCCACGTGGGCCAGTTCCTCCTCGGAGGCTGCACGGATGCGGTCCATGGAGCCGAACGCCTGGGCCAGGGCCCGCGATGCCCGGGGACCAACGTGCCGGATGGACAAGGCGACCAGCACGCGCCACAGGGGCTGGGTCTTGGCCTTTTCGAGTTCCTTGAAGAGCTTCTGGGTGGTGGCGGTGGGCTTGGAGGGCGACTTGGCGGTGCCCTTGCTGAAGAAGTACGGCACCAGCTCGTACTCGCCTGTAGGGACTCCCTTGACCTTTTTTTCGCGCCGGATCCGGACGCCGGCCAGGTCCTCCGGGGTGAGCTCGAACAGCCGCGCTTCGGAAGTCAGAGGCGGCACCTCGGGCTCCGCGGGCTGGGTCAGGGCGATGGCGGCTTCCCAGCCCAGGGCCTCGATGTCGAACGCACCCCTGCCCGCTACGTGGAACACCCGTTCGCGCAGCTGGGACGGGCACGACCTGGCGTTGGGGCAGCGGACATCCACGTCCCCTTCCTTGGCGGGGGCCAGCGGCGTGCCGCAGGAGGGGCATTCGGTGGGCATGACGAAGTCGCGCACCGGCGGGTCCTGCTGGTCGCGGAGGTTCAGGACCGGGCCCACGATCTCGGGTATGACGTCCCCCGCCTTCCGCAGGATCACGATGTCGCCGATCTTGACACCCTTGGCCTTGACCACGTCCTGGTTGTGCAGGGTGGCCATTTCCACGGTGGAACCGGCGACCTTGACCGGCTCCATGACGCCGTAGGGGGTGACGCGGCCTGTGCGGCCCACGTTGACCTGGATGTCCAGCAGCTTGGTGTGGACTTCCTCGGGCGGGTACTTGTAGGCCACGGCCCAGCGGGGAACGCGGGTGGTGTTGCCCAGGGCCCGCTGGGTGGCGAAATCATCCACCTTGATCACGATGCCGTCGATCTCATGGAGCAGCTTGTGGCGCTGGTCGCCGTACCGCTTGATGAAGCCCAGCACGTCGTCGCGGGTCTCCAGCACCTCGAAGTACGGGCTGACCGGCAGGCCCCAGTCCTTGAGCAGCCCGTACGTCTCCGACTGGCTGCCGGCCGCAAGCCCCTCCCGGGCGCCGATGCCGTGCACAAACATCTTCAACGGCCGCTTGGCAGTCTCGGCCGGATCCTTCTGTCGCAGCGACCCGGCTGCCGCGTTCCGCGGGTTGGCCAGCGGCGCCTTGCCGGCCTGGATCAGTGCCTCGTTGAACTCGGCGAAGGCCTTGGACGGGATGAAGACCTCACCCCGTACCTCCATCTCGGCCGGGAAGCCAGTACCGCGCAGTTCCTGCGGGATTTCCTTGATGGTGAGCAGGTTGTGGGTGATGTCCTCACCCGTGGTGCCGTCGCCGCGGGTGGCGGCACGCACCAGCTTGCCGTCCCGGTACAGGAGGTTGACTGCCAGGCCGTCGATCTTGAGTTCGGTCAGCCAGGCTGCCTTGGCGCTGCCGTCACCGATTTTTTCGATGCTGGCCTCGGCCCGGTTGAGCCAGGCCTCAAGCTCCTCCAGCGAGAAGACGTCCTCCAGGCTGTACATCCGCTGCAGGTGTTCCACCGGCGCGAATGCGGCGGAGACCTCGCCGCCCACTTCCTGGGTTGGTGAATCGTTGGCCACCAGTTCCGGGTGCAGCGCCTCGATCTCCTCGAGCCGGCGGAAGAGGGCATCGAACTCGGCGTCCGACACCAGCGGAGCATCCTCCTGGTAGTACGCGAACCGATACTTCCGCACCAGGTCCGCAAGGTTTTCGTATTCCTCGCGGACGGCCTCGGTGGGGATCGCCTCTGGTTCGTGCGGTGCCGGGGTCCGGGTGGCGGTCTTTTCTGCGGGTCCTGGTCCTGTGCTCACAGACCTATCTTGCCCTACACCTCCGACAGCCACCCGGCAGGCCCGCGCGGCAGGCAGTAAGCGCTGCGGCCGGGAAGCGCCGAAGCCAGGCAGTGTTGCCGCAGGAACAGGTCAGTGCGACCGGAGCCGGTTGCGCGTCCACCAGGCAAAGGCGCCGGCTGACACGGCCAGCAGCACCGTTCCGGCGGCGATGGGCAGCAGGGCCGGGCCGCCGGGGGCCTGGCCCCGGACAGGGGCTGCGGCAGCCAACTGCGCTGGCGCGGCGGACCGGGTGACGGGGCTGTTCCAGTCCTGGCCGCTGGACGGACCGGTTGGAGGCCGGTAACCGGCTGCGGCCGAGGCGGTGCCAGGCGGGGGCTCATCCAGGTCCGCCCCTGCGGTGGCAGGGATCGCGGCGGGACCAGGTGCCGGGGCAGCGGGCTGCGGGGCTGTATCTGCCTGCGGAGGCTGGGGCTGGGCAGGCTGGGCGGGCGGCTCGGCAGGGGGTGCCGGCTGGGCGGGCGGCGGAGCCGGTTCCTTGGATTTCCGCGGCCGCCCGTTCTGGCCCGTGTCCGGGCTGCTGGCAAGGATGGGAAGGCAGATCAGCCCGCAGTCGGTGGCCTGCGTGCCGGACGCCGGAGCGGGCGAGGGTGCAGTGGTTGCAGCGAGTGCCGAGCCTGCTGGGAAGAAGCCAAAGGCGAGGGCCAGGACGGCTGCGGGTGCCGTCGTCGAAACGGCGTGGCGGAACGGTGCGGACGGGGTCATTGCTACCTTTCGATGCGCGCAGCCCCCCACCACGGCTTTCTGGTGTCCCCGGTAGTCTTCTACAGCGCCCTGCGGGGCCGCAAATCCGCAACGGTGCCGGCCCCGCGGTTGTCCGGGCTGTTCAGTCCCGGTTTTCAGGCGGCAGCGCCACCTGGATCTTCCGCGCCTTGCCGCGTCCCACCACGTAGCCGCGGCCGGGGATGAACTCGGGACTGACGCGGCCCAGCGAGGTGTTGAGCAGGCTGTCGCCCTCGATGTCCCCCGGGTTGAGCAGCAGCCCGCGGCGCCCGGATTTGAAGGGCTGGGCCAGCTGCCAGGCACTGGACCAGGTGGAGGATTCAGACTCGCCCACCACCCATTGGTCCGCCTTCAGCGAGGCGGTGACCAGCTGCGCCATGCCCGACTCGGCGATGGTGTCGGTGAACTCGGTCAGGCCTTCGATGAAGAAGGCCACGGTCCCCGGATTTCCGGTGGAGTGCTCGACCAGGTCCTCCACCACCTCGGCGAGGTCGTCCGGCCCCACTACCGAGCGGTTCCAGATGGGGAGGGAGGCGACGGCGGACCGGCGGGATCCGAGGTAGATCAGCTCAGTGGCGGGGTTGGACCGCCGCAGCGCGTAGGCCAGGGTGACCAGGGCTACGGTCCGTCCGGCGCCGGGCGGGCCGGCCAGCAGCAGCGGGCCGCGGGCCATGATCTCGGCGGGCTGCAGTGACTCGTCGTCCACGCCGACGACGGGCAGGTCCGGGCTGCCGGCGGGCAGGACGTCCAGGTCCACCTGCTCCGGAAGCCGCTCGATGCCGGGAGCACTGCCCAGCCCCTGCCGGAGCATCGCTTCGCTGAGCTTGTGGACTTCCCTGGCCTGCAGGGCCAGGTTCGAGTTGCCGCCCAGGACTGCCAGCTGGACTTCGAGTCCGTCCAGGAGTCCGCGGCCCGGAGGCGAGTTGGCGGTGAGGACGTCCCTGGGCACATCCATGGAAATGTAGTCGTCCTCGTTGGAGAGCCGCAGGACCAGCCGGCGCTGGATGGAGGCCAGGAGCGATGCGGGGACCGCGTTGGGCCGGTCCCCCGTGACCACCAGGTGGATGCCCAGGGTGCGGCCGTCCGTTGCCAGCTGCAGGAAGATGTCCCAGAGCCCGGAGAGCTTGCTGTGCTCGTACGCCTCCCGGAAGGCGGACATGCCGTCCACCAGCACGAAGATGCGCTTCTCATCCGGCCGGTTGGCCAGCTTCCGGTACTCCACGATGGTGGAGGCACGGACCTCGGCGAACTGGGCCGAGCGCAGTTCGGCGATGTCCCGCAGGAGCCGCAGCAGGCGCCCGACGCGTTCCACGTCGTCGCCGTTGATGATCTCGCCCACGTGCGGAAGCTCCTCAAGCATCCGCAGCCCCGAAGAACCGCAATCGATGCCGTACACGTGGACCGGGCCGCCGCGCGGGGTGACCGCGGCTGCGATGGCGATGCCGCGCAGGGCCGCGGACTTGCCGGAACCGCCGGTGCCATAGATGGCCATGTTGCCGTCCCGGTCCGGTTCGTAGAACACGGTGGGCTGGTCCTGGTGGACGGGATCGTCGGCCACCCCGAGCAGGAGCTGTTCGTCGGTGCGGGGGTTGGGGAGCTTGGAGAAGTCGTAGGTCTTGGCCAGCTCATCCAGCCACGGCTTGCGCGGCGGCTGGATGGCCAGGGTGTCCGCGGCGTGCACGATGGTTGAGGTCATCCTGGCGATGTCGTTGGGTCCGGCCGGTTCCTGGGCCACCGGCTTGTCGGGGGCCGGCGCTTCCCAGCTGGGACCGGAACCGAAGGCCATCTCCACGATGTCGATTTGCGGGCGTTGCGGCTTGTCCGTAGTCCAGCCCCCCGCGTAGCCGGTCTGGAACCCTTGGATGCGGCCGGGGCCGGTCTTGGCGGCGCCGCGGCCGGGTATGGCGGGGTCGAAGTAGGCGGCATCCGGGACACCCAGGATGTCGGTGGCATCCTCGTCCGCCATGCGAAGTGCCACGCGGAGGTTGGTGTTGGCGCGCAGGTTGTCCTTGATGACGCCGGCTGGCCGCTGCGTGGCAAGGATCAGGTGCAGGCCCAGGGAGCGGCCACGGGCAGCCACGTCCACCACGCCGTCCACGAACTCGGGAACGTCGTTGGCCAGGGCCGCGAACTCGTCCACGATGATGATCAGGTACGGCGGCGCCTCGGGATCGGCCTCCCGCTGCAGGGCCAGCAGGTCCTTGGCTTTCTTCCGGTTCAGCAGCTGTTCCCGGTAGTGCAGCTCGGCGCGCAGCGACGTGAGGGCGCGGCGTACCAGATGCGGGGACAGGTCGGTCACCAGGCCCACGGTGTGCGGAAGGTTGATGCAGTCCGCGAACGCGGCCCCGCCCTTGTAGTCCACGAACAGGAAGCTGACCCGGTCCGGGCTGTACGCCGCGGCCATGCCCATGACCCAGGACTGCAGGAATTCGGATTTGCCGGCGCCGGTGGTGCCACCCACCAGCGCGTGCGGTCCTTCGTTTTTCAGGTCCAGGTACAGCGGTTCGATGCCTTTGGACCCCACCAGGGCCCGCAGCGTGCCGTTGTCCTTGCGGTTGGCCACGGCACTAGCGTGCACGGAGTTGTTTTCGGTCCAGCGTTCGGCCACGGCCTGCGGGTTGTCCAGGAAGTCCTTGCCGATCAGCGTGGCGTAGGAAACAGCCCTGGGCAGGTCGGAGTCGTCATTGACGGGCTTGCCCACGTCCACCACGGGCGCAAGCATCCTGGCCAGCTGGCCGGCGAGTTCCGCGTCCACGCTTTCGCAGCTGACCGGGTAGGTGTGGCGGCCCAGGCGGACCTGGCCGGTGGTGGTGCCGTGGTCGCCGTCCACCACCATGAAGTCGCGGCAGGCTGCAGGAAGGGCCTGGATGTCGGTGGCCACCCACAGGACGTGGACGCCGGAATCCGGGCCACGCTCGGCCAGCCGGGTGAGGCGGCCGCGGTCCACCGGGGCGTCGTCTTCCACGATGACCAGCACGGAGGGCAGGACCGGCTCTTCCAGCTCGTGCTTGACGGGGTCGATGCCGGGCCGCAGGTCCGGCGCGGTCCGCTTGGCTGCTGCTTCACGCGCGTCGACCAGGTCCTCGAGCCTGGCCACCAGGGAGGACCCGCCGGCCGAACCGGCCGCCAGGTGGTCCCCGCCCAGCGGGCTGTGGCCGGATCCGACGTGCGGCAGCCATTGCAGCCAGTTCCAGCGTTCCCGCGACTGGGCGGACGTGATGGCGGTGAGGACCACCTCGGCCGGGGAATGCAGGCCCACCAGCTGCAGGACCATGCCGCGGGCAACGTCGTCCACCAGGCCGCGGGCCCCTGCGATGCCCAGGGCGCCGGAGGTGCGCAGCTGGGAGACCAGGGGAACGCCTTCGATCTCGCTGAACTGCTTGATGCAGTCCTGGATCTCGCGGGCGTACTGGACCTCGGTGTCGTTGTTGGAGGGTTCTTCCAGCGGGATGCGCGACGGCGCCGTTCCAAGCCCAAAGCGCAGGCCCAGGAAGGACGAGTGCTCCGGCCGGTGCGTCCACAGCAGCGGCCCAAGCTTATAGATGGCATCCACCGTGTCGCTGACGGACGGCGCTTCCTGCAGCCGGACCGCCCGTTCCACCTGCTGAAGCTCGGTGAGGTCCTGCCGGAAGGCAGCCATGGAGGCACGGAACTGCTTGAGCTGCTCCTTCTGCTGCTTCCGGGTCCGCATCTTCGTGTCCACGTAGTGGCCCACGATGAACAGGGGCATCATCAGCATGAACACCATGGAGAGCACGTTCTGCGTCACCGCGAAGATGACCGCGCCCATCATCAGGGGCGCCACCAGCATGATGTAGGGGAAGGGCTGGTCCTCCGGACGCTTGGGCCCGGCGGGAAGGACCCGCTTGGGTACCTCGAACCGGGGCACCACCCGCGGGGAGCGGTTGAAATCCACCAGGGGCGACGTCGGTGCTGCCGCATGGTTGTGCCCCAGCGGCACCACGGTGACAGTGGTGTCCCCCAGGGTCACCGTGTCGGAGGAGTTGAGGGTGGCGCGCGTGACGGGCAGGCCGTCCATGAGGAGCCCGTTGGCGGAGTTGGTGTCCACGATTTCGATGCTCTCGCCCACCGTGATCCGGGCGTGCCGCTTTGACGTGAGTGGGTCCGTCAACCGGATGTCCACGTCCCTGTCCCGGCCGATGTAGCTGGTGCCGGTGGGCAGCGAAAATTCGCGGCCGACGTCGGGCCCGGACAGCACCCGCAGGGTGGCAGCTGCCGGGCCCCGGTTCGCCCCTGGTTCGTGGAACTGTTCGCTCACCTGGGCCAGGGAGACCACAGAGCCGGGGCGCAGGCCCGATTCGAGGAGGTTGTCCTGGCGGGCCAGGATGTTTCCGCTGATGCCGGCGCCCACGAAGGCCTCATCGATCCGCAGGGACAGGTTGTCCGGCGCGGGCGTGCCCTTGCGGTCCGGGTCTGCCGCCCACAACACGGTGGCGATATCGGCCACGGTGGCCATGCCGTCCACCGTGACGGCCAGGTCCTTGGCGTCGGCGGGTTCACGGCGGAGTGTCAGCCGGATCCTCATCCTTCGTCCACGCCCCTCATCTTTTCGAGCAGGTACAGGTCATCGGGTGTCACCAGGTGGGTGGTGACGGCGTGTTCCACCAGGCGGGCACGGCGGTTGGTGGCCAGCTTGCCGCCGCCGCCGCGCAGCCCCACCACGCCCACCCGGTCCAGCTTGTCGCAGACATTGTCGAGTTTGCGGTTGAAGCGGGTCAGCGCCCATCCCAGGGTCTTGGCGGCCGCCGCCGAGGAGGGGATGGTGCTGAAGCCGGTGCCTTCGCGCCGGAGCACCGGCTCGGCGAGCGCCACGATCAGCGCCTTCTGGGCGTCGGTGAAGACCACCGGGCCGATGGTGGTGTCCCCGCTGCTGGCGCCTTCTCGGGCTTCCTGCCGGAAGGAGGGCGTCTTCAGGTGCACGGCGAACTCGTACGTGGTGGGTCCGGCGGTGAAGATCACGTTGGTGTGGCTGAACACCAGCGGAATCCGGGCGCCGGGTGACAGCCAGGCCTGCATGCCGCCGGATGCGTCGGCAACGGTGGCGGAGAGCATGCTGCCCACGTTGCTGAGCCACCAGATCCCGTCGTACCGGGCCACCTGCAGGAACTGCCGGTGCAGGTACGGATTGTCATCCACTTCAAGGTCGCCCTCGCGGCCGATGTTGAAGATGTCGTCGTCCGATGGCTCATACCATTCGCCGCAGAAGTCTATTGCTAGATCCCCCATGATCCACGCCTCCTTAAGGCAGAACTGTTCCGGTAACCGGAGTACTGGTGGTGTGCTGTTGCCGCGTGCCGATGCCGGCATGCCATGTGCCGGCGCAGTGACATCACTGGCCGGTGCAGGCGATGGAGTTCCCCTCCATGGGTGAGAATGCGCCGTCGGAGCGGACGATCATCACCTGGATGCAGGTCTGCCCGGTCGGGTTGGGCCGGATCTTGACCGGTGGCTTATCCACTGCGTGGAATTCAGCGCTGTTCCCGCCCATGGTGTACACCTTCCATTTGTAGGTGTCCCCTTCCTTGGGCTGCGGGTTGGTCCAGGTGAAGCTGGCCTCCCCGTCGCCGCCGATGGATCCCTTGAGGCCTTCGACGTCGGGCACCGTGCCGTTGTCCAAAGCGTCCGCAGGGGGCTTGGTCACCTGCTGGGTGGCCACGGTCTTGGGCGGGCCCGGGGCGGCGTTGGCCACCACGATGCCCACCACCGCCGCCAGCGCCAGGAGGGTGCCGCCGGTGATTGCCAGCCACAGGTTGCGTTTCCCGTGGTCTGCTTCCGGTGCCGCCTGCGGCTCGTCCACTTTTACGGCCCGCTGGACTGTTGCGTCCGCAGTGTAGGCGTCCTGCCCGGCGTCGGTTACCGGCGCACCGTAGTTCACCGCTCCCGGGCTGCCGCGCAGGATGGTGGACTGGGCCCACTCCCCCTGCCCGTCGCCGTCGGCTACTGGTGTTCCGGTGGAGCCCGGTGCTCCTGTCGGACTTGCCGGGATGGAAGGAACGGCCGGGGCAGGCCGCCATTGGCTGGGGGCTGCAGGGGTGAAGGACGACGGCGGGACGGCGCCTGTCCTGCGTCCCGTCGCGTCGGTTGCGGCCCCAGGATGATTGGCCCCGGCCGTGTTGGGGCGGGTGCGTGCCGGGAAAGTGGGGGCGCTGCCGGTGCCTTCCGGGTCGATCGCGGCGATGCTGCGGACGCGGGTCTCCTCGGTGCCGTCGTCCGGGTGGCCCTCGTCCTGCTGGGGCTCCTCCAGGACCTCGAAGGGCGTGACCGAGAGGTTGAGCTCGGCCTGGATGCGCTGCAGGGCCAGGGCGAAGGCGTGGGCCGACGAGTACCGGGACTGCGGTGACTTGGCCATGGCCGTGGCCAGCGCCAGTTCCAGGGACTCGGGCACATCGGCCCGGCCCAGCCGCGGCAGGGCCGTGTTGCTGATCCGGTTGATCAGCTCGCGCTGCGAATTGTCCGCCCCGGGCATGACGAAGGGCGAGCGTCCGGCCAGCAGCGTGTAGAGCGTGGCGCCCAGGGCCCAGACGTCCACCATGATGCCGTCTACGGGGCCGTCCCGGAACTGCTCCGGCGGGGACCACGGGATGGACATTCCGGAGTCGTCGTCCGCGTCCCCGGCCAGGGTTCCGGAAATGCCGAAGTCGGTGAGGGCCGGGCGGTTGTAGTCCGTGACCAGGATGTTGGCTGGCTTGATGTCGCGGTGGGCGATGCCGGCGCGGTGGGCGGTTTCGACGGCGGACGCCACCTGGATGCCCACCGCCAGGACCTCGTCGACGCTGAAGCGCTGCCGCCGGTACCGGACATCCAGGCTGGGCCGGGAGCAGTACTCCATGGCAAGGTAGGAGTGCCCGTCGTCGGTTACTTCCGCTTCAAAGATGGTGACGATGTACGGGTGCGAGGACAGCTGGGCCATCAGGTTGGCCTCGGACTCGAACCGCCGGCGGGCGCCCTCCGTCTTCAGGTCGGAGAGCAGTACCTTGACCGCCACCTTCCGGCGCGGCCTGTCCTGTTCGTACAGGTAGACGTCGGAGAAGCCGCCGGATCCCAGCAGGCTGATGTAAGTGAACCCCGGGATGCGGGGCGGCGGCGCGACGGGCCGTTTGGAATTCACGGAATCTCCTCAAAACGCAGTGAGATGTTGTCGCCCAGCTCCGCGATGTCGCCGTCGAGCAGGATGGCCATCTCGTTTTGGGCCAGCCGGCGCGGCGGCTGGCCTTCGCGGACCAGGACGGTGCCGTTGGTGGCTTTGAGGTCGCAAAGCATGACGTGCCAGCCCTCGAGCCGCACCTCAACATGGGACCGTGAGATGTCACCGCCGGGACTTGCCACCTGGACCAGGCGCGGCATGATCCCGCCCTGGACCCGGGAGACGGAGGGCTGGCGGCCGATGACCATTGACTGGTCCAGGTCCAGCAGTTCGCCGGTGGACAGCCGCATCCGGCCCAGCCGGGGACGTGCCACTTGAACGGCATCGGGCAGCAGTGCGGCACCGCAGGCGCTGCACTGGGCACGGGTGGGCGGGTTGGCGTGGCCTTGTGAACATACGCGGGCCAGTACCACCGGGCCGTCGCCTGCATCCCGCTGCGCGGCCGACGGGTTCGCGGCCAGGCCCGGACCTGCTCCCGGGAGGCTGCTCTTCATGACCGTCTGGCCATCGTGGTCGGGATCGAAGCCAACCTCCGGCTGGGCCTGATGTGGTCCCTGGGTTGCGCCGGCGGGTCCGCCGTCGGTTGAAGCGGGGGGCCCAGCTGCCGGTGACGGTGTCGTGCCGGGGCTTGGCGATGGGGCAGTTTCCGGGGTGGGTGTTGACGCTGCTCCGCCGGTACGCCAGGGCACGGAATCGATGAGGCCCGTGGAAGCAGGGCGGGGCGTGGGAGGCGCTGCTCCGGTGTCCGGGCCAATTGCTGCCGGGTCGTCAGCGCGGGTGCCAGCGCGGGGGTCCCCTGCGGACCCGGAGCCGGCTGCCGGGAGTTGCGGGCTGGCATCCTCCGCCGAACCAAGGGCGGCCAGCGGTTCGGCCGCGGGCAGGGCCGGTGGTTGCTGCGGGACCACGTGGCCGGAGTCGGCGTCGGGTTCCTCGCGCACCGCTGCGTCCTCAATGTTCCGCATAACAGTGCGGTCCCAGAGGTGGTCGTAGGAGCTGGTGAGTTCCTCCGCCGGAGCGGCGTCGATGGGCTCGCTTTCCGGCCCCGCCGTTCCGTCGCTAACCGGTCCCAAAGTGGCAGGTGCTCCCAGCAGTTCATCATCAGCGTCGATGATGGCGCCCGGAGCGATGGTGGCGTCTGGGTCAAGGCCGTCTGGGTCAAGAGCCTCGGGGTCTAGAGCCTCGGCGGCGAATGCCTGGGGCAGGTTCGCTTCTTCCGCGCGTTCCCCCTCCAAGTCGTCGTTCAAGTCAGCATCAGCGTCCAGTTCGTCGTTAAAGTCAGGGGCAGGGTCCTCGGGCTGGTCCGTGTCCAGGTCCTCGTCAATGACTCCCACCACTGTCTCGTTACCATGGATGGCGTCGGCGATACCGTTCACTTCGCCCATGCCGTCCACTTCCCCGGCAGCGTTCACTGCGAATGGCCCGTCGGGAGCGGTGGAACTCTGGGCTGCGTCCTTACCGTTCGCAGCCGCCGGGCCTTTCCCGTCCGCCGCGCCATCCACGGCGGCGGGGCCATCGACGGCAGCCGGACCAGAGGGCGCTCCAAAGGTCAGGGACCGCAGCAGCACCACGCCCTCGCCCAGCGGCAGTTCGGGGCCCGCAGCGTTCTGTGGACCACCGTTGCCTTCGGTGCCGCCGTCCGCAATGCCGACCCTGCACGTGCCGGGCACCACGAACTTGCGTTCGTTCCAGGTGGTCACGTCCCTGCCGTCAAGGTCCACCGCTCCGCCGGGCTGTTCGATGGTGAGGTCGACGGCGCCGCGCAGGAACACTCGCAGCGATCCGTTGAAATCGAGGATGGCGAAGGACGGAATGCGAGTAAGGGACCCGCCGGAGCTGCTGGTCACGGCAGCGAGGACCTCGTGCGGTTCGGGCCGGCCGGCCAGGAGTTCCCACAGTGCACCGGCCAGTTCAGCGGGCGCCTCCGGTCCCAGCAGGACTGCGGTGCGGGACCGGACGATGCCCAACCAGCCGCCGGGAATGTAGCTAGCGCCGGTCATCGCCCGGCTCTTCCTCGAGCGAAGTGCCGTCAGTCAGCGCGGTCCTTGCTTCCAATGCCGTGCCGTCCACCAGCGGTTCGGGCAACGGTTCTGTCACGGCCTCGGAGGACTGCGGGCGCGGCAGCGTCACTTCGTCCCCGTCAGCGGTGGTGTGGCGGGGCGCCGTGGTGCCCGCGCCGTCGTCGTTCGCCACGTTGCGGGCGTCCACCACGATGGCGGTGACGTTGTCACGGCCGCCGTTGCGCAGGGCCGCCTGGATCAGGGCGTCCACGGCGTCCTGCGGGTCTGGCACGGTGCTGAGGATCCGGAGGATGTCATCGTCTGCCAGTTCGCCGGTCAGGCCGTCGGAACAGACCAGCACGCGGTCGCCTTCCTCGACGGGGAGGAGCCAGTAGTCCGCCTCCGTCTCATCCCCGGTGCCCAAGGCCCGCGTCACCACATGCCGGCGCGGGTGGACGGTGGCTTCCTGGGGGGTGATTTCACCGGCGTCCACCAGTTCCTGGACTTCCGAGTGGTCCACGCTGATCTGCTCGAAGCGTCCCAGGCTGAGCCGGTAGGTGCGGGAGTCGCCGATGTTCATCACCAGCCAGTACGGCATGCCCATCTGTTCCACAATGACCGCGCCCGTCAGCGTGGTACCGGCGCGGGCACCGGCGGCTTCACGGATGGAGGCGTCGGCGCGGACCAGGTGCTGCTGGAGGACGGACGCAGTGATGTTCCGCTCCCCCGTGGTGACCTGGGGCATCTCGGCCAGGGCACGCACGCACAGGCCGCTGGCAATCTCGCCGGCTTCGTGGCCGCCCATGCCGTCGGCCACGGCGAAGACTGGATCGGCGGCTATGTACGAATCCTCATTCAGCTCCCGGCGGAGCCCCCTGTCCGTCCCGTAGCCGCAGGAGAGGCTAAGGCCCGGCCCCGGCTGGATGGTGGAGGAAACACTGGCGGGGTGCTGGTTCATGCCTGTCCTAGGTAAAAGGTACGGTCTCCAAAATTCACGCTGGATCCCGGGGTAACAAAGGTGGGGACGCCCGGCACCAGCGGGGTGCGCAGCCCGTCCGGGGTGGTGACGGCGCTTCCGTTGGTTGAGTGCCGGTCCGTCACCCAGATGCCTGCGCCGTCGGTGAGCAGGTGCAGGTGCGTCTTCGAAATGGAGCGGCCGGGATCGTCCACGGCCAGCAGCTGGGCATGCTGTTCCCCGACCTGTCCCACGGGGTTGCGGCCCACTAGGACGCTGCGGTCCAGCTGGAAGTCCCTGCCGTCGTCGAGGCGGATGCGCAGGACTGCGGCCTGGGCCGGCCGATTGGTGCCGGGGCGCACCTGGGTGCGTTCGACGTCGTCGTCCACATGCGGTGGGGGCATCCGGTGACCGGAGGCAGCGCCGGCAGGCACAAAGGACTGCGCGCTAGCCTGCTCGAAGCCTGCCGGCGAAACCTGGGCACCAGCAGCAGGGGCGCTATCGGCGGGCGTGCCACCGGCCGGCGGCGCGAAGGATGCCGGCGAGGTGTACGGCATGGTCTGGGATGGCAGGGCGGCCGACGGCGCAGGTGCCTGGGGTGCTTGGGCTGCAACTGCCGGGGGCGCCGCGGCCTGGGTCACGTCAGGCTGGGGCGCGACGGGCGCCGGCGCGGAGTGTGCCGGCGTGAAGGATGCCGGTGGCTGGGATGAAGCTGTTGGGGACGCCGATATCCCGGACGCCGATGCCCGGGATCCTGCCGCGTGCGGCGCTTTGGCTCCAGCAACCGGGGACAGCACCTGCTGGACGGGCGGAAGGTCCAAGGGCGCGAAGCTGTAGGGCCCCTGGATGCCACCCGTGGTGATGGGGTCCCGGCCCGCTTTGACGTCGAAAACCAAGGTCTTGGCCGCGGTGTCATTCCAGCCGCGCAGCCCGCCGTTCTTGTCCCATGTGCAGGAAACAACCACCAGCACAGCCCAGACGGCAGCCACCAGGACCAGCGGCCCCAGAATGAACAACGCAACGTCAAACCACTTGAACACCACCACCAGCACCGCCGCGAGCAAGGCCAGCAGGACGCCGGCTCCGGTAATGAGACCGCGCAGGAACACAGCTCCGGCGCCGGGCGCGTAGCCGTCCTGGTCCGCGCTGCGGATGCCCATCAGCAGGTTGCCGGGCGTCTTGCCGCTGCGGCCCTCCAGCCCGAGGACGACAAACAGGTAGGCCAGGGTCAGGCCAAGGCCGATGCCGCCGAAAAGCACCAGGGACGACGTGTCGTAGACAATGAAGCCGCCGCTCCTGGTCCGCGTGATGCCGGCAAAGCCAATGGCGAACGTCACCACCAGCACCGCCACCCCGGGCAGCCAGTCAATGACGGCAGCACCAAGCCGCTTGCCCGCCGTAGCCGGAACAAGCTGAAGGTTTACTGCCATTCCCGTTCCTCCCCCTGGAGCGGTTTCCACCTTCGTGGAACCTCCGGTCCTGCCCGGCCCGGAGCCCGTGCGTACAGGGCCCGTCAATGCGCTGCCCGCCGGCTGACCTGCCGGGGGCCTTTCTACTACCGGGATAGTACCGGGAATCCCCGGCGCATGCTCGGGGCGCGCCTCCCTGGCAGCACTGGGGCCGTGATCGGGAAGCGGGTCCGGAGTGCGGGTGCGGCGCGCCGCCCGGTTGGGCAGCGGCGCGCCGCAGGCAGTGCAGAAGGTGGCCCCCGCACGGATCTGCTGCTGGCAGCGGGGGCAGCGTTCGGCGTCGGGCATCACTGCTGGCTTGGTCCTTGCTGGGTGGGTTCTTGCTCCCGGGGCGGCGGCGCATCAGCATTGCCGGACGTTCGGCGGCGGCGTGCGGCAAGGATCCCAGGGACCGTCGGCAATGCCAATCGGCCGCCGCGCAGCTTGAGGCTCCTGCCGGAGTTCATGGCCGTCCGGGCGTCGGCGAGCAGCGAGCGCGGCGAAAACCGCGCCTGCTGCCGGCGCCAGAAGCCCATCCCGGATGTCATCTCCTTGAGCGACCCGTCAACGATCGTCCAGTACTCCCGGACCTGCTCCTCCGTCGGTTCCCCGGCCCCGAAGATTGACGCGTCCGCACGGCGGGCCAGCATGGTGGTGGTCCCCGAGGTTGCGGGGAAAGCCTCGGCGAGGACAGCGGCGCTTTCGCGCCGTGTCGAACGGGTGTCGACGGCGGCACCCAGGTCCGTCGCCAGGCTCACCACCTCGTTCCAACCTCCGCCCACACGCTGGGCGGGGTGGCCGTCACGGAAACGCGACTTCCGCCGTCGTGCCTTCAGCAAAGCGATCAGCAACAGCGGCAGTGCCAGGATGACCAGCGGAATGGCGGCGACGCCCAGGGCGCCCAGGAGCGCGCCCCAGAACAGCCACGGATTGTTCTTCTTCTGGTCCGCGTCCAGCGCGTCCGGTGAGGAGTCCGGCGGCAGGTCCGCCGGCTCCTGCGGCGGGGGCGGCGGCTGCAGCACCTGCGGCTTGGGCTTGGACTTGCTTTCGGGGTCCGGCGGGATGGGGATGTTGTCCTTGGGCGGGGTGGGATCGAAGCTGACCCAGCCCACCCGCTCGAACGCCACTTCCACCCAGGCGTGGACGTCCTTGCCGGTGATCTTTACCTCGCCCGCACCGTTTTCGGGGCTGGTCGGCTCCGGGTAGAAGCCCATCACAACGCGGGACGGGATGCCAAGGTGCCGCAGCATCAGGGACATGGCCACCGCGTACTGTTCGTCGTCGCCGAGCATCTGCTTGGCGGTCAGCAGGCTGCGGATGCGGGCGGAGCCGTGGCCCGAGACGCTGGGCAGCTGCCCCTCGCTCACCAGGCCGTTGCTGAAGGCGCCGGTCTTCTGGAAAT
This sequence comes from Arthrobacter sp. FW306-07-I, assembly GCF_021800405.1. Lineage (NCBI taxonomy): Bacteria > Bacillati > Actinomycetota > Actinomycetes > Micrococcales > Micrococcaceae > Arthrobacter > Arthrobacter sp. FW306-07-I. The sequence continues at coordinate 1,485,760 of NZ_CP084550.1, read as the reverse complement.
GCGCCTCGATCTGGCGCACCCGGTCGATCGCCGTCGGGGCATCGGCAGACAGGTCGTTGGCCTGTGAGCCTACTACCGGCGGTACCTCCAGGGGGTCCGGGAGGGAGACCTTGGCGAAGTCGTACTGGGTCAGCTGCCCGTGCTCAAGCTTGACGGGATCGGAGACCTGGACAGTGTAGGAGTCGCCCTTGGACAGCCCGCTGGTGGAGACGGCGGTGTCGGATCCCGGGTTGAAGTAGAGGCCGGCAGCCGCGGCGGAGCCGGTCTGGTCAAAGCTGATGCCGGTGGTCTTGCGGCCGCCGGGCACGAAAAAGCCCTGGTAGTCCTCGATGCTGATGCTGATCGAGTAGTCGTTGGTGGGCACTACCCCGGACGTGTCGGCGAGCGTATTGATGGACTTGGCGTCGCCCACCTTGCTGAAGTTGCCTGAGCCGTTGGGGTCCATGTTGTAGTTGGTGCCATTGAAGGCATCCAGGGCTCCCAGGCGCACCCGGCCATCGCGCGGGAGGCCCTTGACTACGAACAGGGTGTCGTCCTTCTTGTCCTTCACGTAGGTCCGGAAACTGGCGAGCGGGGTGATGTAGTCCTTGGGATCGAACGGCGGCACCACCACGTTGCGGAGAACTTTCCGGTCCTCGCCGGCGCTGACCAGCGGGGCAGCCACCGCGGTAATTCCCACGCTGACGGCGATGACGCCGGCGGCCATGCCCAGCCGGCGGATCCTGGCCCGCCGCGCAGTGGAACTGTCATTTTGCGGGTTGTTCACCGCCACCCGCTTGGTGCTGTTCCGGCGCAGGGCGTCCCGGCGGAAGGTTGCCCAGGCGATTCCGAGGACGGTCAGGCCGATGCCGCGTTCCAGGGTCAGGAAGGCGGCGTTGGTGCTGAAGGCGATGCCCGTGACGAACAGGACCAGTACCGGCAGGAGGGGCAGGTAGGGGCTGCGGAGCCGCCAGGTCAGGAGCGCGGCCAGGAGGGCTGTGATGAGCGAGCTCAGGAACGGGACGATGAGCACGCCGCCCGCCGTGCCCACCGGTACGCCCACGGTGAGCATGTCCTTCCAGGCGAAGACGACGCCCAGCAGCAGGGTGCGCAGCGAGTCCAGGGTGGGGACGAAGCCGGCGATGGCGGCGTCCGGCACGGCCAGCCAGGTGCCGAGCACCAGGTACGCTGCCAGCGCCAGGGCAGTGGTAATCAGCAGGCCCAGGCGCAGGTGGGCGTTCGCCGCCCCAATCGCCAGGCCCAGGATGATGCCCCCGAATCCCGACAGAAGGTAATAGGGGTCGCCGCCGAAGCTCAGGCCGAATCCAAGCAGGCCCAGGCCCAGCAGGACCACCAGGGCGCCGGCGTCGAGCAGGAAGTGCCACAGCGGCTGCCCGTCAGCGAAGGCCGACTCCGGGGCGGCAGCTTTCCGGCGGGTACGGGTGGGCGGGATGGACGTCTCTGGGGAACGGCCCGGTGCGGTGCTCATGCGGCCGCCTTTCTCAGCACGATGGCAAGGTCGGCCAGGTCGCCGAGCGTCAGGACAGTAAGGTCTGCGATGTTGGCCCGGGTGGGGGCCGCCCCGGCTTCCACCCGTACGGCCAGGCTTCGCACGCCGGGCGGTACCGAGGCGGCGGCGGAACGGAGCTGGGTCGCCGTGACGTTGCTGCCCACCACGAAGAAGACCACGGAGGCGTTGGGGACGGTGTCGGCCAGGGTCCGGGCGAGGTCGACGGCGGTGCGGCGCATCGGAGTGCCGACGATCCGTGTCATGTCGTCCAGCATGTTGCGGCCGGTTTCGCAGCGCAGGGGCCCCTTTTGGGTCAGGACATCCAGTTCCCGCTGCTCGCGGATGGCCTGGCGGCCGATGGAGGCAGCCACCGAGATGGCCATCTCGAACTCGGTTTCGGAGGCGTATTCCTCGGTGTTGATGGACAGCGAAATGGCCAGGTGGGCGCGGCGCGTTTCCTCGAACTGGCGCACCATCAGCTTGTTGGTGCGGGCGGTGGTCTTCCAGTGGATGTGCCGGCGGTCATCGCCCGGCACATAGTCGCGCAGTGCGTGGAAGGAAACGTCGGCGCTGGAGAGGTCTGTGGTGGGCATGCCTTCGAGGTCGCGGATGAAGCCTGCGGCCGAGCCTGCCAAGGCGACGGTACGTGGGTGGACGAAGAGGTCTTCCGGCTCGGTCCAGAGGACCTGGCGGCGCAGCAGGTGCAGTGGGTCTGCGCGGACGGAGCGGACCGGTCCCACCACGATGACGGCGCGCCGGGCGGTGGGGATGGTGAACAGGTCCTCGTGGACTTGCCCGGGCTTCATCCGCGGCAGGTGGAACACCGCGGTGGTGCTGCCCACGGGCAGTTCCAGCGCGGCCGGCAGCAGTGGCCGCGCGGAAGTGTTGGAGACGGCAATGCTGCCCACGGCACTGTCCCCCACCGCGACCCGCGTGCGGGCCAGGTCCAGGACCACCCCGTAGGAGGACCGGCCCAGGATGAAGGCCACCGCGATCACGAACATGGCGAAGGCAGCAATGGAGGCCGCAGTGGCTTCCTGCCAGCCGAATGCCTGGCCCGTGGTCCAGAGCAGGATGGCGGCGGCCAGGACGGACCAGCCCAGGATGCTGACTACGGAAAGCACCGGCCAGGCATACTTCAGCCAGGTGTCGCGGACGGCCCGCCAGGCTGGTGTCAGGGCCTGGAGGGCTGTGCTGCTGGCTTCGGACCATACCGCTGCAGGGTGCAGGCGGGTGGGGCGGCCGTTCCGGTGGAAGAGCTGTTGGAATCGCTCCGTGAGCCGGGTCAACGGGGTGCCGCTGGACGTGCCGTCGGACATAAGGGTGTGCCTTCGTTGTTGCGCTGGGATGGAGTGGTGGCGGCTGTAGCGCCGGGCTGCAGCCAGCCGGTCAGGCGTTGGTGCGCTGCTGCGGTGCGGCGACGTCGGCCAGGATCCTGGTCAGCACGGCCTCTGCGGTGGCACCGGAGAACTCGGCTTCGGGGTCCATCACGAACCGGTGGGTCCACACCACGGGGGCCAGTTCCTTGATGTCATCCGGCAGCACGAAGTTGCGTCCCTGCGAGGCGGCCCACACCTTGGCGGCCCGCACCATGGCAAGGGCGCCGCGCACGGAGACGCCGAGCCTGGTTTCGGGAGCGTTGCGGGTTTCCTCGCACAGGCGGGAGATGTACTCCAGCACCGCTGTGTCGATGTGTGCCGTTGCCGCGAGGTCCGCCATGTCCGCCACCGCCTGGGTGGTGATGACGGCGGACAGGTCCTTGGACCGGTCCTTCAGGTTGCTGCCGCCCAGGAGGCGGACGGTGGACGCGTGGTCCGGGTAACCGATGGATGTCTTGATCAGGAAGCGGTCCAGCTGGGCTTCGGGCAGGCGGTACGTGCCGGCTTGCTCGATGGGGTTTTGGGTGGCCATGACCATGAACGGGCGGCCCGCGGAGTAGGTGACGCCATCCACAGTGACCCGGGACTCCTCCATGACCTCGAGGAGAGCCGACTGGGTCTTGGGCGAGGCGCGGTTGATTTCATCGGCCAGCACGATGTTGTTGAAGATCGGGCCCTTGTGGAACTCGAACTTCTGCGTCTTCTGGTCGTAGATGGTCACGCCCGTGACGTCCGAGGGAAGGAGGTCAGGGGTGAACTGGATGCGGTTGTTGGAACCCTGCACGGTGGCGGCGAGGGCCCGGGCCAGGGAGGTCTTGCCCGTGCCCGGCGCATCCTCGAACAGGACGTGGCCCTCGGCCAGCATCGCGGTGAAGGTCAGCCGGATGACGTGTTCCTTGCCCAGCACCGCCTGCCCCACATTGGCAACCAGCTTTTGGAATGTGTCGGCAAACCACTCGGCCTGCTCGATGGTCATGGTCATAGGGTGCGCTTCCTTTATTGGTTCAGGTGTTGGTGGAGCCCGGTTTTTCGAGTGCCACTGATGCGAGATGATGCTGGAAATTGCTAGCGGTTTGGCATGCCGTTTGGCGGGTTGCAGCCAACGTTGGAGGTGTCGCAGCGGAGCCAGTTGCCCTTGGCCATCCCGTCGCTGAGGTGATACCAGATGCCGCTGGGGTTATTCGAGGTCTTGTACCAGACCTGGTAGCGGTCGGCCCGGGAGTAGGCGCCGGCATCAAGCCAAATGCCCTCGCCGTTGCATTGGGACGGGTTGCCCGCCACGAAGCTGTCCGTTCCCTTCCTGGGCTCGGTACAGCTTCGGGTCGGGCTGGCCGTGACGTTCCAGTCCGTTGGCGGAGGCGGGGTGTTGTCCGGGCCGGACGTCGAGGTGACCGGTCCGCCGATTGCGCCGGCCGTGACGGTGAATGCGCGGACCCGCAGTTTGTGGCTCTGGTTCCAGCCGCCGGCTCCGGCGTCGAACTTGTTCGCCTTGCCAACGTTCTGCCAGCCGCCGCCATCCATGCTCACCTCGTAGTAGCTGAGCGGCCTGCCGTTCGTCGCGGGATCATTCCAGGTCCAGTGCACCTGGCCATCACCCTTGGCCGATGTGGTGCCGTTCACGTTCGGGGCGTTGGCAGGACCGTAGGGGTTGCCAGTACCGATTGCCTTCGCGTCACCGGACATGTTGTTCTTCGTGGACGTGGCAATGATGGTCACGGTGATGTCGCGGCCGTTGGTCATCCCACCGATGGTTCCACCGCCTGCCCTAATGGCCCCGGTCTTGCCGTCGGCATTGTAGGAGTATGCGATTTCTGACGCGGTGGACCCGTTGCGCTGCGCCTCCGTCAGGGGCGTGAACGTCACATCGAGCTGACCGCTGGTCCCGTTCTCCTTGACAGTCCCAGCGTTCACAGTGCCGGGCTTTCCTGCTGCCCGGATCGCGGCGGACTGCGCACTGGTGGCGCTCGTCCCGGCCTTGTTGGTGGCAGACACAGTGAAGGTGTAGTTGGTTTCGGAGTTGTCCACGGTCACGTTCTGCGACGTCCCCGTAACCTGCTGGCTTGAGATTGCAGCTCCGCCCCGAAGCGTGGTCAGGGTGTAGGCCGAAATGGCATCACCGTTGTTATTGGGCGCCGACCAAACCACCCTCAGTTGGCTCTGGGAACCCACAGGCGTGGCCTGTGCCACGCCTGGCGCAGCCGGTGTTGCCGGCACTCCCGCGGGAACTTCCGCCGCCGAATAAGGGCTCCACTCGGACGGATCCTTGGCGTCGTTCCTGGCCAGGACCCTCACCTTGTAGGACACGCCGTTCTGCAGGCCCTTCCACACGTAGTTGACCGACGTCAGCCCCTGGATCTGGGCGTTCTGGCCAGCAGGCGCCGGCGAGATTTCCAGGTCGTAGGACTTCACGGGCGATCCCTTGCTGGCCGGAGCGGCCCAGGCGACCGTCAGCTGCTTGTCGCCGAACTTCAGCGCCGGCGCGAGAGGGGTATCCGGCTTCACATCGGGGCGGACATCGGCCGAGGCCGGGGACCGCTCAGACTCACCGAACTCGTTGGTGGCCGTCACCTGGAAGTGGTAGGTGGTGTTGTTGGTCAGGCCGTTCAGGGTGCAGGTGTTGGCCGGGCAGTCCTGCCGGAAGCCGCCCTCCCCGTACACGGTGTACTTGGTGATGGCTGAACCGCGGTCTGCGGGCGCGGACCAGTTGAGGAGTGCGGTTTGGTCACCCACGCTCTGGGCCTGCGGAGTGGTGGGCGAGGCCGGCTTGTCCTTGACCGTAAGCCGGACCCGGGCCGTAGCGTGCCGGGAGCTGTCCTGCGTCTTGTCCTCCACTGTGTACGCCACCACCAGGGTTCCGGTGAAGCCAGGTGCAGGGGTCACGGTGATCGAGTCACCGTTGACGCCCACGTTGCCACTGCCGGTTTCCGTGTTGGCTGCGATGATCTTCAGCGGAGTTTCCGGGAATGGGTTGGCGTCGTTCGCCAGGACGTTGATGGTCACGGGCTTTCCTGCGGCAGCGTTTGGTTCGACGTCGTCGTTGGCCACCGGCTTGGGCCGGTTCGAAGCGGTCACCGAAAGCTGGAAGGTGGCAGTCGCTTCAAGCCCGCGCGGATCCGTCGCCTTGACCTGCACAGCCGCCCGGGTCCCGGTTGCCGTGGAGTCTGCCGCCGAAACCTTCAGCGTGTTGCCTTCGATCCGGGCGTTGAAGCCCCCGGGAGAGTCCCCCACCATCTCATACTTCATCTTCTCGACGTCGTCCTGGTCGGGATCGGAGGTAAGCTTTCCGAGGTCGGTGCTGGCCGAGTCACCCTTGGGAACGTCCACGGTGGCGCCCAGCAGGTCCGGCGGGTTGTTCTTGTTGGGGTCCGGCAGGACCTTGGTGCGGATGCTGAGGGTCGACTTGAGACCGGCCGGATCATCGGGTCCTGTACCGTCGGTCACCTCGAAGGTGAGTGATCCAGGGCCGACATAGTCAGCTCCCGCGGAGTATTTAAGGCCTGCACCGTCCCGGATGATGGGATCGCCGCCGTCGGCCCCAATGAGCTTGATCCGGTCCGCCTGGGTCAGCCGGGGCGAGCGGCCTTCGCGTACCTTGACCCATTCCTTCAGGTCGACGTCGACGGACTGCCCGGCGACCACTTCGATGACCTCGTCCTTGGCCAGGGTGGGAACTTGCTGGCCCAGGCCCGGGACCCAGATGATCGCGGTGGACTGCTGCCCATCCACGTCTTCGACGGTGTATGGAATGAGCTGGGGCTGTTCGGTGAGGTCCACCAGAACGTTGCCGTTGCCCCCGGGACGTGCGGTGGTGGCCTCGGTGCTGATCTTCAGGTTTTCGCCCACGCCGTCCGGGTCCTCATCGTTCTTGAGGACGGGGACGTCCACGGCCGTCTTGCCCATGGCCTGGGCCGAGGTGACCCTGTCGTCGCGCGCGATCGGGGCCTTCAGGGGCACATCATTGTCAACCACCAGGCGGATGGTGGCCTGGGCGGTGGCGTCGCGGTCGTCGGCAACTGTGTAGCGGACGTTGACGGTACCGGCCTCGTTGGGTGCCAGGAGGATGATGCGGCCACTGTTCTTGCTGACGGTGGCCTGCAGAGCGGGGTCGGCCTCGATGCCGTCTGTGAGGATGCGGATGCGGTCGCCGTCGGGATCGGTGTCGTTGGCAATGGCGTCCACCGCGATCTGCCGGCCCGGCCGGACCCGGACTTCGTCATCAACCGGGGTTGGCTTCTGGTTGATCTCACCACGCGGTGCAATGCCCACCGTCACGGTGCCCGTATTTGCCACACCCTGGCGGTCCACCACCTTGTAGCGGAAAGTGTCGGTCCCGGCGCCGTCGCCCGCGGCAGTGAAGTCGATGAAGTTGCTGCCCACGGTGGCGGTGCCCATGGCAGGGGTGCTGTCGATGCCGGTCAACTGCACGGAGTCACCGTCGGGGTCGATGCCGTCGAGGGGCACGGGGATCCGGACGGTGCCGGCGGCCACCACGCGGGCGGTCAGGTTGCGCGGCTGGGGCCTGGAGTTCTCGGCGCCTTCGAGCGGCAGGATGTGGATGGTGACGGCTGCGGCGCTCTTCTGGCCCTGGGGGTCCACGGCGTTGTAGATGGCACGCACGGTCTTGGGCTGGGCGCCCGCGATGAAGCGGAGCGTGTTCTCCGAGACGAAGCTCTTTCCGTCGGCGGGGTCAACGGACTGCGGCAGGACCGGGTCCACGCTCAGTTCCTGGCCCTGCGGGTGGGTGTCGTTGTCCAGGACCGGGATGGTGACCACGTCGTTGACGCGGACATTCACTTCGTCCGGTTTGGGCTGCGGGGCCTCCACGACGGCCGGCGCAGGGACGGGTACCACGGAGACACTCCCGGTGGCGGACTTCTTGCCGTTGGACATGGTGTATTCGAACAGGATGGGGTCCTTGGTCCCCAGGATGTCGGTAATCCGCAGGACGCTGTGGTTGATCACGCTGACTGAAACTGTCGCGTTCTCCGGAAGCTTCACGGACTGCAGCACCAGCACCCCGCCGGAGGGGTCGGAGTCGTTGGCCAAGGGGTCCAGCAGCACGCTTCCGCCGGTGGGCATCAGTGCCACGTCATGGACTGCCACGGGGTCCCCGCCGTCGTTGCCGGATTCGACGTCGACGCGAATGAGGCCCTGGCTGCTTTGCGGCCCGTTGCTGGCGATATACGTGAGGTAGACCGGCCCGGGGGTGCTGCTGCGGAACGTGAAGGTGCCGCCGTCGGTGACGGGGCCCAGTTCGGCCGGGCCGTTGGCTTCCACCTGCGCCAGGCGGAGGGCGCCGCCGTTGGGGTCCACGTCGTTCTTGAGTGGCGAGATGACCAAGTCCTGGCCTACGACGGCGGTGACGTGGTCGGCGTTGACCACGGGCGCCAGGGCGCCGGGCGGCTGGACGTTGACCACCACCTTGCCGGTGACGGTGGCGCGGCCGTCCCAGATGGTGACCTGGACGTTCTTCTTGCCGGCGGTTGCCCCGGAGTCCTGGAAGGTGAGCAGGCCGTCGCGCCGGACCTTGACCTGGTCCTGTTCGTTGCCGGCTTTCGCGTCCAGCAGCACCAGGTCGTCGCCGTCGGGGTCGATCCAGTCGGTGAGGATGTTCTGGCTGACGGTCTTGCCCTGTTCCACCAGCATGGTGGTGTCCTCGCCGCGCTTGAACTTCGGCGGCTTGTTTTCGTCGGGTCCCACGACGCTGAGCGTGACCTGGCCGGTTGCGGACAGGCCGCGCCCGTCGGAGGCACTGTAGTTGAAGGTCTCCGTCCCCGGCTTGGCGTCCGCGGGGACGGTAATCTGGAAGGCCGTGCCGCCGTAGATGCTTTCCAGGCTGCCCGACTTGGGTCCGGAGTCCGCCGCCACGGCGGCCGTCAGGACGTCGCCGTCGGGGTCGGAGTCGTTGTCCAGGACGCTGAGAATGGTGGTGCGGCCGGGGCGTACGCCCACGGCGTCAGGCTTGGTTTCCGGCGGCCGGTTGGGTTTGGTCCGGTCCGGCAGCACGTTGATGGTGTTGTTGTCCGCGGATTCCTGGTCCTGGTCTTCGGACTGATTCTTGGGCGGGATGACGTCGTCCCAGTTGTTGACCAGCTGCATGTTCTGGTTCACGAGCCACACATTGCCCGAATTCACATCATTGAGGACCACCAGATCCCGGTTCACCCGGAAAACATACGACGGCGACGCACTCGCCTTAGGCACGTCCACCTTCTTATCGTCCCCATCATTGACGCAATCCCGGACATACTTATTCGCCCCCGACCACGCCGCATGCACACAACCACCCAACTGCACCGGAGCAGCCGGAACACCCTCACCATCGAAGGTCACCGTCCTCGCAGTCCCCCCACCCAACGGCTGCTCCAACAACGCCGACCGCGTCGCCACCGCCACAACATCACTGCCCGGCCCGGCCTGCTGCAGCTTCGCCTCCCGCGCATTCTCCAACGCCAACTTCTTACCACCAGGCAAAAACAGGTTCCCCGCCGCAGCATCCAACACCACCGGCCGGTCCCCCACCACCGTCATCTGCAAATCCCCCGCACCCTTAAGACCATCCCAGGCACTGGACTCCGACGACGTCACCGCCCCACTGGCGTCCACCCCCGTCACCGTCACCACCCCGGTCTTCGGATCCGCAGAATAAATCCGGTCATCGGCACCCACCGCCGACACAATCCCCTCCGAACCCACCATCACCGGCTCGGACGCTTCCTTATCAAAACCATTCACCGTGGACGGCGACACCGCCCACACCTTCCCCGACGCAGCATCCGTCACCGAAATCGTCCGCGCACCAAAACTCACATCGGCCGCCCCCGGCAACTGCTTATCCCCACCAAGACGCATATTCGCCGGCGACACCTGATTCAACGTCGAACCAGTCTCATCATCAACAAACACCTCACCGGCATGCTGCAACACATCAAACGTCGTCGACGCCGGCGTCACCGCCCCATCCAACACCCGCGACGGATAATTCAACCGCCCCACAGCATTCTTCGACTTCGACACCACCCACACGCCACCGTCATTCAACTCCACCTCAGTGGTCTTAAACCCCGGATACAACACAGCACCCGTCACCACAACAGCCACCACAGCACCAAACGCAGTACCGGTGGCCAGTTTTTTGTGTCGCTTCTTCAGCCCAAGCTTCCCCAGCAGAGTTGTCACAGCGTTACTTTTCCCTCAGATTATGTAGCCGAATGGCGGCCTGTTCGCAGGACAGGCAGCAGGCTTGCTTTCCCCCGGGACAGAGTACCGAACCCGCGCAAAACCCGCGATGGGGACATCTGCCCGGGCCGCCACCGGGCATGGGGCCTAGCAATGCGGTGCCCCAAGCGCGGCGGGATCGGCCAGCGTGGTGTGTCCGGCGATGACGTAGCGGCCAACGTTGCGTGCCGAACCGGATTCCACCCGCCACCAACGGACGATGCCGTTGCCGGACCAGTTGTCGCTTTGGTCGATGTAGCACGCCACCATGATGCGGTCCTGGTCAGCCTTGTAGAACCACGGCGGGCTGTCGGCGTTGACGCCGTCACAGTCGAAGTAGGGACTTGGCCGGTAGTTGGACCCGCCCAGCGTGAACGTGCAGCTCCGGACGAAGTTGGGGTCGGAGGTCTTGATCCTGGTTTCCCAGAGCCCCTGTTTGCCCGCGTTGGCGCTGGCCGTGGCCACTGCGCTGCCGGTACCCATGGAGTTGAAGGTCTGGACTGCGATGGTGACGGTGTCGCCGAAGTTGGCCGTGTTGACCGTCCTGCTGCCGGAGGCGGCCACGTTCTCCCACCCGCCGTTGTTGATCCTGATCTTGGTCTGCGCCACATCATTGGTGCTGGTGGACGGTGAGGACCAGTTGAGGGTTGCCGACTTCTGGTTGACGGCCCCGTCCTGTCCGGAAGCCGAGGGCGTGCCCGGGGATCCGTAGGGCGTGGTGGTGGCGGGTGCGCTGCTGTCCGAGCTCGGTGCCACCGTGGAGTTGGCGATCACGGTGATGCTGACGGCGGTTCCATTGCTGAAACCGCTGATGATCTGCCCTGGCGTAATGGGCCCGCGGGCGCCATTGCTGGCGTTGTAGGTGTAACTGACCTCGTTCTCGGCAGAGCCGTTGCGTTCCGCCGCGGTCAGTTTGCGGAAGTCCACGGTCACCGCACGTCCTGCTCCCCCGGTATTCGCCGGCGTGGCGGTCACTCCGGAGACAGTGGAGAGCTTGCCGGTGGCGCGACGGGGCGCCGACTGCGGACTGACTGCGCCCTTGCCGGCCTTGTTCTCCGCCTGCACGGTGAAGGTATAGGCGGCCTCGGAGTTGTTGGCGGTGAAGTTGGCGGTACGGACGTTGCCTGGCACGGCCTGCGTCTGGTCCGCGGCGTTTCCGCCACTCATGGTGACGTAGTAGGTGCTGATGGGGTCGCCATTGGTGTTGGGTTCGGCCCAGGTGGCCCGCAGCTGGTTCTGGGTGCCCACGGAGGATGCGACGGCGGACGACGGCGCGGCAGGTGCGGCGGGCACGCCGGCCGGGTTGTCTTCTGCGGAGTAGGTCCCCCAGTCGGACGGGCCGAGTTCGTTGACAGCCTGCGCGCGCACCTTGTACTTCACACCGTTGGTGAGGCCGGTCCAGGTGTAGTTCAGCCCGGCTACCTCGTTCTTGACGGCAACCCCGCTGGCCGGCGGCGGTGAAATCTCCAGGTTGTAGTGCTTCACCGGCGAGCCCTCTGTCTTGGCAGCGGGCCAGGTGATGGCCATGGTCTTGTCGCCGGCCTTGACCGTGGGCGCCTCCGGCGGGGACGGCTTTTCGTCAGGCCGGATTTCGTTGGACTGCGGGGAAGGAGCGGAATCCCCCACCTCGTTGGTGGCCAGCACCGTGAACACGTACTTCACGTTGTTGGTGAGTCCGCTCAACGTGCAGGTGGTGGTGGGGCACTTCTGTTCGAAACCGTTGTTCGAGCGGACCGTGTACCCGGTGATGGGGGCGCCGTTGTCCGAGGGCGGCGCCCACTTGAGCACGGCGGTGCGGCTGCGGACGTCAGTGGCGCTGGGCGCCGAAGGCGCATCGGGTTTGCCGCGGACGGTGAGACGCAGGCGCCCGTCGACCTGGCGTGACAGGTCGCCCGTTTTGTCCCCCACGGTGTAGCGGACCACCATGACGCCCTTGTACCCGTCAGCCGGGGTAACGGTGATGCTGTCGCCTGCCACCGCCGGCTGTCCGGCCGCGGCTCCGGTCTCCACGGTGGCGCCAATGATCCGCAGGGGTGTGTCCGGGAACGGATTGAAGTCGTTGGCCAGGACTTTGACCTGTTCCGTCTTTCCCGCGTTGGCTTTGTCCACCACGTCATCGTTGGCCACGGGCAGGGGCCGGTTGGAGGCGACGTGGCGGGCGGTGATGGTGGCGCCCACGGCGGGTGACCTGCCGTCGGTGACCTTCACCTGGATATTTCCAGTGACGCCGACCCCAAGGGAACCGTCGGCAGTGATGGCGAGCGTGGCGCCGTCGACCTTTGCCTTGAACCCGGCCGGAAGCGTCCCGTCCAGTTCGAAGCGGAGGTTGTCCTTGTCCCGTTCATCCACGTCCTTGGCCAGCCCGGCCAGGTCAACCGTTGCCTGTTCGGCTTTCGGAACGTCCACCGAAGTGCCGCTGAAGGTGGGCGGGTGGTTGGCGTTGGGGTCCGGGATCACCTTGGTCATGATTACCAGCGTGGCTTTCAGGCCGTCGCCATCGTCCGGTCCGGAGCCGTCCGTCACCTCGAACGTGATGGAGCCGGGGCCCACATAATCGGCTTTCGCGGTGTAACGCAGGGCCTTGCCGTCGGACTGGATGACGCCCTCCGGCGATCCGCCCTGGACCCGCACCGAATCAGCCACGGTGACCCTGGCGGTGCGGCCGTTGCGGACCCGGACGTATTCGGCGAGGTCCAGGGTGATGTCCTTGCCGGACATGACTTCGACCGGCTCCGTTTTGGCCAGGGTGGGGTACTGCGCACCCTGGCCGGGGATCCACATGAGGGCCGTGGAGGTGAGGCCGTCCACGTCGGTCACGGTGTAGGGGATCAGCTGGTCCTCCGCGGTCAGCGTCACCACGAGGTTGCCGGAGCCGCCCACGCGGGCATTGGGGTTGCCGTCGGGCAGGCTGATATTAAGGTCTGCGGCCACGCCGTCGGCATCGGAGTCGTTCTTCAGGACGGGTACATCCACTGCGGTCTTGCCAAGGGTTTCGGCCACCGTGACCCGGTCATCCTTGGCCACGGGCCGTTTGAGCTCCGCGTCCGGGCTGGTCCGGATGCGGATCACCGCACTGGCGGAGGCCTTCTTGTCGTCCTGGATGCGGTAGCTGATGCTTTCGTTGCCGGCGGCCGCGGGAGCGGTGAAAAGCACCTTGGCGCCGTCCGTTGCCTCGACCTGAAGTTCGGGTGCGGCCTCGAAACCGTCGGAAACCAGGCTGAGGGGATCGCCGTCGGGGTCTGAATCATTGGCCAGGGCCTCCACGGCCACTTTGCGGCCGGGCCGGACGTCGACGGCGTCGTCCACGGCAATGGGTCTCTGGTTGTTGGCTTCCAGCGGGGCGATGCCGACAATGACGGTGCCGGTGTTCTCGGCACCGATCCGGTCGCGGACCCGGTAGGTGAAGCTGTCGGTGCCCGCAGCATCGCCCGCGGCGGTGAATTCCAGGTAGCCGTCCCGCACCACGGCTGTTCCCATGGCCGGTGCCTTGTCGATGCCGATGAGCTGGACGGAGTCGCCGTCGGCGTCGATGCCGTCCAGGGGCACGGGTACTTTGACCGTCATTCCTGCCACGACGCGGGCGGTCAGGTTGCGCGGCTCGGGCCGGGTGTTCCGGTCATCGTCGCGGGCGCGGATGCGGATGGTGACCTGCTGGGAGTCCACCTGCCCGGATGCGTTCTGCACCTTGTAGATGGCATAGACGGTTTTTGCCTCGGGCCCGGCGATGAACCGTAGCTGGTCGCCCGCCACGAACATGCGCCCGTCGGCAGCGTCAGGCTGCTGGGCAAGATCGGGCAGCAGGGTGAGCTTGGAGCCGTTGGGGTCGGAATCGTTGGCCAGGACAGGGATGGTGACGACGTCGTTGATCCGGACCGTGGCCTCGTCCGGCTTTGCCTGGGGTGCCTGGAGCTTGGCCGGGGCAGGGACCATCAGCACGGCAATCTCGCCGATGGCGGAGGAGCGGCCGTTGGACACGGTGTACCGCACGGTCAATTGGCCTTCGGCGCGGATGTCGGTGATCCTCACCACGGAGTGGTCAAGCACCGCGACGCTCACCGGCAGTCCAGCGTCGGCGGTCACGGATTGCACCACCAGGACCCCGCCCGACGGGTCGAAGTCGTTGCCAAGGACGTCTACCAGGACGTCGCCGCCGGTGGGCAGCAGTGCGGTATCGCGGACGGCAACGGGCGCTCCCTCGTCGGTGCCCGGCACCACATCCACGCGCACCAATTGCTGTGCGCTGGCGGGACCGTTGGTCGCCAGGTAGCTGACGTAGTGCGCCCCGAGGGTGCGGGAGTTGAAGGTGAAGGTCTGCTGGTCCGGGTTGAGGGTGGCAGTGGATTCAGCGTCGGGGCTGGCCTGCGCCAGCCGCAGGGTCCCACCCTGGGGGTCCGAATCGTTCTTCAGCGGCGTGATGACGGTGTCGCTGCCTGCTACTGCCACCACGTGGTCGGCGTTGGCGATGGGCGGCAGGGCGCCGGGGCTCCTGACATCCACAGTGATCTTCCCCTCCGCTGTGGATTGTCCGTCCGAGACCGAAACGGTCAGGACCTTCCGGCCGGGACCGGAGCCGGAATCCTGGAAGGTGAGCTGGCCGTCGGGGCGGATGCGGGCCTGGTCCAGGGGGTCGCTGCTGGACACGGAGACGGCGAACAGGTCGTCGCCGTCAGGGTCCATCCAGTCCGGAAGGATATTTTGCGTGACGGCCTTGCCCGATTGGACCACCAGCGTGGTGTTCCGGTTCGGTTTCTGCCGCGGCGCCGTGTTGGTGCCGGGCGGGACAATGCTGAGGGTGATGTCCGCCGACGCGGAAAGGCCCCGGCCGTCGTCCACCGTGTACGTGAAGGTCTCGCTGCCTGTTTTGTCAGCCGGTACGGCGATCTGCAGGCCTGTCGAGCCGTAGATGGGCGACACCGCACCCGCCTTCACCCCTTCCGGGGTGCGGACGGTGAGGACGTCGCCGTCGGGGTCGGAGTCGTTGTCCAGCACCGGCAGGATGGTTGTCTTGCCGGCACGGATGCCGAATTGGTCCGGTTTGGCCACCGGGGCATTGTTGGGTTTGGTGCGGTCCGGCAGGACCGTCTGCTGGACTTCGTCGGCGGAGTCCTTGTCCGCGTCATCGGAGGTTTCCTTGGGCGGGATGACGTCGTCCCAGTTGTTGACCAGCTGCATGTTCTGGTTCACCAGCCACACATTGCCCGAATTCACATCATTGAGGACCACCAGATCCCGGTTCACCCGGAAAACATACGACGGCGACGCACTCGCCTTAGGCACGTCCACCTTCTTATCGTCCCCATCATTGACGCAATCCCGGACATACTTATTCGCCCCCGACCACGCCGCATGCACACAACCACCCAACTGCACCGGAGCAGCCGGAACACCCTCACCATCGAAGGTCACCGTCCTCGCAGTCCCCCCACCCAACGGCTGCTCCAACAACGCCGACCGCGTCGCCACCGCCACAACATCACTGCCCGGCCCGGCCTGCTGCAGCCTCGCCTCCCGCGCATTCTCCAACGCCAACTTCTTACCACCAGGCAAAAACAGGCTCCCCGCCGCAGCATCCAACACCACCGGCCGGTCCCCCACCACCGTCATCTGCAAATCCCCCGCACCCTTAAGACCATCCCAGGCACTGGACTCCGACGACGTCACCGCCCCACTGGCATCCACCCCCGTCACCGTCACCACCCCGGTCTTCGGATCCGCCGAATAAATCCGGTCATCGGCACCCACCGCCGACACAATCCCCTCCGAACCCACCATCACCGGCTCGGACGCTTCCTTATCAAAACCATTCACCGTGGACGGCGACACCGCCCACACCTTCCCCGACGCAGCATCCGTCACCGAAATCGTCCGCGCACCAAAACTCACATCAGCCGCCCCCGGCAACTGCTTATCCCCACCAAGACGCATATTCGCCGGCGACACCTGATTCAACGTCGAACCAGTCTCATCATCAACAAAAACCTCACCGGCATGCTGCAACACATCAAACGTCGTCGACGCCGGCGTCACCGCCCCATCCAACACCCGCGACGGATAATTCAACCGCCCCACAGCATTCTTCGACTTCGACACCACCCACACGCCACCGTCATTCAACTCCACCTCAGTGGTCTTAAACCCCGGATACAACACAGCACCCGTCACCACAACAGCCACCACAGCACCAAACGCAGTACCAGGGAACCACCGGGGGCGCGAAAACCGGCGCTTGGGCAGGCCGGCAGCAGTGCTTTGGGCGCGCGTTTGTCCGCGGCGTTTCATTCGTAGAATCTCCCCCAGATTTCTGGCTCACAGCCGGACCCGGCTTCCATGGACGCCGGGCAGCACAACAGTACCGCTAATTCACCAACAAGTGGATAAACAGTGACAAGGACGCCGGAACCAAGACGCCGCGCCCCGGATTCACCAGGGCTTAGTCCAACACCAAGCCCTTGCCGCGGCCGCGCGTGAGGCGTACCGGGTTGATCTCGCCGAACCCGCGGACGTTCTCGGGGTCCTGCGGGATCAGGACGAAGCGCTCATCGTGCTCCAGGGCAGAGGCGGTCATGGAGTCCACCAGGACGGTGCCGGGATCGGCGAGGGTAGTCAAGCGTGCTGCGAGGTTGACGGTGGGACCATAAATGTCACCGAGGCGGGACAGGATCCTGCCCCACACCATGGCCACCCGGGCTTCCGGGAGAATCTCATCCTCGGTGAAGGCCTCGGCGAGCGCCAGGGAAATCTCGGCGCCGGCCGCAGGGGTTTCGGCGATATAGAGGACTTCATCGCCCACGGTCTTGACAAGCCGTCCGCCGCCCACGGAGATGATCTCGGCGCACTTGTTTTCAAAGCGCTGGACCAGCCGTGCGAGTGTCTTTTCGTTCATCCGGCGGGACAGGCTGGTGTAAGAAACCAGGTCCGCGAAACCCACGGCGCGGGCCAGGGGCAGCGGCGCGTCATCCTCGTCGCCTTCCCGGCCTTCTTCGCTCGCCTGTAAGCCTGCTTCAGCCCGGAGGGCGAGACGCTGGACGGCGGCGTTGAGCTGTCGGCGCCAGGAGTACACCAGGACTTCCTCGAGCGGGTCAACCAACGCGGGGAGCTCATTGACCAGCCGTTTTCGGGCCACGGCATCCGTGACGCCCTGCTCGTGGACCATGTCCTCAACCAGGGCCTCGATCTGCCAGACCACCATGCGGTCGGTCATCTGCCCGATCGAGCGGGTGATCGAGATGGCCGCTTCCTCGGTCAGCTTGCCGGTGCGGACCAGGTCCACCACGGTGGACAGGGCCGCTTGGTCGCGCTCGGTGAAGGCAACGTCCTCGTCGCCGAGATTCGGGAAGCCCAGGGCGCGCCAGAGTTTGCGGGCCGAGAGGAGTGAAAGGCCGGCGCCGGCCGCAACTTCACGACGGCGCAGCTTGCGTTCCCCGCCCAGGAGGCGGGCCTCGAGGGCCTTCATGGCAAGGCGCTCGGCGGACATCGCGCCGGTGGGCGGGTGCCGGTCGACGGCGGGCATCACGGGGTCGGAAAAGGTTTCGGACCCCGACGGGTCGGCGGAGGAGTCCGCGCCGGTATCAGAAGCGGCAGGCCGAAAAGCGGCGGATCCAAAAGGGGCAGGATCAAAGCCGGCGGTGCCGGGTGCGATGCTGTCGACGCGTTCCTGCTGGTCCTCATCGGTCATCCCGTCCACCTTCTCTCATATCCTCCGGAAACGCACCGGCGGGGTAATACGTGGCGCCGCCCGGCTGGGCCCCGCTTTCATCCGGCAATTCCCCGATGGCATCGAGGATAAAGTCACGGAACCTTGCAACCTCGGGCACGTCACGAAAGGTCACCACGCCCTGGTACCCGGTTTCCAAGGATATATTCCCGGAGCGCACCAATCGCTGCAGCACCGATTCGTGGACCGTCAGGTTACGGACCGATGCGAGGTTCACCTGCTGGTCCCGCCGGTTCAGCAGGCCGTACCGGGCCACCATCCGCTGGCTGGTCAGGGTGTAGCGGGTGCCCTGCCAGCGGAGCAGGCGCGGCAGGCAGTAGCCCAGCCATACCGCTGCAGCCGCGAGGACGCAGGCGGTGACGAGCCACGGCGTCCATTGCCGGCCGATCGCTGGCGCCAGGCGTGCCGCGCCGCCGCGGATGATCCAGGCGCTTGCGTAGGCAGCCAGCGCCGGGGCCAGCACGAAGGCCACCGCAGCCCCGGCCAGCCTCCTCGGCTGCGGACGGGTTGTGACGATGACCTGCTCCCCGGGAACGAGGGTTTTACGCATAACCGCCTTGGTTGGGCGCGTCCGGCGCTGTCCAGGGCCGCAGGTGCACCACGTCTCCCGCCGTCACCACGTGCTCGCGCCCGTCGCGGTCCACCACCAGCAGCGAGCCGTAGTCGTCCAGCCGGGAGGCGTGTCCAATAATTTCGTGGTCGCCGGGAAGCTGGGCGCGCACCTGCTTGCCCAGCGTGACCATGACGGCCTCCACCCTTTTGTGCAACGAGGGCCCACCCGCCATGCCCGCTGTGGGGTCGCCGTCGGCATTGCAGAAACTGCGGTAAAGGACCGCAAAGTGGGACAGGTAGCTCTTCAGCAGGGCTGTGCGGTCTGTGGTGCCGGCACCTTCAAGGGCCACGGAGGTGGCGGTGGGAACGGGAAGTTCGCTTTCGCGCAGGGTGACGTTCAGGCCGGTGCCCAGGATGACGGGGGGCACGTTGCCGTCCGCCATCGGTCCGAGCTGTGCCAGGATGCCGGCGATCTTCCTGCCGCGCACCAGGACGTCGTTGGGCCATTTGAGCTCGGCCGGGATGCCGGCGGTTTCCAAAAGTGTCTCCCGCAGCGCGAGAGCCGCGATCAAAGAGAGCCAGGAGTAACTCTGGGTAGGCAGCGGCCGTCCGTCCGCGTTGACCGGGCGCAGGACTATCGAGACGGACACCGAACTCAGCGGCGGAGTTTCCCAGTGCCGGTCCAGCCGGCCCCTGGCGGCAGTCTGGTACTCGGCGGTGAGGACGGAGAGGTCCGGCCAGGCCGCGGGATCCACCGTGGCACCGCGCAGGAGGTCAGCATTGGTGGAGCCGGTGGAGTCCACCACATCGATCCGGGGTATCCCCGTGGCGGACAGGAAGCGCTGGTCGGCCAGGTCCCCTCGGTTCAGGGGGGTGCCCGGTGCGTGTGCGTCGTCCATACCTAAATCCTACCGAGCGGAACACCGCGCCGGTGGCGCCGCTACAGGAAGATGTCGGGAACCAGCTGGTCCTCGGGCGCCCCCAGGCTGTAGGGGCGGAAGTCCGCCACGCCGGCAGCAGCCAGGACCTGCTCGTCCGTGTAGAAGTTGCCCGACGGCGGCGTGCCGGTACCGAGGTTGGCTCCGGTGAGGACCGCATGGGCGGCGTCGGCCATGATCTGCGGGCCCCGCGCGGCCAGGACCATGCTTTCGCCGTGGGGCATGTTGCGGATGGCAGCGGTGTCGATCAGGGTGCAGGGCCACAGGGAGTTGACCCGGATCCCGTCCGCCTTCAACTCCTCGGCGAGGCCCAGGGTGGTCAGGCTCATCCCGTATTTGGCCATGGTGTAGGCGAGGTGTTTGCCCGCCCAGGAGGGGTGCAGGTTCAGCGGCGGGGAGAGCGTGAGGATGTGCCCCTGCTCCGAGGCCCGCAGCGCCGGCAGGGCCAGTTTTGACAGCAGGAAGGTGCCGCGGACGTTGATGTCCTGCATCAGGTCGTACTTCTTCATGTCGACGGCGTCCGTAGTGGACAGGTCGATGGCTGACGCATTGTTGATGACGACGTCGATGCCGCCAAACCGCTCCATCGCGGCATCCACCGCGCCGGCCACGTCGTCATCCCTGCGCACGTCACCCACCAGTGGCAGAGCCTGGCCACCCGCGGCCACCAGTTCCTCGGCAGCGGTGTAGACCGTACCCTCCAGCTTGGGATGCGGCTCCCCCGTCTTGGCCAGGAGCACGATGTTGGCGCCGTCGCGCGCCGCCCTTTTGGCTATGGCGAGCCCGATCCCGCGGCTGCCGCCGGAAATCAGGATGGTCCGTCCGGCCAGGGAACCTGCCGCCCGGTAGGGGCTGTCGGGAGCATGCAAAGCATCGTCGCTTGGGGTCATGGCACCACTGTAGCCCAACTAAGTTACCGGTGAGTAACATTGATGGGAGGCGGCTGGAACGGCAGAAAATTGTAGGTTCCCTACAGCCGTGGGCGTCCAAAGCGTCACTAGACTTGCCAGCAGGGTTCGTCTTTTGTGTGGATGCTACTTAAAGCGCCGCGCAGCCCGACGTACCAGCCAACGGAATTGACCTGCTACAGAGCCGGAGACACTTGATGAGCCACGATCTGACAACGACCGCGGGGAAGATTGCCGATTTCCGCGACCGCCAGGCGCGCGCCGAACAGCCCTCCGGCCCCGAAGCCATCGAAAAGCAGCACGCGCGGGGCAAGAACACCGCCCGTGAGCGCATTGCCCTCCTGCTGGACGAGGACTCATTTGTCGAGTTCGACGCCCTGGCTGTCCACCGCTCCACCGCCTTCGGCATGGAGAAGAAGAAGCCGCTGGGCGACGGCCTGGTCTCCGGCTACGGCACCGTGGATGGACGGCTGGTTGCCGTCTACAGCCAGGACTTCACCGTCTACGGCGGATCACTCAGCCAGGTCAACGGCGAAAAGATCGTCAAGGTCCAGGAGTTCGCGCTCCGGAACGGTTGCCCCGTCGTCGGCATCCTGGACGGCGGCGGCGCCCGCATCCAGGAAGGCGTTGCCTCGCTGGCCATGTTCGCCGACATCTTCCGCAACAACGTCCATGCCAGCGGCGTGGTGCCGCAGATCTCGCTCATCATGGGCCCCTCCGCCGGCGGCGCGGCCTATTCCCCCGCCCTCACCGACTATGTGGTGATGGTGGACAAGACCTCGCACATGTTCATCACCGGCCCGGACGTCATCAAGACTGTCACCGGCGAGGACGTGGACATGGAAACCCTGGGTGGAGCGCGGCAGCACAATGCCACCACCGGAACCTCCACCTACCTGGCCTCGGACGAAACCGACGCCATCGAGTTCGTGCGCGAACTGCTGGACTTCCTGCCCTCCAACAACCTGTCCGAGGCGCCCGTGCTGGGACACCAGCAGGAGTTGGAAATTGACGACGACGACCTCGCCTTGGATGCGCTGGTCCCGGATTCTGCCAACCAGCCCTACGACATGCGCGCCGTGGTGGAACAGATCGTCGACGACGGGCACTTCCTCGAGATGCAGGCCTTGTACGCCCCCAACGTGATGATCGGCTACGGCCGGGTGGAGGGGCACACTGTTGGCATCGTGGCCAACCAGCCGCTGCAGTTCGCCGGCACCCTGGACATCGCCGCCTCCGAAAAGGCCGCCCGCTTTGTCCGCCACTGCGACGCCTTCAACATCCCGATCATCACCCTGGTGGACGTTCCCGGGTTCCTTCCCGGCAAGGACCAGGAGTTCCAGGGCATTATCCGCCGCGGGGCCAAGCTCCTCTACGCCTACGCCGAGGCCACCGTCCCCAAGCTCACCGTCATCACCCGCAAGGCCTACGGCGGCGCCTACATTGTCATGGGTTCCAAGAAGCTTGGCGCGGACCTGAACCTGGCCTGGCCCACGGCGCAGATCGGCGTCATGGGTGCACAGGGCGCGGTGAACATCCTGTACCGGCGCGATCTGGCAGCCGTCGCCCAGGACGGCGGCGATGTTGAGGCCCGCCGGGCCGAAGTGATCCGCCAGTACGAGGAAGAACTCCTCAACCCCTACCAGGCTGCCGAACTCGGCTACGTGGATGCGGTCATCGCCCCCTCGGACACCCGCATCCAGATCATCAAGGGATTGCGTGCCCTGCGCGACAAACGGGCCAGCCTCCCCGCCAAGAAGCACGGGAACATCCCGCTGTGACGCCCACTGAAAGCCCTGCAGGCCCAGCCGACACCCCTGAAGCCCAAGCCGCTCCCCTGCTCTCTGTTGTCAAAGGGCAGCCGAACGCCGAGGAACTGGCCGCGCTGACCGCCGTCGTGCTCTCCCTGGGTGGCGAGAGCCCTGCTCCCCGCAAGAGCCCCAGCGTGCGCCACTGGGTGCGCCGGCAGCAGCTCCGCCTCGCCCCCACGCCCGGGCCGGGCGCCTGGAAGCGCAGCCAGGGCTGACAGGAGCGCCGACCCCGGCGGGGCATGCTGACGTTGCCCACCCTGCCCCGTTAGGCTCTGGGTGTGACTACAGACACCTCTTCCGCCGCGCGCCCGCATACCCGGATCGACGCCGTCGCGGACAACTACACAGACACCCTCATCAGGCTCAACCCGACGTTTGCCACCACCCTTGGCCTGCCCGGACATGAGACGGAGTACCAGGACTTCTCCCCCGCCGGCATCGCAGGTTTCGCAGAGGCGGCACGTGATGCCCTGGCCACGTTGGAAGGCCTGGAGCCTGAGGACGACGTGGACGCCGTCACCTTGGACGCCATGCGGGAGCGGCTGGGCCTGCAGCTCCTTATCCACGCCTCCGGGTGGGAGTACGCGGAGCTGAACAACATCGCCTCCCCGGCCCAGGACATCAGGGCCATTTTCGACCTCATGCCCACCGACACCGAGCAGGACTGGGAACACATTGCCGGGCGCGCGCACAACGTGCCTGCGGCCATCAGCGGCTACACCGAATCCCTGCGCCTGGCCAAGGACGCCGGCAGGGTGGCAGCTGCACGCCAGGTGCGGATCGTCATCGAGCAGGTGGCGAAGTACGCCGCGGCAGACGGCTTCTTCGCCAAGCTGGCGGCGCAGGCCTCCACCTCTGCCGGGCCATTGCCCGCAGCCCTGCAGGACAAGCTCGACGCCGGCGCTGACGCCGCCCGGCGTGCCTACACCGGACTGGCGGAATTCCTGCGCACCGAACTGCTCCCCGCTGCTCCCGAGAAGGACGCCGTAGGCAGGGGCCGCTACGCCCTGGCTTCCCGTTCGTTCCTGGGCGCCGAGGTGGACCTGGAGGAAACCTACGCGTGGGGCGTGCAGGAACTGGACCGCCTCATCGCCGAGCAGGAACAGGTTGCGGCAACCATCAAGGCAGGCGCCACCATCTCCGAAGCCAAGGAAATCCTCAACAACGATCCCGCCCGCCAACTGAAAGGCACCGAGGCACTGCGGGAATGGATGCAGGGCCTCTCCGACAAAGCCGTGGCCGAACTCGCCGGCGTGCACTTCGACATCCCGGACGTCATGAAGAAGCTCGAGTGCAGGATCGCCCCCACCGACGAAGGCGGCATCTACTACACCGGCCCCTCCGACGACTTCAGCCGCCCCGGCCGCATGTGGTGGTCCGTCCCCGCCGGCGAGGACACGTTCACCACCTGGGCTGAAACCACCACCGTGTACCACGAGGGCGTCCCCGGCCACCACCTCCAGGTGGCCACTGCCACCTACCGCCGCGAACTGCTGAACAAGTGGCGTCGCAACGTCTGCTGGACCTCCGGCCACGGCGAAGGCTGGGCCCTCTACGCCGAAAAGCTCATGCAGGAACTCGGTTACCTGAAAGACCCGGGCGACCACATGGGCATGCTGGACATGCAGCGCATGCGTGCAGCCCGGGTGGTCTTCGACATCGGCGTGCACCTCGAACTGGAAATCCCCGAACGCTGGGGCTCCGGCACCTGGACCGCCGACAAGGGCTACGACTTCCTCAAGGAAAACCTCCCCATCAGCGAGGGCCAACTGAACTTCGAGTTCACCCGCTACCTCGGCTGGCCTGGCCAGGCCCCCTCCTACAAAGTGGGCCAGCGCCTCTGGGAACAGATCCGCACCGAACTGGAATCACGGCCCGGGTTCGACCTCAAGGAGTTCCACACCAAGGCCCTCAACATCGGCTCCGTTGGACTCGATACCCTTCGCCGGGCGCTGCTGTCCTGACTCAATCGCGAGATGTTAAGCACACCGGCGCTGGGAATAAGTAACAAATGCCACTGTCTGCCTTACGTTCTCGCGGTTTTTCCAGATCTCGGCGCAAATCATGTACGTAACATTTCTCAATGTTGGTTCGACGTGGTATTGGATGGGGTCTAGCTTGTTCTGGTGAGCACTCAGACAAGCACCCCATCTCCCGCAGGGAAGACCGGATTCCAGCTGCCCAAATGGGCGGGCTCGTTCGGCTTCCAGATTATCGCCGCCCTTATCGTGGGCCTCGGCCTCGGACTGCTGGCCAAATACACCGGCAGCACCAAGGCCAACCCCAACGCGCTCGGCGCCACACTGCAGACCATCGGCTCAAGCTACGTGTCCCTGCTGCAGACCGCCGTCGTTCCGCTGATCTTCACCGCCGTGGTCAGCTCCATCTCCAACCTGCGCCAGGTATCGAACGCGGCCAGGCTGGCATGGAACACGCTGCTGTGGTTCGCCATCACGTCCCTGATCGCAGTGCTGATCGGCATGGGCCTGGGCGTCCTGCTGCAGCCCGGAGCCAACACCGGCATCAGCGGGGACGCCAAGTACACCGGCAAGTCCGGTGACTGGTGGGCCTTCCTCGTGGGCCTCTTCCCCAAGAACTTCCTGGGCCTGGGTGCCAGCTCCACCGTCGGCGATTCCGGCGCCGTCACCACCTCCGTCAGCTTCAACGTCCTGCAGATCCTGGTCATCGCCATCGCCGTGGGCGTCGCCGCCCTCAAGGTGGGCAAGGCTGCAGAGCCCTTCCTGAAGCTGAATGCCTCGGCCCTCGCCGTCATCCAGAAAGTCCTATGGTGGATCATCCGCATCGCACCGCTGGGCACCATCGGCCTGATCGGCAACGCCGTCGCCGTCTATGGCTGGGACACCATCGGCTCGCTCGGCAAGTTCACCGTGGCCATCTACGCAGGCCTGGTCCTGGTGCTGTTCGTGGTCTACCCCATCCTGATCCGCAGCCACGGCCTGTCCATCAGGCAGTACTTCTCCGGCGTATGGCCCGCCGTCCAGCTGGCCTTCGTATCCCGCTCCTCCGTGGGAACCCTGCCGCTCACCCAGCGCGTGACCGAGCGCAGCCTGGGCGTCCCCCGCGCCTACGCTTCCTTCGCCGTGCCGCTGGGCGCCACCACCAAGATGGATGGCTGCGCGGCCATCTACCCTGCCGTGTCGGCCATCTTCGTGGCCCAGTTCTTCGGCATCCACCTGGACTTCAGCCAGTACCTGCTGATCGCCCTGGTCTCGGTCCTCGGATCCGCAGCAACCGCCGGCACCACCGGCGCCGTGGTGATGCTCACCCTTACGCTCTCCACGCTGGGACTGCCGCTGGCCGGCGTCGGACTCCTGCTCGCCATCGACCCGATCCTGGACATGGGCCGCACCGCTGTGAACGTTGCAGGCCAGGCGCTGGTCCCCACCATCGTGGCCAAGCGACAGGGCATCCTGGATGAGTCGCTGTACAACGCGCCCCGCAACGGCACGCCGTTTGTGGACGACAGCGACGCCGTGGCCGCCGCGACCGACGGCACCACTGCTGACACCGCACCCCGCGAACTGCAGGATGCAAAGGCGTAACGGGCACCAGATATAGAAGAGCGTCCCCGGGAGATTACCCGGGGACGCTCTTTTGGGTTAAGGACTCCCAGCACGCTGGGTTAGCGGCCGCCGCCCCCGATTACTCCGCTCTGGACAGCCTTGGTCACCGCGTCCGCCTCGGCCTGTGTCAGCTTCCCGTCCGTGACCGCCTTGTCCAGCCGGCTCTTGAGCTCAGCGGCATGCTCGGACTGCTCCTCGCTGCGGATCTCCTGGAGGGCCGCTGTCACCTTCGCCTCATCAATGCCCAGCGATGTGGCAAGGGACTTGGCGAGCGCAGCCTCGCGGGCAGCCGCATCCGGCTTCTGCCCCTCAGCCGGCGGCGTGCTGGGCTTGTTGGCCTCGCGGAAGGTTTTCAGGGCTTCCTTCACCTTGGCTTCGTCCACGCCGAGCTTCGCAGCCAGCGTGGAGGCCTGCTCCAAGCCGTGGCCGCCGCGTCCGCCGCGCCTGCCCATCCCGTCCTGGGCAGCACCGGTGCTTCCGTCAGCCGAAGCGCTGGAACTCGAGCTGGGCGTGGGAGTGGGCGTCGTAGTGGTGGCAGAGGCCATTCCGGCAACGCCGATTCCGGCACCGAGCGCCAGCGCGGCGGCTGACAGGCCCAAGGTCATCTTCTTCGTGCGTTTCATCTTTTGTCTCCTGATTCGCCGTCGCGTGACGGCTGCTGGTGGTACGCCTCTTGGCGAGACACACCAAGCTTCACTGGCCAGGATCAGGAGGGGCTGTTCGGAACCTTTCGTTCTCCTGTGAATCCAGTTGGACCTTCAGTCCTCGGGAGTCTCACAACTTGCATGCAGTGCAAAGTTGCACGTAGTGTAAGGGCTGTGGCAACACCCCTTTCTTCGCCAGGCGCTGAGCCGGCTACCCCATCGCGCCGGGAGCTCAACAAGGCAGCCACGCGCCAGGCCATCACGGACGCCGCGCTGGGACTTCTTCGTTCCAAGGGCCCCGGCAACTTTACGGTGGAGGACATCGCCGACGCCGCGGGCATTTCACGCCGCACCTTCTTCAACTACTTCAGCAGCACCGACGCCGCCCTGGCGTCCATCGTCCACGGCTTCCTGGACAAGGCCATACAGATTCTGCGCCTCCGCCCGGCAGAGGAACCCATGCTCGAGTCGGCGCAGGCCGCACTGGTGGCCCTGGCCGACCCCAAGGCCATAGCACCGCTGGCGGAACTGTTCACGCTGACGCAGCAAAGCCCGCTGATGTCCTACCCCGAACTCGAGGCATGGGACTACTGCCGGACCCAGGTCTTCACGGTCGCCCGGGAACGCCTCGCCGGTACCCCCGGCGGACAGGACGAGCTGTACGTCCACGCCTTGGCCGGCTCCATCATCTCCTGCGGCAAGGCAGCCATGGAGGTCTGGTTCAGCCGCCGCGGCCCGGACTTATCCCCCGCTTCGCTGGACGAGCTCCGCCAGCTGCTCATCGACTCCATGGCCCTGCTGGGCGCAGGCTTCAACACCACTGCTTTCCCATCCGCAACCCGTTCCTCCTGATCAGATCGGCTCTCCCGCATGGCACTCCTCCTCTACCGCCTCGGCAAGTTCTCCTACCGCCGGCGCTGGCTTGTCATCTCGCTTTGGCTTGCCGTGCTGGTGGCCGTGGGCGGTTCGGCCGCGGCCTTCCACGGCACCCTGTCCAACAACTTCCAGATTCCCGGAACCGAAACCCAGCGGATCGCGGACAAGCTCAAGCAGGAGCTGCCCTCGGCGTCCGGCGGAAGCGCCACCATCGTCTTCGAAGCGCCCGACGGCGGCTTCACAGCGGAGAGCCGGGCGGCCGTAACGGACGCACTGAAGAAGCTCCAGACCCTCCCCGAAGTCCGCGGCACGGTGGATCCGTTCGCTACCCAGGCCCAGGTGGACCAGGCCGGCAAGGCCATCACCGACGGCGAACAGCAGCTGGCCGCCGGCCAGGCCCAGCTTGACGCCTCCCGGACACAGCTGGAGGCCGGCAAGGCGCAGCTTGCGGCCGCCGAGCAGCAGCTCACCGCGGCGGGAGCGCCGGCAGCACTGATTGAGGCCCAGCTGGGCCAGCAGAAGGCGGCGCTGGCGGCCGGGCAGGCCAAGCTCGACGCCGGCACCCAGGAACTGGAGGCCAATAAGGCCAAGCTGGAACTCGGCAAGCGCCAGGCCCAGGCAGCCTCCGCGATCCGCTTCGTTTCCGAGGACAACAAGGCGGCCGTGGCCCAGGTGCAGTTCAACACGTCCATCAACGGACTGGCCCCAACGGTCCGCAAGCAGGTGCAGCAGATCGCCCACGAAACCTCCTCGGCCGGCGTGACGGCATTCGCGAGCAAGGAGATCACCGAGGACATCTCGGCCCTCTTCGGTACCGCGGAAATCGTCGGCATCGCAGTGGCCGCATTGGTCCTCATCCTCATGCTGGGAACGCTGATTGCCGCCGGGCTTCCGCTGTTGATGGCCATCATGGGCGTCGGCGTGGGTGTCGGCATTACGTTCGCGCTCTCGGGCCTGTTCGACATGAGCTCCATCTCCCCCATGCTGGCCCTCATGCTGGGCCTCGCCGTGGGCATCGACTACTCCCTGTTCATCGTCAACCGGCACCGGACCCAGCTCCTGGCTGGCATGGACCCTGAAGAGTCCGTGGCCCGGGCCAACGGCACATCCGGCAACGCGGTGGTCTTCGCCGGCCTCACGGTGATCATCGCCCTCGCAGCCCTGGTGGTTCCCGGCCTGCCGTTCCTCACCGTCATGGGCCTTTCAGCAGCCGGAACCGTGGCCGTTGCGGTCCTGGTCGCCATCACCCTGACCCCCGCCATGCTGTCCCTGATCGGCCGGCGCATCATCTCCAAGCGGGCCTGGGCCAAGTCGGAGGCCCACAACGCTGAACCGGGCCACGAAGCCAGCGACCTTGCGCTCGACCGCGAACGCAGCACCCACGGTTGGGGCGGCCTGGTCACCAAGCACCCGTGGGTGGCGCTTATTGCCGGCGTCCTCCTGCTGGGCACCCTCGCCCTGCCAGCTACCCAGCTGCAGCTGGCCCTGCCCGACGGCGGCTCCGAACCCGTGGAGTCCGAGGCCTACCAGGCCTACGACCTGACCGCGCGCAGCTTCGGTGAAGGCGTCACCGGACCCATCGTGGCGGTGGGCGAGTTCCCCGCAAACCTGGACGCAACCCAGGCGCAGAAGCTGCAGTATGACATCGCGGACAAGCTCCGTGCCGTGGACAACGTGGTGGCCGCCGTGCCGGTGGCGCTCAGCGAAGACCGCCGCACCGCCGTGTTCCAGGTCATCCCGAAGGAGGGCCCGGCCAGCGCCAGTACGGTCAAGGTAGTCTCCGAACTGCGCGGGCTCAACGGCGACATCAAGGCCGACTACGACGTCGCCATGGGCCTGACCGGGCAGACCGCCGGCAACGTGGACGTCTCCACGAAGCTTGGTGACGCCCTGCCGCCTTACCTGGCGATCGTCGTCGGCCTTTCCCTGGTCCTGCTGCTGCTGGTGTTCCGCTCCATCGTGGTGCCGCTGCTGGCCACGGGCGGCTTCCTGCTGTCCCTTTCGGCGGCCTTCGGCGCCGTGGTGGCCGTGTACCAGTGGGGCTGGCTGGGGAACGTCTTCGACGTGGCCAACCCCGGGGCGGTGCTCAGCTTCCTGCCCATCATCCTGATCGGCGTGCTGTTCGGCCTGGCCATGGACTACCAGGTGTTCATCGCCTCCGGCATGCGCGAGGCCTACATGCACGGATCATCCGCCAAGGAGGCAGTCCGTGTGGGCTTCCGGCACGCGGCAGCTGTGGTTACGGCCGCGGCGATCATCATGGTGAGCGTGTTCTCCGGCTTCATCTTCAGCCACCTCACCATGGTCCGGCCGCTGGGCTTCGCGATGGCCTTCGGCGTCCTGTTCGACGCCTTCGTGGTCCGCATGACCATCGTCCCGGCCGTGATGTACCTGCTGGGCGCCAGGTCCTGGTGGCTGCCGCGCTGGCTGGACCGGATCCTGCCGGACGTTGACGTGGAGGGCGCCAAGCTCAACCGCGGCCAGGCTGCACCGGTTGCCGGCGAGCTGGTCCACTAGGCTGAAGCCGTGCTCCATCTGATCCTCGCCTCCCAGTCCCCCGCCCGCACCAAGCTCCTGGCCGAGGCCGGTATCCGGCACACCGTGCTGGTGTCCGACGTCGACGAAGCCGCCGTCCAGGAACGGTATGGTGTCACCGACCCGCATGACACCGCGCTGCTGCTGGCCCGGGCGAAGGCTGAGGCCGTGGCGTCGCTGCCGGAGGCGGAAGGTGCGCTGGTGCTGGGCTGCGACTCCGTCTTCGAGTTCGACGGCGAGGCCCACGGCAAGCCCTACACCGCCGACGTCGCCCGCGAGCGGATGCTGCGGATGAGCGGCAGGGCGGGCGTGCTGCACACGGGCCACTGGCTGGTGGACTGCAGGGACACGGACGACGACGGCAACGGCGGCCGCGGCTCGGGCGCCACGCTCGGGGCGGTCGCCTCCGCCGAAGTTTCCTTCCTGGACATGGAACCGGCAGAGATCGACGCCTACATCGCCACCGGTGAACCGCTGCACTGTGCGGGTTCCTTCACTATCGACGGCCTGGGCGGGGCCTTTATCCGGAAGGTCGACGGCGACCCGCACGCCGTCGTCGGCCTTTCCGTCTCCACCCTGCGCGGGCTGCTCGCTGCCGCCAATGTGCGGATCACGGACCTCTGGCCGCCGCGCTAAGACCGGCGGTTTTCAGACCTCCTTGTAGCTTCCCTACAAAGGAAGGCTGCTGCACACGCGGATTCCGCAAGTAATATCGGCGGAACCCTCAAAACCGCGCTAGGCTCCCTGAAGGAAAGAAGGAGACGCCTTGTCAGCAAATTTGGAGCAGTCCGCAGGAACCACGCAGCCGAGCCTCACAAAGGTGCTGATCGCCAACCGCGGCGAAATCGCCGTGCGCATTATCCGGGCGGCCCGGGACGAAGGCCTCGCCTCCGTCGCCGTCTACGCTGACCCGGACCGCGATGCCCTGCATGTCCGGCTCGCTGACGAGGCCTATGCCTTGGGCGGCACCACCGCCGCCGAGTCCTACCTGGTGATGGACAAGATCATCGAGGCCGCCCGCCAGTCCGGCGCCGACGCCATCCACCCCGGCTACGGCTTCCTGGCGGAAAACGCCCAGTTCGCCGCCCGGGTGATCGAGGCCGGCATCACCTGGATCGGCCCCTCCCCCGAGGCGATCTCCGCCTTGGGCGACAAAGTCCAGGCCCGGCACATCGCCGAAAAGGTGGGTGCCCCGCTGGTGCCCGGCACGGCCGATCCCGTTGAGTCCGCGCAGGAGGTCCTGGACTTCGTTGACCAGCACGGCCTGCCCGTGGCCATCAAGGCCGCTTTCGGCGGCGGCGGGCGCGGCATCAAGGTGGCCCGTACCCGGGAAGAAATCCCCGAACTGTACGAGTCCGCCGTCCGCGAGGCCACGGCAGCCTTCGGCCGCGGCGAATGCTTCATCGAGCGCTTCCTGGACGCCCCGCGCCATGTGGAGACCCAGTGCCTGGCCGATTCGCACGGCAACGTCGTGGTGGTGTCCACCCGCGACTGCTCGCTCCAGCGGCGAAACCAGAAACTCGTGGAGGAGGCCCCGGCCCCGTTCCTCACTGAGGACCAGAACCGCAAGCTGTACGAATCGTCCAAGGCCATCCTGAAAGAGGCCGGCTACCTGGGCGCAGGCACCTGCGAATTCCTGGTTGGCCAGGATGGAACCATTTCCTTCCTTGAGGTCAACACCCGCCTCCAGGTGGAGCACTGCGTCTCCGAGGAAGTGACCGGCATCGACCTGGTCCGCGAGCAGTTTCGGCTGGCCCGCGGCGAGGAACTGGGCTACGGCGACCCCGAGGTGCGCGGCCACTCCATCGAATTCCGCATCACCGGTGAGGACCCGGGCCGGAACTTCCTGCCCGCCCCCGGCACCCTCCGCGTCCTGAAAAACCCCACCGGCCCCGGTGTCCGCGTGGACTCCGGCGTGGAGCAGGGCGACGTGATCAGCGGAAACTTCGATTCCATGCTGTCCAAGCTCATCATCACCGGCGCCAGCCGCCCGCAGGCCCTGCAGCGTGCCCGCCGCGCCCTGGAGGAGATGGTGGTGGAGGGCATCCCCACCGTCATCCCGTTCGACCTCGCTGTCGTCTCGGACCCTGCGTTCGCACCCGCCGAAGGCCCCTTCAAGGTCCACACCCGGTGGATCGAAACCGAATTCAGCAACAACCTGCCCGCATGGACCCCTGAGGGGACCGTTGACGGCGAAGGCTCCGGCGAAGACCGCCAGCGCGTGGTGGTGGAGGTAGGCGGCAAGCGCCTTGAGGTGGTCCTTCCCGCGTCCCTGGGGACGCCGGGAACGGCAGCGGCTGCGACGGGCAAGCCGGGCAAGTCCAAGAAGCGCTCCCGCTCTGCTGGTCCCGCCGCCGCCACCGGCAATGCGCTGACCTCCCCCATGCAGGGAACCATTGTGAAGGTGGCTGTGACGCACGGCGACGTGGTGTCCGAAGGCGACCTGGTGGTGGTCCTCGAGGCCATGAAGATGGAGCAGCCGCTCACCGCACACCGTTCCGGCACCATCACGGGCCTGACCGCAACGGCCGGCGAGACGGTGTCCGCGGGCGCCATCATCGCCACCATCGAGGACTAGAAGGCGGCCCGGGAGCCATGCTCGCACCAAGTTTCCAGGAAGAAGTGGACCGCTACCACCAAGCGGTTCCCGAGATCACCCGCGGCAATGCGGCTCCAATCAAGGAACTGTACTCCCGGCTGGATGACGTCACGCTGGCAAACCCGTTCGGCGGGATCGCCCGCGGCTGGGCCCAGGTGGAAGCCCGGTTGGACCAGGCGGCACGCCAGTTCCGCGACGGCGAGATGCTGGGCTTCGACACCGTGACCTCCTACACGGCGCGCGACACTGCCTACCTGGTGGAGACAGAGCATTTCCGGGCACGGCTGGACGGGGCTGCAGCCACGGAGGAGTTCGCCCTGCGCGTGACCAGCATCTTCCGGCGCGAGGAGGGCTACTGGAAGCTGCTGCACCGCCACGCGGACCCGGCGGCCCGGCCCCAGTCCCGCCGGTCGCTGACGCAACCGCCGGCCTGAGCCCGCATCTAACCTGGGCCGGCACATAGCCTGAACGCAAACAGCCCGACCCGGCGGGTGCAGTCCTGGTGCCGGCAGGCGTGGTGCTGGCAGGTGCAGCCGCCAGGATGCAGACTTTACTCATGCTGCCTTTCCTGCTCCTGGCCTCCCGTGCGGAGGATGCCGCCGCGGAGGATGAGTACGCCGCCTACCTGAGGTACGGCGGGCTTGAAGAACGGGAACTGGTCCGCGTCCGGCTCGAAGCCGCTCCCCTGCCCTCGCTGGACCTTTCAAAGTACTCCGGCGTGATCGTCGGCGGCAGCCCCTTCACCTCCAGCGACCCGCCGGAGCACAAGAGCCCTGTCCAGCACCGCGTGGAGCAGGAGTTGGCAGCGCTCCTGGACCAGCTGGTGGACCTTGACTTCCCGTTCCTCGGCGCCTGCTACGGAGTCGGCACGCTCGGGAGCCACCAGGGCGCCGTGATCGACCGGACCTACGGCGAGCCGCTGGGCGCGGTGCAGGTGGAACTGACTGAGGAGGGACTGCAGGACCCCATCCTGCAGGGAATGCCCCAAACCTTCACAGCCTTCACCGGGCACAAGGAAGCTGTCAGCTCGCTGCCCCCGCACGCTGTGCTGCTGGCGCGGGCGGCCTCCTGCCCCGTCCACATGTTCCGCGTCAAGACCAACCTTTACGCCACCCAGTTCCACCCGGAGCTGGACACCGACGGGCTGGTGACCCGGATCGACATCTACCGGCATGCCGGCTACTTCCCGCCGGAGTCCGCGGAGGAACTCATGGCGGCGGCACGGCAATTCACCGTCACCGAGCCCATGGCCGTGCTGAAGAACTTCGTGGCCCGCTACGCCCGCTGAGCCCCAACCTCCCAAGCCGCGGCAGCCCGCCGTCGTGCGTTCCTGCCCGGTTACCTCCGGCACTTAAGGCAGATGCCCGGCACCAACCCCGTTATTGCGGGGGCGGGGCCGGGCATCTCAGCCACTAACCGGGCCGGACTGCACCCAGGGCGTCAGGCCACGTTGTTCTCGTAGTCCACGTCCCGGGTTTCGCGGGTGAGGAACAGCGCGATCAAGGTGAGCACCGCCATCGAGGTCAGGTAGACCCCGACCAGGACCGGGCTGCCCTTGGCAGCTTCCCAGAGGGCCACCGCGATGAACGGCGCCACTGCTGCACCCAGGATGCTGGAGAAGTTGTAGCTGATGGCGGATCCGGTGTACCGCACGTTGGTGGGGAACAGTTCGGGCAGCAGCGCCCCCATCGGGCCGAAGGTGAGGCCCATGAGCGAGAACCCGAGGATCAGCAGGCCCATGGTGCCCACGAAGCCGCCGCTGAACAGCGGAACGAACAGCAGGCCGAAGACGAAGATCCCGGCAGTGACTGCGAGGAGCATCTTGCGGCGGCCGAACTTTTCCGCCAGCGGTCCGGAGACAAGGGTGAAGATGCCGAAGAAGACGACGCCGGCAATCAGCATCCAGAGGAAGTCGTTGCGGCTGTAGCCAAGGCCGGGGACGAACGCGGCGGCGGCGGCTTCGCTCATCGGTTTGCCGGCCTTTTCGGCTGCGGCCTTGGCGCCTTCCAGGGTTGGCTTGGTGCCGTAGGTGAGCGTGAACGTTGTCATCAGGTAGAAGAGCACGTAGGTGGCCAGCATGATGAAGGTACCCAGGATCAGCTGGCGCCAGCTGGTCTTGAAGACGCGGCCCAGCGGCAGCTTGGCGACCTCGTTGGACTCCAGGACCTTGGTGAAGGCCGGGGTTTCGATCAGCTTGAGGCGGACGTACAGGCCGATGATGACCATGACGGCGCTGAGCAGGAACGGCACGCGCCAGCCCCATGCCGCGAAGGCCTCCGGCGCCAGGGTGTAGCTTGCCACCAGGAAGATGACGTTGGCGATGATGAAGCCGATCGGGGCGCCGAGCTGCGGGAAGGTGCCGTAGATGGCGCGCTTGTTGGCGGGAGCATTTTCGGTGGCCAGCAGCGCGGCCCCGCTCCATTCGCCGCCGAGCGCCAGGCCCTGGGCGAAGCGCATGACCACCAGCAGGGCCGGCGCCAGGAACTCCCAGCCCGGAACCAGCGCGGTGGGAAGGCAGCCGATGAGGAACGTGGCGATACCCATGGTCAGCAGCGAAGCCACCAGCGTGCCCTTGCGGCCAAACTTGTCACCGAAGTGCCCGAAGATGATGGAGCCGAGGGGGCGGGCGATGAAGGCCACGCCAAACACGGCAAAGGAGCTCAGCAGCTGCGTGGTTTCGTTCGCGCTGGGGAAAAAGAGCTTCGGGAAGACGAGGACGGCGGCGGTGGCGTAGACGTAGAAGTCGTAAAACTCCACTGTGGTGCCGATCAGGCTGGCCACGATGACGCGGCCGCGGGAGTTCACCGGCTGGTGTGCACCTGGCAGCGCGGTGGTATCGGTGGATGACATAGGTAAGCGCTTTCGTGAGACCGGCCGGGCACAGGCAGGACTGCCACCCGGCTCGAATAGTTAGAGTTCGATCTTACTTGCCTCCGTCCAGTCAATGGACGAAACGTCCAGCATCCGGACGGGTGTTGTCCGTCTCACAATCCGGCTGTTCCCCGGCGCCTCACGCCGCCTGACTGTGCCGGATAGGCAAAAGTCACAGCGCGTTAACACACATCGACTGTCCACGAAACGAGCCATCCCTAGGTTTGAGGAAACCCCATCCCCGAAGGAGGTAAACCGTGACTGTTGACCGCACTGTCGAAACCGGCGTACAGCCCGGCCCTGCCCGCGCCACAGACTCACCTGCCCTTGAATTCCGCCCCGGCCGCTGGATCGCCAACTGGGATGCGGAGAACAAGGAGCAGTGGGAAACCGCGGGCCGCGCCATCGCACGCCGGAACCTGAACTGGTCCATCTTCGCCGAGTTCCTGGGCTTCGTGGTCTGGCAGCTCTGGTCCATCGTGGTGGTCCAGCTTCCCGCCGCCGGCTTCACCTTCTCCACGTCGGAGATCTTTTGGCTCATCTCCATGCCCAGCCTGGTGGGCGCCACGCTCCGCATTCCCTACACGTTCATGGTCCCCCGCTTCGGCGGCCGGAACTGGACCATTGTGTCCGCCCTGCTGCTCCTGATCCCCTCCACCGGGCTGGCCCTCTGCGTCTCCAACCCGGAGACCCCATTCGGCGTCATGCTCCTTGTGGCGGCCCTGGCCGGCTTCGGCGGCGGAAACTTTGCCAGCTCCATGGCCAACATCACCTTCTTCTACCCGGCCCGGGAAAAGGGCTGGGCGCTGGGCTTGAACGCCGCGGGCGGAAACCTCGGTGCCGCCGTCGCACAGCTTGCCGTTCCCATTGTGATCACCCTGCTGGCCGCCGGCACCGTGAACCTTCCCATGGCCGGCTGGATGTGGGTTCCCTTCATCCTGCTGGCAGCCTTTGGGGCCTTCAAATACATGAACAACCTCACCAGCGCCAAGGGCGACGTGGCCGGATCGGTGGCGGCGCTCAAGGAACCGCACCTGTGGATCATGGCGCTGCTGTACATCGGGACGTTTGGTTCCTTCATCGGTTTCGCCGGCGTGTTCCCCAAGCTGATCAAGGACTACTTCCCCGGGTTCTCCACCATCGGCGTGGGAACCGTGGCCCTCTCGCTCGCCTTCCTGGGCCCCCTGGTGGGCTCGCTGGCCCGCCCCTACGGCGGACGCATGGCGGACCGCATGGGCGGAGCCCGGATGACCGTTTCGGCCTTCGCCGCCATGGCCGTAATCACGCTGACCATGGTCTGGACGCTGCCGCTGAAGAACTTCCTGCTCTTCCTGGTCCTGTTCCTGATGCTGTTCACTGCCAGCGGCTTCGGCAACGGCGCCACCTACCGGATGATTCCGGTCATCTTCGCCACCTCCAGCCGGGCCGCGCGCAAGGGCGCAAGCTCCGTGGCCACGCAGCGGCTGGCGTCCTCTGCCCTCGGCCTGATCTCCGCTATCGGGGCCTACGGCGGCTTCGTCATCCCCCAGGTCCTGAACGCCTCCAGCAGCGCCAGCGGTTCCTACACCCCCGCCTTCTACGGGTTCGTCGGCGCGTATGTCCTGATGCTGGTGGTCTGCTGGGCCTGCTACATCCGCAAGGCGGGCCGGAACGCGATGGGACACATCTAGCATGCCCGCAAGCGCCGACACGCACTGCCCCTACTGCGCCCTGCAGTGCGCCATGACGCTCACGCCCACCGCGGGCCTGGCACCGGCTGCCCAACCGGGGCCGGGCCCCGCGCCGGCACCCCGTTCCACGCCCGGGCCTGCATCCAACCCGGCACCTGCCCTGGAGGTTGCCGGCCGGGACTTCCCCACCAACCGCGGCGGCCTGTGCCGCAAGGGCTGGACCTCGCCGTCGCTGCTGAACCACGCGGGCAGGATCACTGAGCCCCTGCTGAAGGGTCCCGACGGCGTGCACCGCCCCATCGGCTGGGACCACGCCCTGGACCTCGCGGCCCGGGCAGTGAAGGACGCCTGCGCCCGGTACGGTGCGGACGCCGTGGGCGTGTTCGGCGGCGGTGGACTCACCAACGAGAAGGCCTACATGCTGGGCAAGTTCGCCCGGCTGGCCCTCGGCACGTCCCGCATCGACT
Source organism: Arthrobacter sp. FW306-07-I (assembly GCF_021800405.1). Classification (NCBI taxonomy): domain Bacteria; kingdom Bacillati; phylum Actinomycetota; class Actinomycetes; order Micrococcales; family Micrococcaceae; genus Arthrobacter; species Arthrobacter sp. FW306-07-I. The sequence goes on along the minus strand of NZ_CP084550.1, from coordinate 1,448,505 downwards.
ACAACGGCAGGTTCTGCATGTCCTCCGCGGCGGCTGCCGGGATGCGGGCCTTCGGCGTGGACCGCGGCCTGCCCTTCCCGGTCGAGGCGCTGGACACCGCCAGCACCATCCTGCTGCTCGGTTCGAACGTTGCCGAGACCATGCCGCCGTTCGTGCAGCACCTCAAGGGCGCCCGCGACGCCGGCGGATTGGTCGTGGTGGATCCACGCCGTTCCGCCACCGCAGCCTTCACGGCAGATGGCGGCGGACTCCACCTCCAGCCGCTGCCCGGCACAGACCTCACCCTGCTGCTCGGCCTCTCCCACGTGGTCATCCACGAGAACCTCGTGGACAGCGCCTACGTCCAGGAGCGCACTTCCGGCTACAGCGCCGTGGTCCGCAGCGTCAACGCCTTCTGGCCCGAACGCGTCCAGTCGATCACCGGCGTCCCGGCGGAGCTGATCCGGCTGACGGCCCGCATGCTTGCGGCCGGAGCCCGGGCGGGCGGGAGCTACATCCTCACGGGCCGCGGGGTGGAACAGCATGTCGACGGCACCGACACCGCCACCGCCGCCATCAACCTCAGCCTCCTGCTGGGCCTGCCCGGGTCCGCCCGCAGCGGCTACGGCACCCTCACCGGCCAGGGCAATGGCCAGGGCGGCCGCGAACACGGCCAGAAGGCGGACCAGCTTCCGGGCTACCGCAAAATCACCGACCCTGCCGCCCGCGCGCACGTCGCCGCCGTCTGGGGTGTCCCCGAGGACCTGATCCCCGGCCCCGGCCTGCCGGCCGTGCAGCTGCTGAAGTCATTGGGAAAGCCCGACGGCGTCCGGTGCCTCTTCGTCCATGCCTCCAACATTGCGGTGGCGGCACCCGATGCGAATGCCGTGATCGCTGGGCTGCGCAGCCTGGACTTCCTGGTGGTCTGCGACTTCCTCCTGTCCGAAACCGCCGCGGAAGCGGACCTGATCCTGCCCGTGCTGCAGTGGGCCGAAGAGGACGGCACCCTGACCAACTTGGAAGGACGCGTGCTGCGCCGCCGTCGCGCCGTCTCCCCGCCCCCCGGCGCCCGGAGCGAACTGTGGATCATGGCCCGCCTGGCCGAGCGGTTGGACGCACCCTCCACCTACAGCGAGGACCCGGAGACGGTCTTCGAGGAGCTGCGGCTCGCCTCCGCCGGTGGCCTCGCTGATTATTCAGGCATCGACTACGCCATGCTGGACCGCGGCGAGCCCGCCTACTGGCCGTACCCGGCCGGCAGTTCCGGAACGCCGCGGCTGTTCACCGACCGCTTTGCGCACCCCGACGGCAAGGCGCAGCTGGTCCCGGTGGCGCCGCGCCGCCGTCGTACGCCCGCTGTCAGCCCCGGACCCGCTGCAAAGGAAATGACCCTCATCACCGGCCGGCTCCTGGAGCACTACCAGTCCGGTGCCCAGACCCGGCGCGTGGCGGAGCTCCTCGCCGCCCAGCCCGAGGCGAAAGTGCAGCTCCACCCCGCGGCAGCGGAAGCGATGGCCATCGCCGAGGGATCATTGGTCTCCGTGGCCAACAGCCGCGGCGAGGTGGTGTGCCGGGCGGAGCTGAGCACGGCAATCCGCCCCGAGACGGTTTTCCTGCCCTTCCATTTTCCGGGTTCCGAAAGCGCCAACCGGCTGACCGAAGCGGCCACCGATCCCGTCTCCGGAATGCCCGAATTCAAGTTCAACACCGTGTGGGTCCGGCCGGTGGCCGCACCCGATTCCGCCCGCATGCTGCAAACGACGGAGGCCTCATGAGCGAGCAGATTGTCATCGTGGGATTCGGCCCCGTAGCCGCCAGGCTGGTGGATGAGCTGCTGCCCGCCGTGCGCGGAGGCCGGATCCGGCTCACGGTGGTGGGCGCGGAAGCCGATGCCGCCTACAACCGCGTGCTCGTGGCGGATCTCGGGGTCGGCCGGACCACTGCAGACGCCCTGGCACTTGCTGACGCGGCCGGGCTGGCCGAGGAGGGCGTGGACGTCCGCCTGGGCATGCGGGTGAAGCGCGTGGACCGGGCGCGGCAGCAGGTCCTGCTCTCGGACGGGTTCATGGTCCACTACGACCGGCTGGTCTTCGCCACCGGGTCCCGCCCGGTGATCCCCAACCTCACCGGCATCAACCCGGATCCCGCTACCCCGGTCCTTCCCGCGGGCGTTACGGCGCTGCGGGACCTGAGCGACGCCGCTGTGCTGCGGAAGGCGGTGGACGGCGGCAAGCGGGTGGTGGTGCTGGGCGGCGGGGTGCTGGGGCTGGAAACGGCGTTGGCAGCGGCGGAGGAGGGCGCCACCGTGACGGTGGTCCACAACGGCCCGCACCCGCTGGGCAGGAGCATCGACCGCGGCGGCGGAGCGGTCCTTGCCGCGGGGCTGCGGCGGTGCGGCGTACGGGTGGCCGCCAACGCACGTTCCACGGGGGTGGAGCACAACGGGCCCGACGGCGGCTTCTCGGCTTTGCTGCTCGATGACGGGTCCGCGATTGACGGCGACCTCCTGGTCATTTCGTGCGGTGTCCGTCCCCGGACCGAACTGGCCGAAGGATGCGGGCTGTCCACCGGTACCGGCATCCTGGTGGACCACCGGTTGCGGGCGCACCACGAACCGCACATTTTTGCCATCGGCGACTGCGCCGAGGTCCGCTGCCCGGACCCGGGCTGCGCGGGGTGCCGCAATGCCAAGGGTCCGTCGGGGCTGGTGGGGCCGGGCTGGCGGCAGGCAGAGTGGCTGGCCGGCTACCTCACCCTGCTGGCCGAAGGGGCAGCCGCGGAAGCCGAGCTGCTGCCCGCCCTGCCGCCGGAGCAGCCCGGCGTGGTGGTCTTGAAGGCCCGTGGAATGAACATGGCCGTGGCCGGCGACAACTCCGCCGATCCCTGGGACGAGGAGATTCTCACGGCCGGGGCAGCCACCGGCCGGCCCCGCCTGCAGGTCTCGCAGTGGGCAGATCCGGAGCACGGCCGGTACGTCAAAATGACCACGCGTGGGGGCGTCCTGGAAGGACTGGTGGCAGTGGGCATGCCGAGGACGGCTGCCGAGCTGGTGGGGCTCTTTGAACGTGGGGCTGAACTGCCCGCGGACCGGTCGCTGCTCCTCCGCCTGGACGGTCCGGACCAGCTGCCGGGCGCCGGCCCGGTGGATCCCGCCGGAACCGTGTGCCGGTGTGCCGGCGTGAGCGGGGCTGCCATTACGGCTGCGGTCTCCGATGGCTGTGCCACTGTTGCGGAGGTTTCGAAGGCCACCCGCGCGGGCACCGGCTGCGGCGGCTGCCACGAGGACATCAAGGGCCTTATCGAACGGCACTTCTCCCCAGCCTTGCCCTAACCTCGCAAGCTCGGTCAGGGAACCCGGCGGCCGTGGCCCCACCCAGCCTTGCCCTAACCTCGCAAGCTCGGTCAGGGAACCATAGTTGACGGCGCATGAACATGGCGGCGAAGGTAAAGGCACCACCATTGATTGGGCGGTGTTCCGGCATCCGCCCGTCCGTGACATTGAGTCGCGGCAGTTCACGACGAAAGGACACTGATGTCCCTCCTCGATTCCGCCCCCTGGGACGGCAACATATACCTCAACGGCTGGCGCAAGGGCGGCGGCGGAACCGGAACCAGCGTTGAACCGGCCACCGGCGCCCAGCTGGGCAACTACGGGGTCGCCTCCGTCGAGGACGTCCGGGAAGCTGCCACCGCGGCTGGGAAGGCCCAAAAGGACTGGGCCGCGCGCAACCCGGAGGAGCGCGCCGCCGTGCTGCGCCGCGCCGGCCAGCTCTGGGAGGAGCACGCCGCGGAGGTCCAGGACTGGATCGTCCGGGAATCCGGCGGCATTGCGCCCAAGGCAGGGCTGGAAATCCACATTGCCGCGAACGAATGCTACGACGCCTCGGCGCTGCCCTCGCTGCCGGCCGGGGATGTGCTCACCTCCAACGAGAACCGCTGGTCCTTTGCCAGGCGCCGCCCCGTGGGCGTCGTCTCCGTGATCGCGCCGTTCAACTTCCCACTGATCCTCTCCATCCGCGCCGTCGCCCCTGCCCTGGCGCTGGGGAACGCCGTGCTGCTCAAACCGGATCCCCGGACCGCTGTCTGCGGCGGCGTCACCCTCATGCGGATCTTCGAGGAGGCCGGCCTCCCGCCGGGGCTGCTGTCGCTGCTGCCCGGCGGCGCGGACATCGGTGCGGCCGTGGTGGAGGCGCCGGAAGTTCGCGTCATCGCCTTTACGGGTTCGACGGCGGCCGGGCGGAAGATCGGCGAGACCGCCGGACGCCTGCTCAAGCGTGCCCACCTGGAGCTTGGCGGCAACAACGCACTGATCGTGCTGCCGGGTGCGGACCTGGCCAAGGCCGCGTCAGCCGCCGCGTTCGGATCGTTCATGCACCAGGGCCAGATCTGCATGGCCGCGGGCCGTCATATCGTGCACGAGGACATCTACGACGACTACGTTGCCGCGCTGTCGGAAAAGGCCGCCCACCTTCCGGTCGGTGACCCAAAGAGCGGCACCGTGGCGCTGGGACCGGTCATCGATGAGCGGCAGCTGCACCGCGTGGACGGCATCGTCCAGGAGGCAGTGAAGGGCGGCGCCCGCGTGGCGGCCGGCGGTACCCACGATGGACGCTTCTACCAGCCCACCGTACTGGTGGACCTCAAGCAGGACAGTCCGGCCTGGAAGGATGAAATCTTCGGTCCCGTGGCCCCGGTAACCAGCTTCTCCACCGTGGAGGAGGCAGTGGCCCTGGCCAACGACAGCGAATACGGCCTGTCCATCGGCATCCTGGGCGATGTCGGCATGGCCATGACCATTGCCGACCAGCTGGACTCCGGCAAGGTCCACATCAATGAGCAGACCGTGTCGGACGAAGCCAATTCGCCATTCGGCGGCATGAAGGATTCGGGCAACGGCTCACGGATCGGCGGCCACCACGCCAACATGGAGTCCTTCACCGAAATCCAGTGGCTCACCATGCGCCCGGACATCGCCCCGTATCCGTTTTAAGCTGGCGCTGCCGGTTCACCGGAAGCGCCTCAGACCGTGGCCAGGAAAGCCGCTGCCGGTCCTGCAAACGGAAGCAGGACCGGCAGCGGGCAACTGAGCCGTTCCCCTTATTCGACTTCCCCGGCGGCCACGGCCTCCGCGTACTTGGTGAGGTCCGGGCCCGGCTGGAAGTCCACGAACTGGCCCTTCAGCTTCTCGAACAGGAATTCGTACACCTTGTCCTTACCGGATCCGGACAGCGATGAAGCCGCCTCCCGGACCGCTTCCTGCAGTGCCCGGTCGGCATCCAGCAGGATCTTTTCCCGCGCCTGCTCGTTCCACTTGATGCCCTGCAGTTCCATGGGCCCCTCCTTGCGTCGACGGCTGGTACAGGAACGGCCGGGAACTTCATGGAAATTCCCGGCCGCGCCTGGTTCGAGTCTAGGCAGGTGGCGCCGGAGGGGTCCAGCCCCGCCCGTGGCCGGGAAGATTTACATGTGGACGTGCAGTCGGCGGGCTGCCTCGGAGATGGACCCGGTCAGCGACGGGTACACCGTGAAGGTGCTGGCGACGTCGTCCACGTGCAGTTTCTGCTTCACCGCAATGGAAATGGGGAAGATCAGTTCGGACGCGTTGGGTCCCACCACCACACCGCCGATCACGGTGCCCGAGCCCTTCCGCGCGAAGATCTTCACGAACCCGTCCTTGGCGTTGCGCATCTTGGCGCGGGCGTTGCTTCGCAGGGAGAGCTTGATGATGTCGGCCTGGTACTTGCCGGATTCGATCTCCGCCTCGGACACGCCAACGTTCGCGATTTCGGGCGAGGTGAAGATGTTGGACGCTACCTGGTGGAGCTTGAGCGGGGTGACGCCGTCGCCCATGAAGTGCGCCACCGCGATGCGCCCCTGCATGGCGGCCACCGAGGCCAGCGGCAGGACACCGGTGCAGTCACCGGCGGCGTAGATGTTGGGGGCCGTGGTGCGGGACACGCCGTCCACCTTGATGTGGCCGCTGTCGCTGACCGCCACCCCGGCCTCCTCCAGGCCGATGCCGGCGGTGTTTGGGATGGAGCCCAGGCATAGCAGGCAGTGGCTGCCGGTCACCTTGGTGCCGTCCGAGAGCGTGACCACCACGCCGTCGTCCGTGCGCTCGACGGTCTGGGCACGGGAGCGGGACAGGACCCGGACGCCGCGGCGTTCAAACACTTCCTCAAGGACCACTGCGGCGTCCACGTCCGAGCCCGGCAGCACGCGGTCGCGGCTGGAGACCAGGGTGACTTTGGAGCCGAGGCCGTTGTAGGCGGACGCGAATTCGGCGCCGGTTACGCCGGAGCCCACCACGATGAGCTCTTCGGGCAGTTCATCCAGGTTGTAGATCTGGGTCCAGCTCAGGATCCGTTCCCCGTCCGGGCGGGCCGTTTCCAGTTCGCGCGGGTGCGCGCCCACAGCCAGCAGGACGGTGTCCGCTTCGATCGTCTCGGTGCCATCAACGGTGAGGACCTCGATGGTGTGGCTGTCCAGGAGGCGGCCGGAACCGGCGATGATGCGGACGCCCTGCTTTTCGAGGCCGTCGCGGATGTCCTGCGACTGGGTGCGGGCCAGGTTAAGGAGGCGGTCGTTGATGTGCTTGAGGTCGGCGCGCATCACGGGCACAAAGTCGCCGCCGTCGACGTCGAACTTCACGCCCAGCTCGCCGGCCTCGGCAACGCGCGTCATCAGGTCCGCCGTGGCAATGAGGGTCTTGGACGGAACCACGTCCGTCAGCACGGCGGAGCCGCCCAGGCCCGCGCGCTCAACGATGGTGACCGTCGCTCCAAGCGAGGCGGCCACCATGGCAGCTTCGTATCCGCCGGGACCACCTCCCAGGATTGCGATCCGGGGGGAACTGAAATCTGGGTGCGTAGTCACAGTCATCCATTCTCGCCCATTTACCGCCTGACCACCAAGAAATCAGGGCATGCTGCGGGCCGCAGTGACAGGGGTAACAGGGGCGGCAGGATAACTTGTACTGGTGAGTACAACAGACTTCCTGAACACGGACCCGTTCGCCGCCGCCCGCGCCGCCGCTGACTACATCGCCGAGGAGACCGGCGTGGACCGCCACGACACCGCACTGGTCCTCGGCTCCGGCTGGGGCGAGGCCGCCGACCTGATCGGCGAGACCACCGCCACCCTGTCCGCCGAGGAAGTCCCCGGCTTTCACTCCCCTGCCGTCGAGGGCCACGTGGGCACCATCCGCTCCGTGCTGACCAAGGGCGGCAAGCGCGCCCTGGTCCTGGGCGCCCGCACCCACTATTACGAAGGCAAGGGCGTCCGCGCCGTGGTGCATGGCGTCCGCACCGCGGCAGCCGCCGGGTGCGGCACCCTGGTCCTCACCAACGGCTGTGGCGGGCTCAACGAGGCCTGGGCCCCCGGCACGCCGGTCCTGATCCGGGACCACATCAACCTCACCGCGGCCTCACCGCTGGAAGGGGCCACATTCGTGGACCTGACGGACCTCTACTCACCAAGGATCCGCGGACTTGCCCGCGAAGTGGATCCCACCTTGGACGAAGGCATCTACGCGCAGTTCCCCGGCCCGCACTATGAGACCCCGGCGGAAGTGCAGTACGCCAAGCGCATCGGCGCCGACCTGATCGGCATGTCCACGGCGCTGGAGGCCATCGCCGGCCGGCACGCCGGCATGGAAGTATTCGGCATTTCGCTGGTCACCAACCTCGCCGCGGGCATCAGCCCCCAGCCGCTGAGCCACCAGGAAGTCCTTGAATCCGGCGAGGCTGCGGGTCCCCGCATCTCAAGGCTGTTGGCCGACATCATCGCCCGGCTCTAGCAGGACCACGCACCCGGGTGCATCACGGCGGGGTGCAATGACGATAGCGTTGTGCCCATGACCACTGCCGATGCCGAACTCCGCCTGCTCGCCGAGGCCCGCGAATGGGCTGCCCAGGACCCGGACCCCGTAACCAAGGCGTCCCTCCTGGAGCTTGTCCGCCTTGCCGACGACGGCGATCCGGCGGCCCGGCAGGAACTGGAAGACAGCTTCCGCGGCACGCTGCAGTTCGGCACCGCCGGCCTGCGCGCCGCCTTGGGCCCCGGGCCCAACCGGATGAACCGGGTGGTGGTGCGCCGCGCCGCGGCGGGACTCGCCGCTTTCCTGGTGGACGCCGTGGCCAATGCGGCGGCCGGCACCCGGCCGCGCGCCGTCGTCGGCTATGACGCCCGGCATAACTCCGATGTCTTTGCGGAGGAGACGGCCGCGATCTTCACCGCGGCCGGCATCGAGACGTTTCTGATGCCGGCCGCCCTCCCCACTCCCCTGCTGGCCTACGCGGTCCGCGCGCTGGACTGTGACGGCGGCGTCATGGTCACCGCCAGCCACAACCCCCCGCAGGACAACGGGTACAAGGTGTACCTGGGCCGGCATGCCGTGGCCGCGGACGGTGACGGTGCCCAGATCGTGGCCCCTTACGACGCCGAAATCGCTGCGCGCATCAGCGCGGTGGGACCGCTGGAATCAATTGCACTGGCAGCGGACGGGTGGACGGTCCTGGACGGCTCGCTGGCCGCCGGGTACGAACGGACGACGGCGGCACTCGCCATGGCGGAGCGTTTCCCCGCACGCGACCTGAAGATCGTCCTGACCCCGCTGCATGGTGTGGGCGGCGGCACCGCGCTGGACGTCCTGAGTGCGGCAGGTTTCACGGATGTCACCGTGGTGGCCGAGCAGGCGGAGCCGGACCCTGATTTTCCCACCGTCAGTTTCCCCAACCCGGAGGAACCCGGGGCGCTGGACCTCGCCCTGGAAGCAGCCGCGCGGCTGGATGCCGACCTGGTCATCGCCAACGACCCCGATGCCGACAGGGCCGCAGTTGCGGCGAAAGACCCTGACACCGGCGCCTGGCGGATGCTCCGCGGCGATGAAGTGGGGTCACTGCTGGGCGCGCACATGGTGGCCCGGCTCGCGGACGGCGCCCCCGGCGACGAAGCCGACGGCCGGGGCGTCTTTGCCAATTCGATTGTTTCCTCCCGGCTGCTGGACCGCATCGCCAATGCTGCCGGCTTCGCGCACCAGGAAACACTGACCGGATTCAAATGGATCTCCCGCGTTCCCGGCCTGGTCTACGGGTACGAAGAGGCACTGGGATACTGCGTGGCGCCGGACTTGGTGAAGGACAAAGACGGCATCTCCGCCGCGGTCCTGATCGCCGAACTCGCCGCCACCGCCAAAGCCGCAGGCAAGACGGTCTTCGACACCCTGGATGAGCTGTACCTCCAGCACGGCCTGCACGCCAGCGACCAGCTCAGCATCAGGGTTGCGGACCTGGGGCTGCTGGACGCCATGATGAACCGCCTGCGCGTTTCGCCGCCGGAATCGTTCGGCCAGTCAGCGGTGGAGGTCTTCACCGACCTTGCCGAGGGCACCGCCCAGCTGCCGCCCACCGAGGGCCTGCTCTACATCACCCGGAACCTGACCCGGGTCATCATTCGGCCCAGCGGCACCGAGCCCAAGCTCAAGTGCTACCTGGAGGTCATCCACCAGGTGGGATCCGCCGCGGAGCTGCCGGCCGCACGCCAGGCGGCCAGGGCTTCCCTGGACGAGGTCCTGCACGACGTCAGCGAAGCGCTGGGGCTTTAACAGGTCATTGAGCACGAAAGGGGCGCCGGACTGTTCAGAGTCCTGGCGCCCTTTTCCCAGCTCCGGCGAATTACTGGAGGCCCACCTCTACCAAGCCGTTGGTGACGCGGGTGGGGTACGCTGCGAGCCGCAGGCCGGGACTGGTGAAGCACTCCCCTGTCTCCAAGTCATAGACCTCCTTGTGCAGCGGCGAGGCGATGGTGGGCCTGGCACCCTTGGAGCCCAGGATGCCACGGGCCATGACGTGGGCTCCGGTGGCCGGATCCTCATGGGCCACGGCGAAGACTTCCTCCGGGCCGGTGCGGAAAAGCGCCACCTGGCGCCCCGCAACCAAGGCGGCCTCGCCCCACGCCGGTTCGAGGTCCTCAACCGCGCAGACACGGTACCAGCCGGTCTCAAATCCAGCGAGGTCTGATTCGGCGGCGAGCGCCCCAAGTTCCAGTGTTGCCGTCATGTCCGGCTCCTTTCCCTGTGCCTGTTGTCCTTGCAGCGGCTGCTTTTGCGGCCGTGTCCCACGCTAAGGTCCGGGTGTTTCATAGGGGTGCGGTACATGTGTCCGGCGCGTAAAAGAGACCTAACCCGGGTGGAAATGCATCCGTGATGCAGAAGTTAAGTTGACGAAACAATTGGGAAACTGAGGCGAAACTGCCCCTTCCTAGGCTGGAGGCACAAGCTGCAGAGCACCGTCTGCGGCCCATGCGAAAGGCCCACAGTGACCGAACAGACTTCAAGCACAGAGACTCCGCGCCGCATCGTCGTCGCCGGCGGCGGCCCCGCGGCCCACCGTTTTGCGGACGCCATGCATGCCCGGGGCCTCGACGGCTGGCATGTCACGGTCCTCACCGAGGAAGCCCACCTCCCCTACGACCGGGTGGCGCTCTCCAAGGCCCTCACCGATACCGGCGTGGACCTCACCCTGGGAACGGCCGGGATGTGGGAGCACGGTTCGCTGGTCCTAAAGACCGGCGAACGCGTGGTGAAGATCAACGCCGCGGCGAAGACGGTGGAAACCGCGGCGGGGAACTCCTACGCTTACGACGAGCTGGTGGTGGCCACGGGTTCGGACGCTGTCCGCCTGCCCATCCCGGGCGCCCAGCATGCGCACGTCTACCGGACCCTCGAGGACGTCTGGGCCATCAACAAGGCCATCGCAGAGCTCACTGAAAAGCTGGGCCGCAAAATCAACGCCGTGACCATCGGCGGCGGCCTCTTGGGCCTCGAGTCGGCCGCCGGCACGGAGCAGCTCGGCGCCACCCCCGTGGTCATCAACGGTGCCCCCTGGCTCATGAACACCCAGCTGGACGAGGGCGCCGGGCAGGCCCTTGGCCGCCTGATCGAGGCCAAGGGCTTCGAAGTGCACGGCGGCGTGTTCCCCAGCGAAATTTTGACGGACGACGACGGCCAGGTCACCGGCGTGCTGATGGCTGACGAACGCGTCATCCCGGCAGACCTGGTGATTGTCGCCGTGGGCGTCAGGCCCCGCGACGAGCTCTTCCGCGCGGCCGAGGGCGAGGAGCAGCTGTTCAGCCTGGGCCAGCGCGGCGGCGTGGCGATCAACGACTTCTGCGCCACCGAGGTCCCCGGCATCTGGGCCATCGGCGAGGTGGCCAACTTCGGTGGCATGTGCCTGGGCCTGGTGGCCCCCGCCAACACCATGGCCGAGATCGTCGCCGACCGGCTGCACGGCGGCGACGCCACGTTCCCGGGCTTCGACACCGCCACCAAGCTGAAGCTTTCCGGTGTGGACGTGGCCAGCTTCGGGGACGCCTTCGCCCGGACCGAACACGCTTTGGAGATCGTCTACGCAGACCCCGCCCGCGGTGTGTACCAGAAGATCGTCACCACTGACGACGCCAAGACCCTGCTGGGCGGCATCTTCGTGGGTGACGCCTCACCGTACATGAGCCTGCGTCCGCTCCTGGGCCGGGAACTTCCCGCCGAGCCCGGCGCCTTCCTCTCCGCGGCAGGCGGCGGAGAAGCTCCCGAAACCGAACTCCCCGACGACGCCACCCTCTGCTCCTGCAATAACGTCACCGCCGGGACCATCCGGGACACCATCAACGGCTGCGGAGCTTGTGAGGGGAATGCGCCGGTCCAGGAACTCGGCGAACTCAAGGGCTGCACCCGCGCCGGAACCCAGTGCGGTTCCTGCGTGCCGATGCTGAAGAAACTGCTGGAAACCGAGCTGACCAAGTCCGGCGTCGAGGTGTCCAAGGCCCTGTGCGAGCACATCGAGCTGTCCCGCCAGGAGCTGTTCGACGCCATCCGGGTCCTGGAGCTGACCTCCTTCGAGGAGATCATGGCCAAATACGGTACCGGCGCCGGCTGCGACATCTGCAAGCCCACCATCGCGAACATCCTCGCCAGCCAGAACAGCGCCTACGTCCTGGACGCCGGCCGCGGCACCCTGCAGGACACCAACGACCGTGCCCTGGCCAACATGCAGAAGGACGGGACCTACTCGGTGGTCCCGCGCATTGCCGGCGGTGAGATCACCCCGAAGAAGCTGGGCGTCATCGCTGCCGTCGCCGAGAAGTACGGCCTGTACACCAAGATCACCGGCGGCCAGCGGATCGACATGTTCGGTGCCCGGCTGGAGCAGCTCCCGGAAATCTGGAAGGAACTTGTAGACGCCGGCTTCGAATCCGGCCAGGCCTACGGCAAGAGCCTGCGCACCGTGAAGTCCTGCGTCGGGTCCACCTGGTGCCGCTTCGGCGTGCAGGATTCGGTGGCCATGGCCATCAAGCTGGAACTGCGCTACCGCGGCCTGCGCAGCCCCCACAAGCTCAAGATGGGCGTCTCCGGCTGCGCCCGCGAATGCGCCGAGGCCCGCGGCAAGGACGTCGGGGTGATCGCCACGGCCGACGGCTGGAACCTGTACGTCGGCGGCAACGGCGGCGCCACCCCGGCCCACGCCCAGCTCCTGGCCAAGGACCTGGACGACGAGACCCTCATCAAGTACATCGACCGCTACTTCATGTACTACATCCGCACCGCGGACCGCCTGCAGCGCACGGCCCGGTGGCAGGAGGAGCTCGACGGCGGCATCAAGCACGTTGAGGACGTGGTGGTCAAGGACACCCTGGGGATCGCCGCCGACCTTGAGTCCGCCATGGCCAGGCACGTGGACACCTACGTGGACGAATGGGCGGACACCCTGAAGGACCCCGAGCGGTTGCGCCGCTTCCGCTCCTTCGTCAACGCACCGGACCAGAAGGACGACTCCATCACCTTCGTCCCGGACGAGCGCGGCCAGATGCGCCCCGCCACCCCCGAGGAAAAGGGAAAGGTCCTGATCGGAGCCGCCATCCCGGTCCGCACGTCAACCACGGACAATACGGAAAAAGAGGCATAACCATGCAGCTCAGCATCGACCTCACCGGCCGGGACGTCCTGGTGGCCGGCACCGCCACTGCAGCGCGGCAGGCAGTGCGCCGCTACGAAGCCGCGGGCGCCGTCGTGCACCGCCTGGAGACCCCGCACAGCGCCGCCCTTACCCGGCTGCCGGAACAGTTGTTCCTGGTTGCAGCGGTCGCGGACGGACAGCCCGGCTGGGGCACATTGTTGGGCCGCTGCCGGGAAGCCGGCGTCCCCGTTGCCGCGGAGCCCGCCGCAGGGCCCGGAGGCAATGTCACCCTGGTGGGCGGTGGCCCCGGCACCCCTGACCTGCTCACCGTGGCGGCCGTCAAGGCGCTCCGGGACGCCGACGTCGTTTTCTATGACCGCCTGGCCCCGTACCAGGAGCTGCCGCTGCTGACCTCCGCCGAGCTTGTCGACGTCGGCAAGAAGCCGGGTCACCACAAGGTCAGCCAGGCGGACATCGAAAAACTGATGGTGGAAAGCGCGCTGGCCGGCAACAACGTGGTGCGCCTCAAGGGCGGCGACCCCTACGTCTTTGGCCGCGGCGGCGAGGAAGTGGCCGCCTGCGTGGCCGCGGGCGTCAAGGTCCAGGTAGTGTCCGGCGTCACCAGCGCCATCTCGGTGGCCGCCGCGGCCGGTATCCCGGTGACCCACCGGGAAGTCAGCCATCTGTTCACCGTGGTTTCCGGGCATGCCCCGCTCACCGAGAAGGAGCACCTGCACCTGGCTGGCCTGGGCGGCACAATCGTGGTGCTTATGGGCATCGGCACCCTCCACCAGCTGGCGGCAGGCCTCCGCCGCGCCGGCATGCGGCCGGACATGCCCATGGCCGTCGTGGAACGGGGCTACCGGCCCGGCCAGCGCACAACTGTCGCGGACCTGGGCACCATCACCTCCGCTGCTGCCGGCTGCAGCAACCCTGCAGTGCTTGTCATCGGCGAGGTGGTGCGGGTGGCTGAGGCCAACCGCGGGCACGCCGGCGCCGCCGCCGACCTGGACAGGTTGGCGGCTTCGCTGCTGGGATCATGAAAGGATTGACCCCCATGACTGCACTTGCACCGGTTGAACAAACGCAGGCCGAACCAACGCAGGCAGAAGCTGCTCCGGATGCCGCCGAGTCGCCGCTGGAGGGGTTCCGTATCGGCGTCACCTCTGACCGGCGGTCCCGGGACCTCATTGAGGCCCTGGAACGCCGCGGCGCCGAAGTCCTGCACGCGCCGGCGCTGAAGATCGCTCCCGTCCAGGAGGACATGCGCCTCATAGAAGACACCCGGGCCATCATCGCAGCCAAGCCGGACCTCTGTATCGCCACCACCGCTTACGGGATGCGCCGGTGGTGCGAGGCCGCGGACTCCTTTGGCATCGGCGACGAACTGTTGGAAACCCTCGGGAACTGCCGCATGTTCGTCCGGGGACCCAAAGCCCGCGGTGCCGTGCGGGCAGCCGGCCTTGCCGACGTCGGCATCAGCAGCGACGAAACCACCGCCACCCTGGTGGACATGCTGCTTGCTGAAGGCGTCCGCGGCAAGACTGTCGCCATGCAGCTGCACGGCTACACCGACGTGCGGCAGATCGAGCGGCTGCGGATGTCCGGCGCCACGGTCCTGACCGTCACGCCGTACCGCTGGGTGAAACCCGACGGCGAGGACCGGCTGCCCCGCTTGATCGAGGCTGCCTGCAGCGGAAACCTCGACGTCCTGACCTTCACCAGCGCCCCCGCTGTCGATGCCATGTGGAGCACCGCGCACGAGATGGGCCTGTATAAGCAGTTGGTGGAGAGCCTGAAACTGAACGTCACCACCGCCGTGGTGGGTCCCGTGACCGCGCAGCCGCTCCTGGACGCCGGCATCACACCGCTGATCCCCGAACGTTTCCGCATGGGCGCCCTCATCCGCCTGGTGTGCGAGCACCTTGCGCTGAACCACGTCCGCCGGCTGGAGACGCGCTCCGGAAACATCGAGCTCCGCGGCCGCTGCCTCCGCATCGACGGCCAGCAGGTGGAACTGGCGCCCGCTCCCCTGCTGCTCCTGCGCGCCCTGCTGGGTGCAGGCGGCGCAGTCCTGTCCCGTGAATCGCTCTCCGACCTGCTGGAACTCCGGGGATCCGTGCACGCGCTGGACATGACGGTGAGCAGGCTGCGTTCGTCGCTGCCGGACGGCAGGCTTATTGAGACCGTGGTCAAGCGCGGGTACCGGATCCGCGTCTAGTCCGGTTTCGAGGGGTGCCGCCGGGGCGGAATGTGTCCTGCGGCCGCCGGATGAGAGGTGTGTCACGGGTTGTGTTACCGGCCGGTAAATACTGGCGAACACAGGGCCCTGAAACAGCAACTGCGGGGAAACCTGCCGGAAAAAGCGCAAGCCTACGCTGGGTCTCATCACAGAGTTCCGGCCGCCCGGCGGCCGCCAGCGAAAGGGCCAGCACATGTCCGCTCCGGCACCCTCCCAGTCCTCATCCACCGCAACCCGCATCGTCATCGCCGGTGCCGGACCCGCTGCCCAGGCCCTGGTGGCGCAACTGGACCGGGCCCGGTTCACCGGCACCATCACCGTGCTGAGCAACCGCGACGACGCCCCCGAGGAACTGCTGGAGCTGGCCATGCTCCCCCAGGTCTCCGTCCGGTTCGGCCAGCCCGCCAGCCACATCGACGCTGCCAACCGCACCGTGGCCACTGCTGACGGCATGGAATTCGCCTACGACCAGCTGGTGATTGCCACCGGATCAGCCCCCGTGGCCAGCCCGGTGGAGGGTGCCGCGCAGTGCCTGAGCTATGCCACCATCGACGACGCACCACGCGTCGCAAAGGGCGTGCAGAAGGTGGCCCTGGAGCTGGGCAGGCGCCCCGTGGGAATCCTGGTCGGGACCGGTGCGGCGGCAGGACAGGCCGAGGCAGTCCTGCGGGCCAAAGGCGTACGTCCCATCCGCACCACCGCCCGGCCGGCCGCCATCGTCCCTGCCGTCGTGTCCGGTCCAGCTTCCCGCGTATCCGCATCCGCGGTGGTCTTCGAAGACGGCAGCAGCATGACCGGGGACCTGGTCGTTTTAGCGGAGGAGCGCGTCTCCCGGGACGGCCTGGCCGCCAGCGCAGGCCTGCAGACGGCGGCAGCTGGCGGCATCGTCATCAGCCGCGACTACCGCACCTCGGTGCCGGGGATTTGGGCGATCGGGGACGCCGCAGCGTTCGACGGCGTGCGGCTGGGGCTGCTGGTGGCAGCCGCTTCAGCGGCGGGCACCTGTGCAACGCAACTGCTGTCGGCCGCTTCGGCTGCGCCCGCCCTGCAGGCGGCTGCCTGACGGGGTCACCTGCAGGCGGCTGCCTGACGGGGTCACCTGCAGGCGGCTGCCTGACAGGTCACCTGCCGGCAGTGCCTGCGTGCCGGTGCCTGCTTTGGGTGCGCGCCGCTGTGACAAGATGGTTTCCGAAACCGAGTCAACGCCGGCCGCCCGGCCCTTCGAGAGGACCATCATGAGCAACGAAGCCACCGTGCACGCAGGCAACCCTGAGGCGGCCGGAGCCGCGAACATCGCCTCCTACATCGACCACACGCTGCTCAAGCCCGAAGCGTCGGAAGCCGACGTGCTGAAAGTGTGCGCAGAGGCGGCCGAGTACAAGTTCAAGTCCGTATGCGTGAACCCGATTTGGGTCAAGGCTGTTACCAAGGCGCTCAAGGGCTCGGGCGTCCTCACCTGCTCCGTGGTGGGCTTCCCCCTGGGGGCCACACCCACGGACGTGAAGTCGTTCGAAGCCCGCGGTGCGGTGCTGGACGGCGCCGATGAGGTGGACATGGTGATCAACATCGCCGCCGCACGGGCGAACGACAAGGGTGCCTTGACCGACGACATCGCAGGTGTGGCCGAGACCGTGCATGCGGGCGGGGCCATCCTGAAGGTCATCATCGAAACTGCCCTCCTGACAGACGAGCAAAAGGTGCTGGCCTGCCAGGCGGCGGTGGAAGGCGGAGCAGACTTCGTGAAAACCTCCACGGGCTTCAACGGCGGCGGCGCCACCGTCGAGGACGTAGCCCTGATGCGCAGGACAGTAGGCCCTGACCTGGGGGTCAAGGCCTCCGGTGGCGTACGGTCCCTGGCCGACGCGCAGGCTATGATTGCAGCAGGTGCAACACGAATTGGTGCCAGCTCCGGAATTGCCATTGTCAAGGGTGAACAGGGTTCAGCCGCCTACTGACCGGAACCGGAAGCCGCCACAGACCAAGCCCCGCGGGGCCGAGGAGGAACACATGTCCAGCCAGATCAACCCGTCCAGCCGGGACACGGCATCCAGCCAGGAACATGTCCGTACCCCGCAGAACGAAAACACCCTCGCGGGCAGCATTGTCCTCTTCGTGATCTGCTTCGCCCTGTTCCTGGGCTCCATCTACTCGCTGTCCTTCCTCAGCCTCGGCAACCCCTGGCCGATGGCCGTCTGCCTGGTCCTCTTCGCCCTGGCATTTTGGCTGCCGCAGACCATCTTCGGCCGCTCTGACTCCGCCGGCGAGCACTAACCCAAGTAGCTCGCAGTTGTTGTCGTTTTGAGGCTTCATAACGACAAGTACTGCCACCCAGTTGGGACAGGCAGCAACATCAGTACGGGCCCCGGACGCATCGTCCGGGGTCCGTTCTAGTATCTGCTTTTTGGCTGCTAGAACCAGAGCCTGATCCAGGCACCCGCCGCAGCGGCCACACGGCCCCAGTGGTGCTGGGCGATGGCCCACCCGGCCATGGTCATGCCCACCATCGCGTAGGCGCTGACCGGGATCAGCACCAGCCACTCCCGCTTGGAACCCGCCCGCCCCAGGAGGGGTACGGACAAGGCGCCGTTGGCCCGCCATACGTTCCGCAGCAGGGGCATGCGGCGCAGCATTTTGGGTGGCCGGACCACCAGAGGCCAAAGCAGCGGCACTCCCCCGGTGGTGATGAGGTCGCCCACGATGTGCACCACAACCCCGATCAGCATCGAGGTGGGCAGCCATGTCCACTGCTCCGGCGCGTAGACGGTGACCAGGCCGGCCATGACCAACGCGAAGATCCAGTTCGAGATAAAGCCGCTTTTGGGAAAGAGTTTCAGCGCCTTCGCTGCGATGTTGATCAGGAACATGCACAGCAGGCCGGCGCCGACGGACAGTCGGCCCCAGCCGGTGTCCATGTGGACCTGGGATGCCAGGCCGGCCAGGAATACGAACGCCGCCGCCCCCAGAATGGAATGCGTGCCCTGCCGGTGGCCGCCGCTGGCGTTTTCAATGCCGCGCGCTATCGCGTTGGACAGCGGCGGCAGTGCATGGGCCACCGTGCTTGAACGGTGGTCCCAGTCGCAGACCAGGGCCGTGCCGGCAGTGGCCATGCCGCCGATGAGGATCCCGGTGGGATCAAGCGGGTACCAGCCCAGGGTGTAGGGGCCGGTGGACGCAACAGCTACCCACGCCGCGGCTCCCGACGCGGCGTGGTGTCCTCCCATCAAGTGCTAGCTCACCGCCAATGGGGCATCGGAGAAGATGTTCCGGATCACGCCGTTGGCCCACTCCAGGATCTCGGCGTCCTGCAGGTCCCGGCCCCCGATCCGCGCCGTCTTGGGCTTCGGAATAAGCACCGCGTCCAGGGCAGGCTTGGACTGCGAGCCCGGGTACATCCGGTTCAGGCGCATGGTCTTGGACTCCGGCAGCGTGGCCGGGGAGAACTTGATGAAGTTGCCCTGGAGTGCGACGTCGGACAGGCCCGCTTCGCGGGCACCGACCCGGAACCGTGCCACGGCCACCAGGTTCTGGGCCGGCAGCGGAAGTTCGCCGTAGCGGTCCACGAGTTCTGCCTGCACCTCATCGATGGCCTCGTTGGTGAGGGCGGCCGCGAGTTTCCGGTAGGCCTCCAGGCGCAGCCGCTCGCCGGGAACGTAGTCGTGCGGCAGGTGCGCGTTGACCGGCAGCTCGATCTTCATCTCCGCGGCCTTTTCTTCGGCTTCGCCGCGGAAGTCCGCCACGGCTTCGCCCACCAGGCGGATGTACAGGTCGAAGCCCACCCCTTGGATGTGGCCTGACTGTTCACCGCCCAGCAGGTTGCCGGCGCCGCGGATCTCCAGGTCCTTCATGGCCAGCTGCATGCCGGCGCCCAGTTCGTTGTGCGCAGCAACGGCCTTGAGCCGTTCCAGCGCCACCTCGCCCAAGGGTTTTTCCGAGGGGTACAGGAAGTACGCATAGGCGCGTTCGCGGCCACGGCCCACACGGCCGCGAAGCTGGTGGAGCTGGGACAGGCCGTACTTGTCCGCCCCGTCCACGATCAGGGTGTTGGCGTTGGAGATGTCCAGGCCGGTCTCGATGATGGTGGTGCACACCAGCACGTCGAAGCGCCGCTCCCAGAAGTCCACGATGATTTGCTCCAGGCGGCTCTCGGACATCTTGCCGTGCGCCACCTCCACCCGGGCCTCGGGCACCAGTTCGCGGATCTTGGCCGCGGTCCGCTCAATAGTGGACACCCGGTTATGCACCAGGAACACCTGGCCTTCGCGCATCAGCTCGCGGCGGATCGCGGCGGAGGTCTGCTTGTCCGTGTACGGGCCCACGTAGGTCAGCACCGGGTGCCGCTCCTCCGGCGGAGTAGCCAGGGTGGAGGTTTCGCGGATGCCCGTGAGGGACATTTCCAGGGTGCGGGGAATCGGGGTGGCGCTCATGGCCAGGACGTCCACGTTGGTGCGCATCTTCTTCAGCGCTTCCTTGTGCTCAACGCCGAACCGCTGTTCCTCGTCCACGATCACCAGGCCCAGGTCCTTGAACTCGAAGTCCTTGGCCAGCAGCCGGTGCGTGCCGATCACGATGTCCACGGCGCCGCTCTTGACGCCCTCCGCCGTTTCCTTCGCTTCCTTGGCCGTCTGGAACCGGGACAGCGGCTTCACCCGCAGGGGGAAGCCGGAGAACCGTTCGGTGAAGGTTTCGTAGTGCTGCTGGGCCAGCAACGTGGTGGGCACCAGCACGGCCACCTGCTTGCCGTCCTGCACCGCCTTGAACGCGGCCCGCACCGCGATCTCGGTCTTGCCGTAGCCCACATCGCCGGACACCAGCCGGTCCATGGGGATCTCCCGCTCCATGTCAGCCTTGACCTCGTTGATGGTGGTCAGCTGGTCCGGCGTTTCCACATAGGGGAACGCTTCCTCCAGTTCGCGCTGCCACGGAGTGTCGGGGCCGAAAGCGTGGCCGCGGGAGGCCATGCGGGCCGAGTACAGCCGGATCAGTTCGCCGGCGATCTCCTTGACGGCCTTGCGGGCCTTTGACTTGGTGCTGGCCCAGTCCGCGCCGCCCATCTTGCTCAGCACCGGGGTGTCGCCACCCACATAACGGGTCACCTGGTCCAGCTGGTCCGTAGGCACGAACAGGCGGTCGCCGGGCCCGCCGCGCTTGGCCGGCGCGTACTCCAGCACCAGGTATTCGCGGACTCCGTCGCCACCGCCGGCAACCTTGCGCTGGATCAGTTCCACGAACCGGCCAATGCCGTGCTGTTCGTGCACCACATGGTCCCCCGCCACCAACTGCAGTGGGTCGACAGCGTTGCGCCGCTTGGAGGGCATCCGCCGCATGTCCTTGGTGGACCCGGCGGAGGTGCGGCCCAGCAGGTCGGCTTCGGTGAGCAGGCCCAGCTTGAGCCCGTCCAGGACAAAACCACGGCCGACGGCGGCAGTGGTCACCTCGATGATGCCCGGCTGGGGTTCGTGGTCAAGGCTGTCCACCCGGGCACAGGGGATATCGTTTTCGTGGAACAGCTCGGCCAGGCGCTGGGCCGGACCGGGGCCTTCGGTGGCCACCACGATCCGCCACTGGTCGCGGACGTGCGAACCAATGAAATCCATCATTTCCGCCACATCGCCCTGGTAGCCGCGGGGCTCCCGGGCGTGCAGATTCAGCACGTCGATCTCGGGCAGCAACTCCGCGTCCTGCGCCAGGGACGTGATGGACCACCAGGACACCCCGTGCGCCAGGGACGACGAACGGGTTTCGGCCAGCGAGCGGAAGCTGGCCGAATGAAGCGCCGCGCTGGCCTGGGAGCTGAGGTCCAAAGGTGCCGCCCCGCCGTCGGACGCCGTGGACCACGCCGCCTCAAGGAATTCCTCGTTGGTGGCAGCGAGGTCGTGGGCGCGGGTGCGCACCTTCTCCGGTTCAATCACCACGGCGATGGAATCGGCCGGCAGCTGGTCCACGAACGGCACCATGGCATCCACCAGCACCGGGGCCAGGGATTCCATGCCTTCCACGGCGATGCCGCCGGCGATCTTCTCCAGCATGTCCGCCGCGGCAGGAAGCTGGGACTTCAGGGTGGCGGCGCGGGACATCACGGCAGGGGTGATGAGGATTTCACGGCAAGGAGGGGCGTGCAGTTCCGTGGGGTGGTGGATGCCGGGTGCGGACAGCGAGCGCTGGTCGGCGACGGCAAACCATCGCATCTGGTCCACCTCGTCGCCGAAAAACTCCACGCGGATGGGGTGGTCTTCGGTGGGCGGGAAGACGTCGATGATGCCGCCGCGGACAGCGAACTCGCCGCGGTGGGTCACCATGTCCACCCGGGCGTATGCGGCGTCGGCCAGGCTCCTCACCACGTCGGTGAACGGAACGTCCTGGCCCACCTTCAGCGTGACCGGAACCAGGTCGCCCAGGCCGGCCACCACCGGCTGGACCACGGCGCGGACGGGCGCGACGACGACGCGCAGCCGGCCCGCCGTCGAGCTTTCCGGATGTGCCAGCCGGCGCAGAACGGAGAGCCGGCGGCCAACGGTGTCGGAACGGGGCGAAAGCCGCTCATGCGGGAGGGTCTCCCAGCTGGGGAACTCAGCCACGGAATCCGCCGGAAGGTAGGCGCGCAGGGCGGCGGACAGGTCTTCTGCCTCGCGGCCTGTCGCCGTCACCGCCAGCACTACGCCCGGGCCCGCGCCGTCCGGGTTCTCTGCCTGGGCGGCAGCCGCAAGCCCGTCCGCCATCTCGGCCAACAGCACCGGGCGCAGGCCGGCCGGAGCACTGATCTGGTAATCCTGGCCGCGGACGGCAAAGCCCCGGGCGGCCTCGGCGCGGACGCGCGCGAAGGTCGTATCCGGCTCAAGTGCGCGGCGCAGGCCGTCCAGCGAAGGAGTGCTGGAGGTGCCCGTGCTGGATGTGCCGGCTGCGGACTGGCCGGGAAGACTCATGGTGAAAGCTCCTGTGGTGTTCATCAAGGACAAGCAGGCAACACGAAAGCCCGAAATTCGCTGCGAATCCCGGGTACTCCCAGCCTACCGCGCAGGAACGACATGGCAGCGCGGCACCAACCCCGGTGGGAATACATGCAGGGTGGCAGGGCACGGGCGCTGTAGCGTGGGCGCTTTGGGCCTGGGTATTTTGGTCAGAGTATTTTGGCCGGTGCAGCAGTCCGGAGGGGGCCGCCGCTCCGAACCACCAGGGACGAAATCGGGCCACGACCGCCAGGTGCCAGGACGAACAGGAGCCAGCATGACCGATATGAATGCCCAGGCAACACCCAAGCACGCAACACCAAAGAGCGTCCTTGTCACCGGTGCCACCGGCTACATCGGCGGACGGCTTGTACCCCGGCTGCTGGAGGCAGGCCACCAGGTGAAGGTGCTGGTCCGCTCCCCTGACAAGATCGCCGGGGTCCCGTGGCGCGACAAAGTGGAGGTGGTGGAAAGCAGCCTTGACGACGGCGACGCCCTCCGCGAAGCCCTTTCCGGCGTCGACGTCTTCTATTACCTGGTGCACTCCATGGCCGCGGGCGCGGGATTCGAAGCGAAGGAAAAGGCAATGGCTGCCACCGCGGCGGAGGCCGCGGCCGCCGCCGGGGTGGGCCGGATCGTGTACTTGGGCGGGCTGCACCCGCAGGACGTAAAGCTCTCCACCCACATGCGGTCGCGGGAGGCAGTGGGCAAGGTTTTCCTGGACAGCCCGGTGGACGCCATCGTGTTCCAGGCCGGGGTGGTGATCGGGTCCGGCTCCGCCTCCTTCGAGATGATCCGCCACCTCTCCGAAACACTGCCGCTGATGCCGGCTCCCAGCTGGGTGCGCAACAGGATCGAGGCCATTGCCGTACGGGACGTGCTGTATTACCTGGTGTCCGCCGCCTCCCTCGAAGGCCCGATCAACCGGACCTTCGACATCGGCTGCCGGCAGGTGCTCACTTACGCGGGGATGATGAAGGAGTATGCCGCGGAAGCGGGCCTGCCGTACCGGGTGGTGCTGGCGCTGCCGGTCCCGGCTCCCAAGCTGGCAGGCATGTGGGTGGCGCTGACCACCCCCATTCCCCTCTCCATGGCCGTGCCCCTGGTGCAGTCGCTGCAGCATGACGCGGTGTCCAACGAGCATGACATCGACCAGTACATTCCACAGCCCGACGGTGGCCTGACCCCCTACCGGACGGCGGTGGCCCTGGCGCTGGGCAAGGAGCGGGACGGCCAGGTGGAAACCACCTGGGCCAGCGCCGGCGCCGACTCCGATCCCCTTCCCAGCGACCCCGAGTGGGCAGGGCACAAGGTGTACATCGACGAGCGGACCTTCCACGGGGACGTGGACCCGGCACATGTCTGGACCATTATCGAGGGCATCGGCGGGCGCAACGGCTGGTATTCGCTGCCCCTGGCCTGGCAGGTCCGGGGGTGGCTGGACAAGCTCACGGGCGGCGCCGGGCTGCTGCGGGGCCGCCGGCACCCCCACACGCTGGCAGCCGGAGAAGTGGTGGACTGGTGGCGGGTGGAGCGGATCGAGCGCGGAAAGCTGCTGCGGCTGCGGGCTGAGATGCGGGCACCGGGACGGGCATGGCTGGAGCTGTCCGTGGAGCCCGACGGCGGCGGCAGCCGGTACCGGCAGCGCGCCATCTTCTTCCCCAAAGGCCTGAGCGGACGGCTCTACTGGCTGGCCGTGCTTCCCTTCCACAGCCTGATCTTCCCGGCCATGGCACGGAACATCACAGCGGCGGCGCAGAAATTGGCCGATGCGGACCGGGCCGGGGTAACCCCGTAGGATGTTGGAGGCGTAAATCCTTTCCCCACGTCCCAGGAGGACCCATGGCGCTGAGCGCAACCACCACCCTTCCGCACTCCGTTGACAGCGTTGCCGCTGTGCTGGTGAACGAGGATTTCCAGCGCCACGTCAGCCAGCTGGTGGGCGGCAGCCTGGAGTCCTTCACCCTTGACGGGGACATTGCAGGAGCCTTCAACACCACGTCCGTGCGCACCCTTCCCACCAATCGGCTCCCTGAGATCGCCCGCAAGTTTGTTGGTGAGCACCTCAAGGTGACCCAGGTGGAAAACTGGGAAGCCCCCGCCGCGGACGGCTCACGCCAGAGCAACATCTCGCTGAAGATCGCCGGCGCCCCCGTGGACGTCACCGCCGTCCAGCGGCTCGTGGCCGACGCCGGCGGAACCCGAGTGGAGCTGGAGGGCGCCGTGAAGTCCTCCGTCCCGTTCCTGGGCGGCAAGATCGCCGATGCGGCCGAGCCGATGGTGGCCAAGGCACTGAACCTGCAGGCCGCACAGGCCCAGGCCTGGCTGGAAAGCCACTAGCCCATGCAACTTCCGGTCTTCGCTGCGCTGGTCCTCATCGTCGCCGGCGTCTGGTCCCTGGTGGTCTGGCCGCAGTTCCTGCGCCGCGTCATGAAGGATCCGCGTGCCCGCGACGCCGCCGGCAAGGCAACGAAGTTCCTGACCGTCCATGTGGTGCTGGTGAGCATCTCGATGGTGCTGGGACTTGCCACTGCCGTGATCGGCGTCCTCGGCCTGCTGGGCTGACCACGCACACGAAACAGCCCGGGCCTTCCTTCTGCTGAGGGAGGACCCGGGCTGTTAGCTTTGCTGCTCAGGCTGCCTGGTTGAGGGCGTCCTCGGCGGCGACCCAGGAAATCATGGCGCACTTGACCCGGGCGGCATAGCGGGCCACTCCTTCGAACGCTGCCGCATCACCCAGCAGTTCAGGGTCGGCATGGACCTTGCCCCGCGAGCGCAGCACTTCCCGGAAACTGTCGATAACCTCATGCAACTCCGCCACTGACATGCCCTCGGCGAGGTCGGTGAGGACCGAGGCGGAGGCCATGGAGATGGAGCAGCCGGCCCCGTCCCAGGCAATCTGGGCCACCTTGCCGTCCTGGACGGCAAGCCGGAGGGTCACTTCGTCCCCGCACACCGGGTTGAGCTGGTGTGACTGGCCGGTGGAGCTGCCCTGGGGTGCGTCGGTGGCGGCGAGCCCGCTGCCGTGGCGGGCCTTGGAATGGTCCAGGATGATCTGCTGGTACAGCTGGTCAAGGCTCATATGTCAACTTTCATGGTCTGCGCTAGGCGTGGAAGTAGGCCCGGACGCCGGCAACGGCTTCAAGGAAGCGGTCCACGTCGTCAGTGGTGTTGTACAGGTACGCGCTGGCCCGGGTGGTGGCGGTCAGTCCGAGCCGGCGGTGCAGCGGCTGGGCGCAGTGGTGTCCTACACGGACGGCGATTCCCTGGGAGTCCAGGAACTGCCCCACGTCGTGGGCGTGGACACCCTCGACGTCGAACGCGGCGAGGCCGATCCGTGCCTTCCCGGCGGCGGGGCCCAGGACCCGGATGCCGGGGATGCCTTCGAGCCCGGCCACCATGCGCTGGCCCAGTTCGGCCTCCCACCGGTGGATCCGGTCAAGTCCGGTTTCAGTGAGGTAGTTGGCAGCGGCGGCCAAGGCCACTGCCTGGGAAATGCGCTGCGTACCTGCCTCGAAGCGCTGGGGCGCCGGAAGGTACTCGGCCCGTTCCATGGTGACGGTGGTAATCATCGATCCGCCCGTCAGGAACGGCGGCAGGATATCCAGGAGTTCCTGCCGTCCATAGAGCACGCCAATTCCCGTGGGAGCCAGCATCTTGTGGCCGGAGAACACCGCAAAGTCCACCCCGAGTTCCTTGACGTCCAGGGGCAGGTGCGGGGCGGACTGGCAGGCGTCCAGGACCACCAGGGCGCCTGCGGTGTGGCCGAGGGCCGTCAGTTCCCTAACCGGGTTGATGATCCCCAGGACATTGGAAGCGTGCGTGAAGGCCAGGACCTTGGTGCGCGGGCCGATGATTGCCGCAGCCTGGTCCATGCGGAGGCTGCCCTGATCGTCAATGGGGATGTAGCGCAGCGTGGCCCCGGTCCGGAACGCCAGTTCCTGCCAGGGGATGAGGTTGGCGTGGTGCTCCATTTCGGTGACCACAATCTCGTCGCCCGGGTTCAGGGCCAGGTCTTTGAGCCCCTGGTCACCGCGCCCCTGGGCGGCCCACAGCCCGGCAGTGGAAAGTGAATAGGAAAGAAGGTTCAGTCCTTCTGTGGCGTTGGACGTCCAAACCGTCTCCGCATAGTCCGCGCCGATGAAGTCGGCAATGGTTTGCCGGGCGTCCTCGAATACTTCGGTGGCCTCCACGGCAAGATGGTGGGCGCCACGGTGAACAGCGGCATTGCGCTGCTCGTAGAATTCCTGTTCGGCCTCGATCACGCTCACGGGGTTTTGCGATGTGGCGCCCGAGTCGAGATAGACCAGGGGCTGTCCGTTGACCAGTTGGTTGAGGACCGGGAAGTCGTTGCGGATTCGCAGCACCTCGGCGTTGTCCATGACAGGTACGGCACGTTCCAGCGTGGCTGGCGTTGATACTAAGGCCAAAACGAACTCCTTGGGCTGTCAATGTCTGACACCCAATTGTCCCACACACGGCTGTGGCGGCCGCCCGGGAGGGGCCGCCGCCACCGCTGCCCCGGGCTTCAGCCGAGGGAACAGAGGGCCGGCGACGGCTGGGGGGAGAGTCTCGGTCTCAGAAGACTCTGACGTCGCCGGCCCCGTCTGTGCCCGGTCCATCGCGGACCGGAAATTGAAAGGGCTCAATGTCCTGTTGGCTGCTCCGCGGCCTCGAGCCTGCCGCTTTGCTTTGCCTCCTTAAGTAAATCCCGCAGTGCCACCCTGTACACGAGTAGGGTGTACTCGAATCCGGGCGGCTGCACTACCGGGGCGACGCGAGGCCACCTGCGTGCAGCGGATGATGCCCGCAGGGTCCCAGGTACTGCAGCGGGACGGGCAGGACGCAGGGCAGGCCGGGGGGCAGGAGTCCGACGCCGGGCTGGCAGCAGGGTGCCGGAGGGCAGTGGGCAAGGACGCGAGCGGCAGCTGCCCGGCGCCGGGACCTACTTGGGCAGCGCCGACTCCAGCTCATCGCGGCTGCGGACCCCGAGCTTAACATAGGTGCGGTACAGGTGGCCTTCCACCGTCCTGACCGAAACCATCAGCCGCTGCGCGATCTCCCGGTCGGTAAGGCCCTGCACGGCCAGCTCGACGATGTCCTGTTCCCTCCGGGTAAGGCGGACTGTCGGGGCCGCGGCGATGAACCGTCCTTCCCGGAACCGCTCGCCCAGTTCGTGGTCGCACTTCTCGCGCTGGGCAACGGCCTGCCGGGACCGGCGGCGTTCCCCGGCCTGCTCCAGCACGGTGCTGGCACGGGCGTAGGCTTCGCGGGCCAGGTTGACAAAGCCTGCCTCCTCCAGCGAAGCAGCCGTTGCCATGAGGGTGTCACCGTCGGCGTTTTCCCACGCGGTGGCCAGCGTCAGCAGTGCTTCCGCCCACCGGCCCTCCACGCCGCGCGCCGCTGCCTGCACCATGGGGACCACTGAGGGATCCCCGAGGTCCCAACACATGGCCAGGATCTCAAGGAGGTTTCCAGTGCGCGCGGAGGCTTCCGTGGTGGTCATCAACGTCTGCAGGGCGGCCAGGCCTTTTCCGTCACGGGCAAGGTATTCACCCGCCGCCGCCATATAGGCTGCCGCCAAAAGGTCATGGGCGGGCCAGCCGGC
The DNA here is from genome assembly GCF_021800405.1 of Arthrobacter sp. FW306-07-I. Classification (NCBI taxonomy): domain Bacteria; kingdom Bacillati; phylum Actinomycetota; class Actinomycetes; order Micrococcales; family Micrococcaceae; genus Arthrobacter; species Arthrobacter sp. FW306-07-I. The sequence goes on along the minus strand of NZ_CP084550.1, from coordinate 1,420,782 downwards.
AGCAGCGTCCTTGTGGTCCTGTTCCAGGCGTTTGGCCTGTTCAGCATCGCCGAGCCGGGCCGCAGCATAAAACCCCAGGGCTGTGCCAAAGCGGTACAGCTGCAGCGGGTCGTTCAGCCTCAGCGCTTCCACTGCGGGCAGCAGGACCTGGTAGGCGCGCTCCATCCTCCCCTGCCGCAGCAGCGAGTAGCCCTGAAGCACCTGCAGGCTCCCGTTGAAGGTGGCCGCGGCCGGGGCATGCCCGGCGGCGTAGTGGTTAATCTCCCGCTCTGCGGACTCCCATTCACCCATGGCCAGGTAGTCGGAAACGAGCCGTCCCAGCACGAACTCGGGAAAGAAGAACAGGCTGCCTTCAAGGGGCGGAAGTTCCGAGGCTGCCAGCAGGGCGGCCTCCAGCCCTTGGACGGGCCGTCCGGCCGAGGCGAGGGCATGGGCCAGGAGACCTTCAGCCAGCACACGGAGCGGTTCTCCGCCGGTGGCTGCCGGGGGGCCCTTCCTGATCCTGTCCACCTGGTCATTGAGCGCCTGGAAATCCACTTCCGCTCCAAGCTGGAGCAGGTGCAGGAGTTCCTCCTGCCAGTCCTTCACGCTGCTGCCGGCAGCCGCGACGCGCTTTTCGACGTCTTCCGCCACCACTGCCAGAGGGTGGCCGATGGCCTGGTGCGCCGAAACCCGGAGCAACAGAACGGCCGGGCCCTGCGGGTCTTCGGCCAGCGGAAGCCAGCATTCGTCAAGGAGTGCCGCGGCTTCCGCGTAGGCCCCTTCGTTGTACAGCGCACGTGCCTGGACCGCCTGGGCCAGGGGAACCAGCGGGGGCCTGTGGACCCGGGCCGCAATGGTCCGTGCGCTGTGGTTGTGGGACCGAAGCAGGGCGTCCCTGGCCGCCGCCAGCATCTCGTCGTCGCTGACCCGGACCCCACACTCAAGGGCCCACTCCACGGACCGCAACCGGCCTTCCCCCTGCAGCAGGGTGGGGTCCTGGCGCGCCTTGACCTTCTCCAGCAGCTGCAGGCTGCGGGAGACCGAAACGGTATGCCTGATGGCGCCGGCGAAGAGCCCGTTCCAAATGGAAAGCTCAGCCGGAATACCGGGTGCTTCAATGATCATCTGCTGGTCCAGCAGGGAGCGGACTACTGCTGCCCCGCTGATGTCCTCGATGACTTTCCTGCCCACGGGCCCGGCAAGGGCAATGAGCTTTAGTGCTTCCTGTTCCTCCGGCCGCCGCCGAAGGTGGTCTTTGGCGACCACCGCTGCCAGCCGTGCCCCGTCGCAGGGGAGGGAGCCCAGGAGCATCCAGATTCCGTTGCGTTTAACCAGGACCCCCGCTTCGGCGGAGTCATGGAGCAGGGCATCGAGGATCCGGGGATTGCCGCCGGTCGCGTTCCACATGGCGTCCACCGTGGCACCAGGGACGGTCCCGTCCAGGGAATGGGCCAGGACCTCCTCGATTTGTTCACGGTTGAGGGGGCGGAGGTCGACACGTTCGGCAAGGCCGTCATACCAGAGCTGGTCGAGCGGCTGCGGCAGTCCCGGCCGGGGCCTGGCCGCCGCCACCACGGTGGCCCATCCTGCCGAAATCACCTCGGCCAGGATGCCGGCAGATGCGTCATCGAGGTGGTGCGCATCGTCCACCGCGATCAGGACGGATCCCGTGCTGCCGGCCTTCAGTTTCTCGAAGTAGGACCACATCGAACGGAGTACTGCGACCGGCGAGACGGACTCTTCAGCCGTCAGCTCGCCCGTGTAAGGGGTGAGGACCCCGAACGGCACGGCGGCCAGGGCCGAACTGGCGTGGATCCGCACAATGTTCGTGGTCCCGGCGAGGCGTTCCGTGACGGCGTCAGTCACGGCCGACTTGCCTATGCCGGGGCCTGCCATGATGAAGACGGCCTGATGTGTGCCGTTCCGGAGGATAGCGCAGATGCGCTCCACCGGCTCCCGCCGGCCGGTCAGGAGCCGGTGCGCGGCCGCCTGCTTGTGGCCATTAGACGAGTCCAGTCAGATCACCCCTTGAAGTCACGCCAAGCTTGGTGAAGACCTGGTACAGGTGGCCTTCCACGGTGCGCACTGACACGCCCATTTCCATGGCGATGTCACGGTTTGAAGCGCCCCGGCCGGCCATCCTGGCGATTTGCCGTTCGCGGCTTGTCAGCAGCGGGCTGCCGCTGCTGGGCACGATGGGCAGATTGGCGACAGTGGCGGCCAGGATGTCCAGCCGGGCCTGCGCTGTCCTGGCCGAAAGCGCGTCCCCGTCCTGGCGCGCGAAATCCACCGCCAGTGCCATGCACCGGGCCTCAACGGCGTCCAGTTCGAGCGTGGCAGCGAGTTCGCCGCCGGAGAGGAGTGCCTTGGCGTCCTTCGTCCTGCTTCCGACGGCAATCAACCGTGAGACGTCGGCAAGCGGGCCCTGCCGTTGGCCGGCAATCTCCTCCAGCAGCCGGAAGTCCGCGTCGCTGCCATTGACGGTTGCGGCCAGCAGGTAGATGCCGGCAACCGTAGGCCGGCCCGCCTCCAGGTTCCGCCGGGCTCCTTGCTTCAGGCCTGCCACCGCCTCCGGGTCTCCCAGCCACCGCCCCGCCACCAGCGCGCAGAAATCGATGATGCATTCCGTGGCGAAGCCGGCCCTGCCGGAGGTCTTCTGGAGTTTGGTGACGTACTTACGGGCAAACCCCGCATTGCCGGTCTGGGCATAAGCCAGGGCTGTGGCCGCGTAGCCGGTGCGCAGCGCGGCCTGCACCGGCTGCAACTCCAGCTGGGCTGTGGCGGAAATCAACGGCTCCAGGGCAGCCTCGCCGCGGCCGGAGAAGGCAAAGGCCACGCCGGCCGCCAGCTCAGTTGCGGCGCTTCGGAAGGGAAGCCGGTGGAGCTGTCCCGCGCTGAAGGGAGTGAGGAGGTCGATGCAGCGCCGCCATTGGCCTGCCAGGAGCAGGACGAAGTATGCCTCCTTGCTGTAGCGCTCACGAAGACCAACAATGTGCGAGGCATCGGTGAGCTGGCCGCCGAGTTGGCGCATGAGGCTCAAGGCGTCCATCTCGCGGCCCGTGAAAGCAAGGGCGGTCATCAGGATGATGGCCGACTGGAGCCGGAATCCCGTGTCGGGGTTGGCAGCGGGGTCGGCTGCCCGCTCGAGTGCCGGAATCATGGCGGCAAAATCACCGGCATGGGCCTGGTACTCGAATTCGCTCAGCGAGATCCGGTTGGCTGCGATCACGGCGGGCGCAGGCCAGGAAGAATCCTTGGCTGCCTGTTGCAGGCGTTGGCGGGCGGCGGCGAGGAGTTCCGGCACTTTGCCCGCCTGTTCCGGGATCGAAAGCATGACGCGCGCTTTGGCGGCTACTACCTGGGCGTACTCCTCGGGGTCCAGGGCGTCGAGTTCAGGCTGCGAGATGTCGTCCAGGGCTGCAAGGGCCTGGACGGGCATGTCCAACTGGAGGTACGCCGATGCCTTTTGGCGCTGCGCCGATGCCCACCCCGTGTCGGTCCTCCTCAGCATGTCCGCATAGGTCAAGGCAAAACGGGGATCGAACAGCTGGACTGCGGCCTGGGCGGCCGCAAGCGCCAGCGCCGGGCTAAGCTCGGCCTCGCATTCATGGGTCCAGGCGGCAAAGGACATCAGTTCTTCGACCGTCATGGATGCCGGATCCGGCTCCGCGCCGCCCAGCATCACGCTTCGAAGCTCCCGGCGCCGGGAAATGCTGAGCCAGGTCCTGACCACGTCCCCGATGTATTTCTCCCGCAGGGATACCCAGCGGTGTTCGGACTCGTCGATCTCCAGCAGCCCGCCGTCCTCCATGTCCGCAATGACATCCGCACCGTAAATCGCGGTGAGGCGGGACAGCTCCACCCTGCGGGCACAGGAGAGCATCTCGATGACTTCGCGGGTTCGGGGGGTTTCCCGTGACCAGCGGGACCGGACGATGTCGTCCAGGCTGGCAGCGCCGTCGAGCACCACTTTGTCCCGGAGGGTCCAAACTGAGTCCGACAGGACCAGGTTTCCGGAGAGCTGCTGCTCGGTGACCAGCGCCTTCAGCAGCAGGGGGTTGCCGCCCACCATTTGGTGGTAGGTGCTGACCAGGGAGGAAGCGACGCGGTGTCCCAGCAGTGACAGCAGGACTTGCCGGGTCTGCAGTTCGTTGAGGTTGCTGAGCCTCACCTCGGTCAGCTTCCGGTCCGTCAGCAGCCAGTGGAAGTCTGCGGGCAGGTCGCTGGAGTTGGCGGCCACCGCAATGATCTTGGCGGTACCGGTAAGCAGGACGTTCAGCAGTACCCCGGCACTCATGTCGTCAATGCTGGCGGAGGTGTCCAGGGTAATGATGCACGGCCTGCCGGCGGCATCGCTGCGGATCAGGGATGTGATGCCGCGCAGGATGGCGGTGGGCGAGCCCATGTAGGCCTGCGGCAGCCGGGCCAGCAGGAAGGAGAGGCAGCCGTACGGGGTGGTGGAGCCCGACGGACCGTTCCGCAGTTGCAGCGACCAGATATCCGGCCCGAGGTCTGCCACTGCCGCGCGGGCCAAGGAGGACTTCCCCACACCCCTGGCACCGGTGATGACAACGCCGAGGGAATTCTCGCTGGTGAGGGCCGTGCGGACGGCGTCGAGGTTGGCGCTGCGTGCAGGCACCGACCATTGCTGGCTCTCCGGCGGCGCGGAGGGTGGCGTGGGCAGCCTGTCACCTTGAGGTGTTGACCCACGTCCCCAGCTGAGTGGCTCGATTGACATGAACTTATCCCCTACATCCTGCAATAGCGGGATGTAGCCCCTTTGCTCCCCCGCATAGGAAGAAGAGTACCCTCTGCCACAGACAAGGAAATAGGGTCGAAGGGAACTTTTACGATTCCGGCTGGCGTGACCCGGACTTTGCGGGGTGGAACTTTTGCTGTGCGGCGGTGAGCCCGTCACGGAGCAGGGACTCCACGGCGTCGGCGGCGTCATCCAGCAGGAACGGCAGTTCCTTCTGTTCCGTGGTGCCGAAATCCCGCAAAACGTAGTCGGCTGTGTCCATCCTGCCGGGCGGCCTTCCCACTCCCACGCGGACCCGCAGGTAGTCCTTGGTGCTCAGCGCCTTGGAGATGTCCCGGAGGCCGTTATGGCCCCCTTCCCCGCCGCCGAGCTTGAGTTTGACGGTGTTAAAGGGGATGTCGATCTCGTCATGGACGGCCACAACGTGGTCGGCTGGAATGCCGTAGAAGTTGGCCAGGGCGGAGACAGGGCCGCCGGAGACATTCATGTAGCTCATCGGCTTCGCCAGGACCACGCGGGGACCGCCGATGCCCAGCCGGCCTTCCAGAACCTGGGCGCGGGCCTTGTGCGTCTTGAAGCCGGCACCAATGCGGCCGGCAAGTTCGTCGAGCACCATCTGGCCCACATTGTGCCGGTTGCCTTGGTATTGCGCGCCGGGGTTGCCGAGGCCAACGATCAGCCAGGTATCTGTCATGGGGTCAATCCTATGGGGGCGGCTTGGGCGGGAAGGAAAGCGTGCGGACAGGGCATGCTGATACGGCGGTGGCCTGACATGGCAGTGGCCGGGCCCCTGGGGGTCCGGCCACTGCTGGAAACTGCGGAGTGGTTACTCGGCTGCGGCTTCTTCGGCTGCAGGAGCTTCCCCTGCTTCGCCCTCGGGGGCAGCTTCGGTTTCTTCTTCCTCGGCGATGACGACTGCCTCGGAGATGTTCACCACGAGCGCTTCGGCGTCGGTCAGGAGGGTGGTGCCCTTCGGGAGGACCAGGTCGGAGGCGTGGATGTGCTCGCCGGCGGCGCGGCCTTCGACGCTGACCTCGATGGCGGTGGGCAGGTGGGTTGCCTCGGCCTCGAGGGACACAACCGTCAGTTCCAGGTTGTGAACGGTGCCGGGAGCGGTCTCGCCCTCAACGTGCACCGGGACGTCAACGGTAACCTTCTCGCCCTGGCGGACGGTCAGGAGGTCGATGTGCTCGATGATCTGCTTTACCGGATCGCGCTGGACGTCCTTGACCAGGGCCAGGTGGCCCTCGCCGTTGATGTCCAGGGACAGCAGGGCGTTAGGGGTGCGTACGGCCAGGGTGGTGGCCTTTGCCGGCAGGGTGACGTGGATGGGCTCTGCGCCGTGGCCGTAGATGACGGCCGGGATCTGGTGGTTCATGCGGGCGCGGCGGGCGTAGCCCTTGCCGAATTCGGTGCGCAGTTCTGCTGCAAGCTTCTGCTCAGACATGGAATCTCCTTGAAGACTAAACGGTGTTCAGCAAGGGCGGAGGTCTGGTGTGACCTTCAACGCCGGGCGGCCGGAAGGCGGCCCTTCAAGAAGGCAGTCCCCATGAAGGGACCAGCAGACCCAGTCGATAACGGAGGCTATGCCCTCCCTCGCCAAGGTATCGGAAAGAGCCTACCAGTGCCGGGCGCGTTAACTTAAATCCAACAGGCCCGGCACTGCTATGGAATCTCTTAGGCCTTGCCGTCGAAGAGGCTGGTGACCGAGCCGTCGTCGAACACTTCGCGGATGGCCCGGGCGATCAGCGGTGCGATGGAGAGCACCGTCAGCTGCGGGAACTGCTGGGACGAGTTAAGCGGGAGGGTGTTGGTGACCACCACTTCCCGTGCGCCGGACTCCGAAAGCCGGCGTGCGGCCGGATCCGAGAACACGGCGTGGGTGGCCGCGATGATGACGTCCTTGGCGCCCGCGTTCTTCAATACATTGACAGCGCCGGAGATGGTTCCGCCGGTGTCGATCATGTCATCGATCAGGACGCAGGTGCGCCCCTCGATCTGGCCCACCACGGTCTTGGAGACGGCCTGGTTGGGGACGGTAAGGTCGCGGCTCTTGTGCACGAAGGCCAGCGGCGCCCCGCCCAGGCGTTCTGCCCACTGTTCGGCCACGCGCACGCGTCCGGTGTCCGGGGAGACAACGGTGATGTTGTCCGCCTCAACGCGGGTGCGGATGTAGTCGGCCAGCAGCGGGATGGCCATCAGGTGGTCGACGGGGCCGTCGAAGAAACCCTGGATCTGCGAGGTGTGCAGGTCCACACTCATGATGCGGTCCGCGCCTGCGGTCTTGTAGAGGTCTGCCACCAGGCGGGCGGAGATGGGCTCGCGGCCCCGGCCCTTCTTGTCCTGGCGGGCGTAGGGGTAGAACGGCGACACCACGGTGATGCGCTTGGCGGAGGCCCGCTTCAGCGAATCGATCATGATCAGCTGTTCCATGAGGTGGTTGTTCAGCGGCGCGGGGTGCGCCTGGATCACGAAGGCGTCGGTGCCGCGCACGCTCTCCCCCGCACGGACGTAGATCTCGCCGTTGGCGAAGTCGTAGGCGTCAACGGGAAGGAGCTCAGTGCCCAGTTCCTTTGCGATTTCCCGGGCCAGCTCCGGATGGGCCCGCCCTGTTGCGAGCACCAGCTTCTTTTCGCCGTGCGCCGTAATTTCGCTCATTGTTACTTGCCCTCTTCTGTAGATGCCGGGGTACTTGAGGAATCATTGGTGGCCGCTTGGGCCAGTTCGGCGGAGCGGGTTCCCGGACGGTGCGCGGGAACCCAGCCTTCGGCGTTGCGCTGGGCAGCGACGCTCAGCGCAAGCGCTCCGGCCGGAACGTCTTTGCGGATCACCGCGCCGGCGCCGCTGTAGGCGCCGTCCCCCACGGTGACCGGGGCAACAAAGACGGTGTTGGAGCCTGTACGGACGCCGGAGCCGATCACCGTGCGGTGCTTCTTCTCGCCGTCGTAATTGGCTGTGATGTTGCCGCAGCCAATGTTGGTGTCCTCGCCGATTTCGGCGTCGCCCGCGTAGCCCAGGTGGGACAGCTTGGAGCCGCGCCCGATGGTGACGTTCTTGGTTTCGTAGAACGCGCCGATCTTGCCCTTCTCGCCCAGCACCGTGCCGGGGCGGAGGTAGGTGAAGGGGCCGACGGCGGCGCGCGGGCCGATCACAGAGCCGGAACCGTGGGTGCGGGCTACGGTGGCGCCCTCGCCTACGGTGACGTCGGTCAGGGTGGTATCGGGGCCCACGACGGCGTCCCTCGCCACGGTAGTGGCGCCGTGCAGCTGGGTGTTGGGCAGGAGGCGGACGTCCTCGTCGAGGGTGACGGAGGAGTCGATCCAGGTGGTGGCCGGGTCGACCACGGTGACGCCGGCCCGCATCCAGGCTTCCACGGTGCGGCGGTTCAGTTCGGCACCGAGGGCGGCGAGCTGGACGCGGTCATTCGCGCCCTCCACCTGCCAGCGGTCGGCCGTGACGACGGCGGCGACGCGGCCGCCTGCCTCCCGGGCCAGTCCCAGCACGTCGGTGAGGTATTTCTCGCCCTGTGCGTTGTCGGTGGTGACCTTGCCCAGCGCGTCGCGGAGCACAGCGGCATCGAAGGCGTAGATGCCGGAGTTGACTTCGCGGATCAGTTTTTCGGCCTCGGAGGAATCCTTGTGTTCGCGGATGCCGGTGACGGAACCATCCTCGCCGCGGAGGATGCGGCCGTAGCCGGTGGCGTCGTCGAGGACTGCCGTGAGAACCGTGACGGCATTGCCCTCGAACTCGTGGGTGGCGACGAGCTCGGTCAGCAGTTCCCCAGAAAGCAGGGGCACGTCGCCATACGTGACCACGACGGTTCCCGCCAGGGCCTGCCCGGCGTCCAGCGCCTCGAGTGCGGCTTCAACGGCACGGCCGGTGCCCGGGACGTCGTCCTGGTCCACGATGAGGGCCTGCGGGTCGAGCGCGGCCACGTGGCCCTCCACCAGGTCGCGTTCGTGGCGCACCACGATGGCAAGCCGCTGTGGATTGATGCTGCGGGCAGCACGGAGGGCGTGGCCCACCATGGAGAGGCCGCCGATCTCGTGCAGGATCTTCGGAGTACGCGATTTCATCCGGGTGCCGGCACCTGCTGCCAGAACGATTACAGCGGCCGGACCGGCATTCTCGGGGATCACGTTCGGGCTCTCCTTGCTTGGTTGTGCTGGCGCTTTGCGTGCTCCAGCGGCCCTGGCCGCCGGACACCGGGTGCCATCCTCATGATCGCTCCTTGCGCAGCAGTTCCGCCCATAGGATTCGAACCTATACTCCACGGCTCCAAAGGCCGGGGTGCTGCCGTTACACCAGAGCGGACCGTGCCAAAAGACTCAAGGCCCGGGCACAAGTCCCTATTTTGCCATGGGTTCAGGGCGCCGCGCGACACGGCGCCTTCCACCCTGCCGGTCCGGCCAAATTCGCCCGGCGGCGGTGGGGCATGATGGGACGGTGAGCAACAACCTTCCGCGGACGCGGATGACTGGCCTGCAGCGCCGGACCCAGCTGATCGACGTCGGCCGCGGCCTTTTCGCCGTCCGCGGGCTGGACGGCACCACCATCGAGGAAATCGCCGCCTGCGCAGGCGTGTCCAAACCAGTCATCTACGAGCACTTCGGTTCCAAGGAAGGGCTGTACACCGAGGTGGTGGACCGCGAGTTCCATATCCTCCTGGACGCGATCAACGCGGCCCTCACCGAGGAAGCCAAGCCCCGCGTTCTCGTCGAACGCGCCGCGCTCGCGCTGCTCACCTACATCGAGGAACGCACCGAAGGCTTCCGGATCCTCATGCGCGACGCTCCCCCGTCCCAGCCCGAAGGTGCCTTCTCCACCCTGCTCTCCCACGTCACCGCCCGCGTGGAACACATCCTCTCCGACGAATTCTCGCGCCGCGGGCTTAGCGGCGAGGACGGCGCCATGTACGCGCAAATGCTCGTCGGTATGGTGGCAATGACCGGCCAATGGTGGCAGGACAGCCGCCAGCCGGACAAGAACACCGTCGCAGCGCATCTGGTCAACCTCGCCTGGAACGGCCTGACCGGCCTCAAGAAAGACCCTGAGCTGCAGTCTGAACCTTAGCCGTGGTCGCCTTCGGGCGCGGGGCACCTGTCCTCTGCGTGCTGCTCCTTCGTCGCTTTGACGCACGCTGCCGGACAGCCGCCCCACTCCCATGTGCCGGCGTCGCCTTTGTCAGTCGCCCAGGAGTTCTGAGGACTCCAGCCACTCCATTTCCAGGGCGTCCTTTTCCTCGGCCAGGTCTTTCAGGTCGCTGTTCTGTTTGGCGAGGGCGTCGAAGTCGGACTTCTCCGTGCTCTTGACCATGTCGTCGTGGAGTTTCTTTTCCTGCTGGTCGAGCTTTTTGAGCTGGCGCTCGATCCTGTTGAGGGCCTTGCGGGCCTCGCGCTTTTCGGCTTCCGAAGGGCCGGAGGCCGTGCCAGCCTGCTGGGCCTGGCCGGCGCTGGTGACGGGGTTTCCGCCACCGGTCACGGTGGAGCCGGCCAGGGCAGCTTCACGCAACTCAAGGTACTGGTCCACGCCGCCGGGCAGGCCGCGGAGCTTGCCGTCGCCCAGCAGTGCCATCTGGTGGTCGGTGACGCGTTCGAGCAGATAGCGGTCATGGCTGACCACCACCAGGGTTCCGGGCCAGCCGTCCAGCACATCCTCGACGGCGGCAAGGGTGTCGGTGTCGAGGTCGTTGGTGGGCTCATCGAGCATCAGCACGTTGGGTTCGCCCACCAGCAGCCGGAGCAGCTGCAGGCGGCGCCGCTCACCGCCGGACAAGTCCCTGACTGGCGTCCACTGCTTCTCGTTGGTGAAGCCGAGCTGCTCCACGAGCTGGCCTGCGCTGAATTCCTTGCCGCCGACGTTGAAAGAACGCTTTTCCCGCTCGATGACTTCGATGACGCGCAGGTCCGCGACGTCGTCGAGCTCCTTGACTTCCTGGGTGAGGACCGCGGTGACTACCGTCTTTCCCCTCTTCACCTTGCCGGCGTCAGGCGTGATCTCGCCGTTGAGCAGCTTCAGGAGGGTGGTCTTGCCGGCACCGTTGACGCCCACCAGGCCCAACCGCTCCCCCGGGGCCAAGCGGAGGGTGATGTTGTCGAAAAGCTTCCGGCCGGCATCGCCGCCCCGGAAGTTCAGCGAGACATTTTCCAGGTCCAGGACATCCTTGCCCTGGCGCGCAGTGGCCATCTTGTTCAGCGCCATGGAATCGCGCGGCGCGGGAACGTCGGCGATCAGGGCGTTGGCCGCCTCGATCCGGAACTTGGGTTTGGCGGTGCGGGCCGGGGCACCGCGGCGGAGCCAGGCAAGCTCCTTCTTGACCAGCTGCTGGCGCTTGCCTTCCACCACGGACGCCATCCGGTCACGCTCCGCGCGGGCCAGGACATACGCGGCGTAGCCGCCCTCGAACGGGTCCACGATCCCGTCATGGACTTCCCACGTCTTGGTGCAGACTTCGTCGAGGAACCAGCGGTCGTGCGTGACCACCAGGAAGGCGCCCTGGTTGGCCCTCCACCGTGTCTTCAGGTGCCGGGCCAGCCAGGCAACCCCCTCGACGTCGAGGTGGTTGGTGGGCTCGTCCAGCATGATGACGTCGTGGTCCTCGATGAGCAGTTTGGCCAGCGCCACCCGCCGCTTCTGCCCACCCGAGAGGGCGTGGACGTTCGCATGCCAGTCGACGTCGGACACCAGGCCACCCATGATCTCCCGGATCCGGGGGTTGCGTGCCCATTCGTAGTCCGCTTGGTCCCCCACAATGGCGGCACCCACCGTCAGGTCGCCGTCGAGCACGTCGCTTTGGTCCAGGTAGCCCACGTTGACGTCGCCGCGCTTGGTGACCCGGCCGGAGTCAGGGGTGGAGCGCAGGGCCAGGAGCCGCATCAGGGTGGACTTGCCGTCGCCGTTGCGGCCCACCATGCCGATCCGGTCGCCTTCCTCCAGCCCCAGGGTGATGCCGTCCAGGACGGTACGGGTTGCGTAGGAAACCGTGAGGTTTTCGCCGCCAAGAAGGTGTGCCAAGGGGAACTGCTTTCTGCTGCCGGACTGGAAGTGTTAAAGGTGGGTGTCGGAGATGATGCGCGCGCCCGGGACCGGACCGTGGACGGGGATTGCAGTCAGGCCGCGGCGCCGCAGGTCCTCAGCCAGTGCCTCGGCGGCAACGGAGTCGTCTGCCAGGAGCGCCACGGTGGGGCCGGATCCGGAGACCATGCCCGCGATGGCGCCATGGGATTCACCCATCCCCAGCGTATCGCGCAGCGCAGGCGCCAGTTCAATGGACGCCCTTTGCAGGTCGTTGACCAGCACGCGGCTCAGGGATTCGGCGTCGCCGCCCCGAAGCGCCGCCAGGATCTGCGGGTCCACGCTGGTGGGTTCGCCGGCGTCGATCCCTTCGGCATCGCGCAGCCGGTCCAGCGTGCGGTACACCTCGGGGGTGGAGAGGCCGTAGTCGGCCACCACCAGCACCCAGTGGGTCTGCGCTTTGGCCAGGGCCGGGGACAGTTCGTCGCCCAGGCCGAGGCCGACGGCGGTTCCACCCAGGAGCGAGAAGGGAACGTCGGCGCCCAGTTCCGCTGCAAGGTGTGCCAGTTCCTCGCGCGACAGGCCGCTGTTCCAGAGCGCATCGCAGGCCAGGAGCGTGGCGGCGGCGTCGGCGGATCCGCCCCCCATGCCGCCGGCAACGGGCACCCGCTTGGTGATCTCCAGGTGCACGCCGGTGGCGTGTTCGGACACGTCGGCCATGATGGCGGCGGCCTTGTAGGCCAGGTTGTTGCTGTCCAGGGGGATGTCGACGGCGTCGAGGTCCAGGGTGCTTTCGGGGCTGAGGCTGATGGTGATCCCGGGCGCGGCGGTGCTGGTGGCCGCCACTTCCTCATAAAGGGACACTGCGAGGTAGACGCTGGCCACCGAGTGGTACCCGTCCGCCCGGAGCGGACCTACCGCCAGGGAAACGTTGACCTTGCCGGGCGCCTTGACCCGCACGGTCCTGGCGGCGAACCGCCCCCTGCCTGCCCTCTCAAGTCCCGCGCTCACGGCCGGTTTTCCCTGGCTTCGGCAATCCTGGCGAACGCGGCAATGTCAATGACCTCGCCGCGTGCCGTGGGATCCACGCCGGCGGCGAGCAGGCAGCGCTCCGCTTCCGGCGCTCCCCCGGCCCAGCCGGCGAGGGCGGCCCGGAGGGTCTTGCGGCGCTGCGCGAATGCGGCATCCACCACGGCAAACACCTGTTCGCGCGTGGCGGTGGTGACCGGCGGCTCGCGGCGTGTGAAGGCCACCAGCCCGGAATGGATCTTCGGTGCCGGCCAGAACACGTTCATGCCGATCACGCCCGCTTTGCGCATCTGGCTGTACCAGGCGGCCTTGACCGAGGGAACTCCGTAGGTCTTGGAGCCGGGGCCGGCTGCCAGCCGGTCGGCCACCTCGTCCTGCACCATCACCAGGCCGTGCCGCAGGCTGGGGAAATGCTGCAGGAGGTGCAGCACCACGGGAACGGCAACGTTGTACGGCAGGTTGGCCACGAGTGCTGTTGGTTCCACCGGCAGTTCGGTGACCTTCATGGCGTCGGCCTGCACCAGATGGAAGGCATTGGCGGCTTGGGGCCGCCATTCCTTCACGGTTTCGGGGAGCTTTGCGGCAAGGACAGGATCTATTTCGACGGCGACAACGGCCGCTGCCGCGTCCAGCAGTCCAAGCGTGAGCGACCCCAGCCCCGGTCCCACCTCAAGGACCGTTTCATCCGGCCCAACGCCTGCTGCGGCGACTATCCGGCGGATGGTGTTGCCGTCGATCACAAAGTTCTGGCCCAGCGTCTTGGTGGGCCTGACCCCGATCTCCTCTGCCAGCCGGCGGATGTCGGAGGCCCCGAACAATGGTGCGGGCACGGCGGGAGTCGGTTCAGTCACCTAGGTATCCTATCCCGCGCGGCATCTTGGCTTTGCCCGGTTAACGGCAGTGGCCGGCCCCGGAGTACCCGGGCCCGGCCGCTGCTTCTGCTTACCTGTTGATCAGTGGATCAGCGGCTGGCCGCCCAGCCACAGCCCCATGGCGACAGGCCGCGCTGCGCGTAAACGCGGTTGGCGATGTCGATCTGCTGTGCCTTGGTGGCCAGGCTGGCGTTGGGAGCGTAGGCACCGCCGCCGGCGCCGATCCAGGTCTGGATATCGAACTGCAGGCCACCGTAGTAGCCGTTGCCGCTATTGATGCTCCAGTTCCCGGTGGACTCGCACTGGGCGATCTTGTCCCACATGGCCTCGTTCATCATCGCCGGTGCCGCGGCGCCGGAGTTGGCGCCTGCAGCGGCGGGGGCCGGAGCGGCCTGGGGTGCGGGTTTGGCCTTGGTGCCAACGGTGACCTTCTCGGTGACCGGCTGGACCGCCACGTTCTCGGATACCAGCGTGCGGGAAGCTTCGCGTCCGTCCACGAGCACCAGCTTGAAGGTGCGCTCAAGCTTTCCGGCGGCGCCGGCCTGCGTCACTTCCTTTTCACCCTTGAGCATGTCTGCGCTTTCGGCGGTAACCGTTTCGAAGGGCACGTCTTCGCTGGTGACGGCGGTCCGGCTGGTGTCTACACGGGAGACCTTGATGACCATGTTGTTCACCACGTTGGCGTTGGCCGGCTGGGAGGTCCGGTCATTGGCGCCGAGGCTAACGCCCGAGTCCTCCAGGACCTTGCCGACGGTGGGCGCGGTGGTGGTGGCGGTGTTCACCTTGCCGTCGGCCACGATGCTGACGGTCTTGGGTGTGGAGATGGAGACGTAGGAGCCGGCCAGCGAGAGGGTGGCATCCTTGGGCGCCGAGACGGACGAGGCACTGGCCACGCCGAGCTCAGTCACCAGGTCTTCAACGTCCTGGGCCGTGGTGTTCACGGTCTTCTCGGCCCCGTCAAGGCTGACCTTGACCTCTTTGGCCTGGTTGATGTTGATGACGGTTCCGTTCTGGACGGTCGCGTCGAGGGAAGGCGACACCCGGTCGCCGGGCTTCAGGTCCAGGTTGGCGCTCTTGACCACCTGTGCCACTGTTCCGCCAAAGGACTGCACGGACGACGCTTTGCCGTCCACGTTGAGCGTAACTGTTTTGTTATTGCCCACGAAGGCTACGAGGCCTGCGACCAGGCCGCAAAGCACCAGCAGCTGGGCGCCAACCTTGATATAGCTGAACTTGCCGTCCGATGTGAAGAACTTGATCACGATTGCCCGTAACTCTAGGTCCATCCGGGCACGGGGAAACGCGCAGAAAAATGCCCGGAACAAGCCTGCGAAGGACAGTCCGGGCACCGATGCGCGGCCACACTCCAGGCAGCGGTGTGGCCGGTTTTTGGACAGGCCCGTCCGGCTGCGAAAGGAGTGAAATTACCCGTTGGCCTTCCCCGACCCCGGCTAATAGTTACCCACTGTAACCGTAGCGTTATAAAGGGGCCAACATTTGTGCATACCAGGTATGCGGCCGGAAGACGGATCCGGCGCGCCCGTCAGGCCCAGGATCCGTATGCGCTCACGGTATTTTCGCTGATTGCGGTGCAGAGGCCAGCCAGATCGGAGCCTGTCAATTCTGCCATGGCGCGTACCGTGTACGGGACCATGTAGCTGGCGTTAGGGCGCCCCCTGTGCGGGTGCGGGGTCAGGAACGGGGCGTCGGTTTCCACCATGATGAGTTGCCGGTCTGCCACGGCAAGCGCGGCACGGAGATTCGCCGCGTTCTTGAATGTCAGCGTGCCCGCAAAGGACATCCACCACCCCTGCTCGTTGCAGGTCCTGGCCAGTTCCTCGTCACCGGAGAAGCAGTGGAACACTACCCGTTCCGGGGCTCCCTCTTCCTGCAGCACCCGCACCACGTCGCTGTGCGCGTCACGGTCATGGATCTGCAGGGTGAGGTCGAGACGTTTGGCGATGTCTATGTGGCGCCGGAACGAGTATTCCTGGTGCCGAAGCCCCTCCCCCTCGGTGCGGTAGAAGTCCAGTCCCGTTTCGCCGATGGCACGGATCCGCGGATGCGCGGCCAGGCGTTCGATTTCGGCGAGGGCGTCTTCCAGCCCCACGTCGGCGGCGTAACGCGGAGCGTCGTTGGGATGCAGGGCTACAGCCCCCAGGAGCCGGACGTCCTGGTCCACTGCTTCCACGGTGAACCGCGAGGACTCCAGGTCGCAGCCCACCTGCACGGCACCCTGGACCCCCACAGCCGCTGCCGCATCGAGCGCAGCCTTGATCCCCACAGGCGCCTTTCCTTCCGGAAAGTCCAGGTGGGTGTGGTTGTCCATGACCGGCACGGGCAGTGGCTCCGGCGCCGGCGGGAAGTCCTTGCGGCGCCCAGCTTCCGTGGCCGGAGTTCCGTCCGTGGCGGGCAGCCGGTAGGCGGCAGGAATCGACGAATTGCACATCCATCCAGCCTAGCCGCGGCGGACACCCCCATATTTGCCGGAACTCTCTGTCAGCCGCGGCAGTTGTGTTAGTAGTCTGGAACGAACACACGCGTACGCCCACCGAGGGGCGAAGGCAGGCTTGCTGTCCCGTCCAGGTGAAACCCGGGCTGAAAGGTTGCCGATGGAACCGCACCGACGCACCGCCACCAGTGGAAGCGCAGCGAACCTCAACCTGGCCGGCGTGCCTGATTCCGTCAGCCACCTGAACGGGCACCGGCCGCCGGCCACGGACCCGGAGTCCTTCCACGAGGCGGCGCAGCGCATCCTGACCACCGTCAACACGGTCATTGACGGCAAGTCCGAGGCCGCCAAGCTGGCGCTTACCGTGCTCCTCGCGCAGGGCCACCTGCTGGTGGAGGATGTGCCCGGCGTCGGCAAAACGCTGCTGGCAAAGACCCTCGCCCGGACCATCGACTGCACCGTCAGCCGCATCCAGTTCACGCCCGACCTGCTGCCCTCGGACGTCACCGGGGTGTCCATCTACAACCAAGCCTCGAGGCTCTTTGAATTCCGGCCGGGCGCGGTGTTCGCAAACATCGTCATCGGCGACGAAATCAACCGCGCCTCCGCCAAGACACAGTCGGCCCTCCTTGAGTGCATGGAGGAGCACCAGGTCACGGTGGACGGCAACACCTACAAGCTCGATGAGCCGTTCATGGTGGTTGCCACCCAGAACCCCATCGAGATGGAGGGGACATATCCCCTGCCGGAAGCCCAGCGGGACCGGTTCATGGCCCGCATTTCCATGGGGTATCCGGACAAGGACGCGGAGATCGAGATGCTGGAAACCCACCAGGCAGTCTCGCCGCTGGCCCACGTCTCCCCCGTGGTCACCGCGTCGGATGTTGCAGGCATGACCGCTGCCGTCCAGCAGGTCTTCGTTTCCGAATCGCTGAAGGAATACACGGTGTCATTGGGCAGGGCCACCAGGGAAAGCCCGCTGCTGCGGCTGGGCGCCAGCCCCCGTTCCCTGCTGCAACTGCTGCGTGCCGCCAAGGCCACGGCCGCGCTGGACGGACGCGACTTCGTTCTGCCGGACGACGTGAGGGACGTGGCCGAAGCCGTCCTGGCACACCGCATCATCCTTGACCGGAAGGCCGCGGGCGCAGGCGAGACGCCGCACAGTGTCCTGCGGGGCATCCTGTCCCGGCTGCCCGTTCCGCAAGAGCAGCCCGGCCAACCGGGCAGGGATGCTGCCGCCGGCAGCAGGAACCGCTAGGAAACCAGCATGGCCCTGCTGGACAAGCTTCCGCGGCACCTGTTCACCAGGCGCGGGTGGGGCATGCTCGCCGCCGGAGCCTTCACGCTCGCCGCGGCTCAGGTCATGGGGCGCCGGGACCTCCTGACGCTGGCGTTACTCCTGCTGGTGCTTCCACTCGTCTGCCTTGCCGGCGTCCGGCTGGTCAAACCCCGGTTCCGGGTCTACCGCGAGTTCAATCCTTCCCCGGTGGAGACCTCGGCCCCGGCGGCAGTCCACCTTGCCGTCGCCCGGTCCGGCCCGGGCAGCGGCCGAGTCGCCATGGAGGAGCGGCTGCCGGCACAGTTCGGCCACGCACCGGCTTTCCGGTTCCCGTCCCGTTCCGCCACCGGCGGCACCAGCCGCTATGAGTACCACCTCACCTCACGGCACCGCGGCCAGTTTCGAATCGGGCCGGTCACCGCCGAGTTCACCGATCCCTTCGGACTCGCGCTGCACCGCCAGGCGATCGACGACGGCGACGTCCTCACCGTGACGCCTGCCGCCGTCGCCCTTCCTGCCACGCTGCTGGCCGGTGCGCGCGGCAACGATGGAGTCACCGCCACCCGTGTCCGGGCAAACCCCAGCGATGACGATGTCATGACCCGTGAGTACCGGCACGGCGACCCGATGCGGAGGGTCCATTGGGCCGCTACCGCCAGGCACGGGGCCCTGATGGTCCGG
Organism: Arthrobacter sp. FW306-07-I; assembly: GCF_021800405.1. Classification (NCBI taxonomy): domain Bacteria; kingdom Bacillati; phylum Actinomycetota; class Actinomycetes; order Micrococcales; family Micrococcaceae; genus Arthrobacter; species Arthrobacter sp. FW306-07-I. Next base: position 1,402,714 of record NZ_CP084550.1, on the reverse strand, counting down.
CAGGAGGAATCGGTCACCACTCCGGAGGCCACCATCATCCTTGACCACCGTTCCGGCGCGTTTGCCGGGGGTCCCGGAACGGCAATGCCTGGCCTTCCCGGCCAGGACGGGCATGCGCTGGCCACCAGCGGGACGTTCGAGTGGGCAGTCGTTGCCGCCATGTCCATCAGTGCACACCTCGCGGAGCGAAACTACAGCCTGCGGCTGCTGGACACCGGCGGAAACCCGGCATTCCTCCACTCGCCGTCTTCCCCTGACCCGGGAGCGGAAGAATTCAGCGGGACCTCAGGTCTGCAGTCCATTGCCGAAAGCCTGGCCGCAATCCACCTGTCCGGAACAACCCGCCCGCGGCGGGACGGCGTCCTTCGGGACATGACGGGCCGGAACCCGCAGGCGGAGGTGGCAACAGGGACCCGGACATCGGCAGGCAATGAGCAGGAGCCCCCGGCATTCGATGACCACCTGATGGACAAGATCTCCGCACACCGGATGCGGGGACCCCTGATCGCAGTGCTGGGACGCATCACTGCACAGGAGGCCGCAGCGCTGGCGCCTGCTGCCGCCTCCGCCACCAACGCCATGGCTTTGGTGGCAGTGGAACGGCCCGCGGAATACCAGGAAGTCCTCGAGGTGCTTCGGCAGGCCGGGTGGCGGGCAGTGGCCGTGGCGCCAAAGGCGCAGCTGGCTGCTGTGTGGGGCGGGTTCGACCAGGACCTTGCCCTGCCGACGCGTCCGGCACCGGAGGCAGGGCGCGGAGCGGGGGTGGCACGATGACCATGGCACCGGCGCGGGCAAGAGGCGCCGGGCAGCAGGCGCAGCCCGATCCACCCGCCGGCCGGACACGGCCGGGCGTTTATCCCTGGGCCATGGCGGCGGCCATCGCAGTGGCTGTCTGCGGCGCGGCCCTGTCCCTGAACGGCGTACTCCGCGGCTGGAACTGGTTCTGGCCGGCGATGACCACCGTGCTGGCGGTGGCGCTCACCCTGGCCGCGCTGCGTTCCCTCCGCGCCCAGCCCCTGCTGGTCACCGCGGGTGGATTCGTGGTACTGGCCGCTGTCCTGACGCTGACGTTCTTCCGCAGTTCCAGTTTCCTCTGGGTGGTCCCCACCGGCGCCACCCTTCCCGAGCTGGACCGGCTGGTCCGGCGGGCCAGCGAGACGGTGCTGTCGGAGACCGCGCCGGTGGCGCCCAACGCCGGGATCGTCATGGTGGTCTGTGCCGTGCTGGGCCTGGCAGTCATCCTGGTCGACGCGCTTGCGGTCCCACTGGGCATGCCGGCCGCCTCAGGCACCGGGTTGTTGGCCTTACTGGTGGTGCCGGCGATGATCAAACCCCAAAGCATAGGGGTATGGAGTTTTGCTGCCACGGCAGCGGGATACCTGCTCATCCTGGGCTGCAGCCAGTGGTTCGCCCCGGACGGACGGTTGCAGGGCGGTTCCGCGCGCAGCCCCGGCCTGGTGCGGCGCGCCGTACTGACCGGCGCCGTGGCACTGGCGGCCGCACTGGTGCTGCCCGTGGCCATTCCCGGCTTCGACAGCGGCACTTTCCCCCAGGGGTCGAGGCTCAACCCGTGGAGTTCTGCCACCGGCCTCAATCCGATGATCACGCTGGGCAACAGCCTCCGCGCCCCCGATGGCAGCGGCAGGATCACCTATGCCACGAACTCGCCTAATCCCCTCTACCTGAGGTCCGTCACAGTGGACAACTTCGACGGCGATTCGTGGGGACCGGACGACCGCACCGCATCCCGGGTACCCCTTGATGGCAGGATCGACCCCGGTTACGCAGTCCTGGCCGACGAGCAGGTACGGCTGGTCACTGCCGTCGACGCCGGGTCCTTCACCAGCCCCTACCTGCCGGTCCCCTACGCGCCCGAAACCGTGCGCGGCCTGGGCGGCCAATGGACCTGGGATCCCGCCACCCTGAGCATCAAGGGCACCGACACCACCACCCGGCGGCAGGAATACCTGGTGACCTCGGCAGTGCCCAGGCTCTCGTCGGCGCTCCTGGCGCAGTCCACAGGGCCGGCCCGCGGCATCCCGGATATCTTCTCCCGGATCCCGGGCAACGTCCCGGACATCGTCAAAACCACGGCACAAGCGGTCGCCGGCACGGCGGGAACACCCTTCCAAAAGGCCATGTCCATCCAGAAGTACCTCCGCTCGTCCGAGTTCACCTACTCTCTGCAGGCGCCGGTGCAGGGCGGGTACGACGGCAACGGCCTCTCCGTCCTGGCGGACTTCCTGCAGCAAAAGAGCGGCTACTGCATCCACTACGCCTCGGCGATGGCGGTGATGGCCAGGCTTGAAGGAATTCCCAGCCGGATCGCGGTGGGGTATGCCCCCGGAAGGTTGACCGGGGCCACGGTAACGGTGGCCGGCCAGGGTGCCCTCCCGGAATACGAGGCAGACGCCCGCGACGCCCACGCCTGGCCGGAACTGTACTTCCAGGGCCTGGGATGGGTGCCCTTCGAACCGACGCCATCCCGGGGAGTGGTCCCGGATTACGCCACTGAAGCGTCAGCACCATCGGTCCCGGACTCCCTGGGCAACAACGACGGGCTCGTCCCCGATAGCGCCCCGGTGCCAACGCCAACGCCCAGCGCCACAGCCCAGGCTGCTCCGGGCGCCGGCAACAGCACCGGTGGCGGCCCCGAATTGATGCCCTGGCTCATTGGCGCGGCCGGAGTTGCGGCACTGGTGCTTCTGGCGGCCGCCCCGCACCTGGTTCGCGCGGGCACCCGGTCCCGCAGGCTGCGGCCAAAGCGCCCCGAACAGGCTGTCCCACAGGCGTGGGATGAGTTCAGGGACCTTGGCACCGATTACGGCCTACCCGCCGCCGACAGCGAAACGCCCAGGGCCTATTCCGCACGATTCAGGGAAAAGCTGCTGGGCGAGCCGGGCGGCATGGACAAGGACGCGCACGACGCAGTTGCCTCACTCACCTCCGCGTTCGAGCACTACCGGTACGGCCGACCCGGCGGCGGCGCCCAGAGCGCCGGCAGTTCCCAAGGGACCAGCCTCCGCGTCCGTACGGCAGGTGCGGACATCGCCGGCGGGGTTGCCGCTGTGGAAGCATCACTGCGGGCCAATGCCACACTGCCCAGGCGCCTGGCCGCGACGTGGCTTCCCGCGTCGGTCACCCGGCGGCTGGGCCTGCTGCTCCGTTGGCCGTTCCGCGCGGCCGGCAGGGCCCTGCGCGCTGCCGGGCACGCGGCGGGGCGTTTCCGGTCCGGGCGCGGCACTTCTGCCGCCACCGGCGCTTCGGTCCGGCCCGTGGCCACGGGAGGGCCGGCGAACCTGGACAGGCACGACGGCGGCCGCGGGGCAGGCGGACGGTGACACGAAAGTGCCGCCCGGGAAAACTCCGGGCGGCACTTTGCGGTTTGCCTGCGGTTGCCGGCGGGCCGGGTGCTAGCCGGCGTAGGGGTCGGCGATGCCGATGTACTGGGTGTAGAGGTATTCCTCGATGCCTTCGAGGCCGCCTTCACGTCCCAGGCCCGACTGCTTGACGCCGCCGAAGGGTGCGGCCGCGTTGGAGATGACACCGGCGTTCAGGCCGAGCATGCCCGTTTCAAGCTTTTCACCCATCCGGATGCCGCGGTTGATGTCCTTGGTGAACACGTAGGCCACCAGGCCGTATTCGGTGTTGTTCGCCAGCCGCACTGCCTCGTCTTCGCTGCTGAAGGTGATGATCGGGGCAACAGGGCCAAAGATTTCCTCGGAAAGGATACGGCTCCCCTCGGCGACGCCGGACAGGATGGTGGGCTGGTAGAAGTAGCCCGGCCCCTCCACCGGTGCACCGCCCAGGACTGCCTTGGCGCCGGAGGACAGGGCATCGGACACCAGTTCGTGGACCTTGTCACGGCTCTTGGCGTCGATCAGCGGGCCTACCTTGGATTCGGGTTCGGTTCCGCGGGCGGTGGTCATTTCCTTCATCTTCGCGGCGAACTTCCCGGCGAATTCGCCGGCCACGGACTCGTGGACGATGAAGCGGTTGGCCGCCGTGCAGGCCTCGCCCATGTTCCGCAGCTTGGCTGCCATGGCACCGGTGACAGCGGCGTCCAGGTCGGCGTCCTCGAACACCAGGAACGGGGCGTTGCCGCCGAGCTCCATGGAAGTCCGCAGCACGTTTTCGGACGCATCGGCCAGCAGTCGCCGTCCCACTTCGGTGGAGCCGGTGAAGGAGAGCTTGCGCAGCCGGGAGTCCTTAATCAGGGGCCCGGTGGTGGCCCCTGCCGTGGACGTGGGGATGACGTTAAGGACACCGGCCGGGAGGCCGGCTTCCTGCATGACGGCCGCGAACAGCTGGGACGTCAGGGGCGTCAGGTTCGCAGACTTCAACACCATCGTGCAGCCCGCGGCGACGGCCGGGGCGATCTTGCGGGTGGCCATGGCCAGCGGGAAGTTCCACGGTGTGATCAGCAGGCAGGGACCCACCGGCTTCTTGGCCACCAGGAGCCGGGACTTGCCATCGGGTGAGACGGAATAGCGGCCAAAGGCGCGGACTGCTTCTTCGGAGAACCAGCGCAGGAACTCGGCGCCGTAGGTCACTTCACCGCGGGCCTCGGCCAGCGGCTTGCCCATTTCCAAAGTCATCAGGAGGGCGAAGTCTTCTGCCCGTTCGGTCACCATGTCGAAGGCACGGCGCAGGATTTCGCCGCGTTCCCGGGGCGGCACCTTCGCCCAGGATTCCTGGGCAGCGGCGGCGGCGTCCAGGGCGGCCGCACCGTCCTCGGGGCCGGCGTCGGCAATGCTCAGCAGCACCTTCCCGGTAGCGGGATCCTCGACGTCGAACGTCTTGCCCGAGGCGGCGTCGCGCCACTCACCGTTGATGAGCAGCCCGGTGGGAACGGAGGCCAAAAGCCGGGTTTCGCGCTCGGCGGTAACGGCCGGCTGTGCAGTGACAGTCACGATGACTCCCTCGTCAGTAGGGTTGTGGCAGCCCGCCCCCGCGGTACGGAGTGACCGGGATCATGGGGCTGATTAACAGCCAGACTACTGCGGGGCACCGCTAGGGTCTACGCCGTTGCGCACTGCAGAATCGCAGCTTTGCTGTGCAGCTGCACAGGAATCGGAAGGCCCCTGCGGAGGTTACCGGGCGGCGAGCACAGCCGAATACAGTTCCCGCTTGCTCACGCGCGCGTCATCGGCAACGGCGGCTACAGCCTCCTTCAACCGGACGCCCTGGTTCACCAGCTCGTTGACTGCCGCGACGTGGTCTTCCGGGGTTCCGGCTGCCTGTTCCGGCGCACCGCCGAGCACGACGGCGATCTCGCCGCGCACCTCATTCTCCTCAGCCCAAGTGAGGAGTTCGCCTACACTGCCGCGGATGACTTCCTCGTACGTCTTGGTCAGCTCCCGGCAGACGGCGATGGGACGGTCAGGGCCGAAGCGCTCCCGCAGGGCCCGCAGCATGGCTTCCAACCGGTGCGGAGCTTCGAAGAAGACCATGGTGCGCCGCTCCCCCGCGAGATCGGCGAGGCGGGAGGCCCTTTCGCCGGCTTTGCGGGGAAGGAACCCTTCGAAGCAGAACCGGTCCGTTGGGAGGCCGGACAGCGCCAGTGCCGTGAGCACGGCTGAGGGGCCGGGGACGGCGGTGACGGTAAGCCCCGCCGCAATGGCGCCCTCAACCAGCCGGAAACCGGGGTCCGAAACCGCAGGCATCCCGGCGTCGGTCACCATGAGGAGCGTGCTGCCGGCACGCACGTGGTCAAGGAGTTCGGCCGTCCGGGTGGCCTCGTTGTGTTCGTGGTAGCTGATGACGCGGCCGGCCACGGTAACGCCCAGGCTCTGGACCAGGCGGTGGAGCCGCCGGGTGTCCTCGGCGGCGACGATGTCTGCCGTGCCCAGCAGTTCCACGAGCCGGGCGGAGGCGTCGCCGGTGTTCCCGATCGGTGTGGCGGCAAGGACGATCCGCCCCGCAGTCGAAGGGGCGGGCTCGGGGAGGGGGCTGGGGTTCGGGTCCACCCACCAAGCCTACTGCTGCCGGGTCTTCCAGCCGCAAAAGGTAGCATGGGGCTCGTGACGCAGACCTCGACGCGGCCCGCCGGGGCCTGGAAACGCAGCCTGGCGGCATCCCCTTCAGCAGGCGCCACAGCGGTGGAGCCTCACGGGAAGGCTGCCCAGTCCTGGATTAGCCGGCCGGATGAGGCGTTCACCGTCGAGGCGCTGCGGGCAAGGCTGATTGGTACCGGTACCTCGTGGCGTGACTACCCGCCGTCGCTCCGTCTTTGGTTCCTCCTGGTTCCGGTCCTGACGGCAGTCATTGGCGGCCTCCTCCGGTTCATCCGCCTCGAGGTTCCGCACAAGCTGGTGTTCGACGAGACGTACTACGTCAAGGATGCCTACTCCTACCTCATCAGCGGCTACGAACGCAGCTGGCCGGACAAAGCGAATGATGCCTTCAACACCGGCAATCCCGACGTCCTGCTGGGCACCCCCGAGTATGTGGTCCACCCGCCGGTAGGCAAATGGATGATCGCCGCGGGCATGTGGCTGTTCGGGCCGGAGAACCCGTTCGGCTGGCGCTTCGCCGCAGCCCTCACCGGCACCCTCACCGTCCTGCTGGTCTCCCTGGTCGCACTGAAACTGTTCCGCTCGCTTCCGCTGGCCGGCGCCGCCGGGCTGCTCCTCGCCGTCGACGGCCATCACCTGGTGATGTCCCGGACCTCGCTGCTGGACATCTTCCTCACGTTCTGGATCCTTGCCGCCTTCGGCGCCCTGCTGATGGACCGCGACGACGGACGCCGCCGGCTTGCCGCACGGCTGGCCCGGGCCGCTGCCGCCAACGGCGGGCAGCCGCCGGAAGGTGTGCTGCTGTCCGGGCCGTGGCTGGGCGTGCGCTGGTGGCGGGTCGCCGCGGGCGTCTGCATGGGCCTGGCCGTGGGAACCAAGTGGTCCGGCCTGTTCTTCCTCGCCGGATTCGGCATCCTCACCGTGCTGTGGGACCTCAACGCGCGCCGGGTCGCCGGCATCCGCGGCTGGATCAGCGGCGGCGTGATCCGGGACGGGATCCCCGCGTTCCTCGGCATGGTTCCCGTGGCAGGGCTCATCTACGCCGCCACCTGGACGGGCTGGTTCCTGTCCGACAACGCCTACTTCCGCCATTGGGCGGAAAGCAATCCGTCAGCCGAATGGGGCTGGCTCCCCAACTCCGTCCGCTCCCTGGTCCACTATCACCTGGAAGCGTACAAGTTCCACCAGGGCCTCAGTGCCGAGCACCCTTACCAGGCCAGCGCCTGGAGCTGGCTGGTGATGGGACGGCCCACGTCGTTTTTCTATGAATCCCCGCCCCAGGGCACTCCGGGCTGTGACGTGGAGAAGTGCACATCGGCCATTCTGTCCGTCGGAAATCCGCTGATCTGGTGGTCGGCGGCCATCTCGCTGGTGGTCCTGCTCTTTTGGTGGGCCGGACGGCGGGACTGGCGCGCGGGTGCCGTGCTGGCTGGGGTCGCCGCCGGCTACCTTCCGTGGTTCATGTACCCGGAGCGGACCATGTTCTACTTCTACGCGGTGTCCTTCGAGCCGTTCCTGGTCCTGGCGCTGGTGTACTGCCTCGGGTTGGTCCTGGGCAGGGCCACGGACCCGCCCTGGCGCCGCCGCTCCGGCCTGTACCTGGTGGTCCTGTTCCTTGTGGCGGCGGTCCTGCTGTCGGCCTTTTTCTACCCGATCTGGACTGCCGAAGTCATCCCCTACGTCGACTGGAAGGTCCGGATGTGGATGCCGTCCTGGATCTAGGGCAGGATGTCAACAGAGACCTGAAGGAGCCGCTGCCGCGGCGTGGCAGCGGAAACGGAGACCTGCTGTGAGAGAAGCAAGCACCGAACTGCTGGTTGAGATGGACGCCAACAGCAACGTGACCGACCTGCTGCTGGAGCAGCACGCCGCCAACCCGGCCCGTGCCCTGTACCGCCGGAAGGGCCCCAACGGCTGGGTGGATGTTCCCGTGCAGAAATTCCTCCAGGACGTCAGCGCGCTGGCCAAGGGGCTCATTGCCGGCGGCCTGGAACCGGGTGACACCGTGGCCGTGATGTCCCGTACCTCCTATGAGTGGACCTTGGTGGACTTTGCCATCTGGTTCGCCGGCGGCGTTACGGTGCCGATCTATGAGACGTCCTCCGCGAGCCAGGTGGAGTGGATCATCCGCGACGCCGGGGTCCGGCGGGTCTTCGCCGGCGAACGCGCCATGGTGCAGCTGGTCACCGGCGTGGTGGCGGCCTCTGCCGAGCTCAGCGACCGCCTGGTCAACGTGGTGCGGATGGATTACGACGGCGAGGCCCCCGACCTTGCCAGCCTCGCCGCTGCAGGCGCCGGAGTCAGCGACGCTGAACTGGAGCGGCAGCGCACCCGTGCAGGCCTGGCGGACCTCGCCTCGCTGGTATATACGTCGGGCACCACGGGCAAACCCAAAGGGTGCGAGATCACGCACGGGAACTTCGCCCTGGTGGCCAAGAACATCGTGGCGTTCCTGCCGGAGATCCTGCAGAAGGATATGGCGCGCACTTTGATGTTCCTGCCGCTGGCCCACGTCCTGGCCCGGGCGGTCCAGGTGGTCTGTGTAGCCGCCGGCGCAACCGTGGGCCACAGCCCGGGGGCGGCGCAGCTCCTCGAAGACCTTGGCACCTTCCGGCCCACGTTCCTGCTGGTGGTGCCGCGCATCTTCGAGAAAGTCCGGGCAACGGCCGCTCACAAGGCGGCGGTGGCAGGCAAGGGACGGGTGTTCGATGCCGCGTCCGCTGCAGCCATTGCCTACTCGCGCGAACAGGACCGGCTAAACCGTGGCGAGGGTCCCGGCCCGGGACTGCTGAGCCGGGCCCGGCACGCGGTGTTTGACCGGCTGGTCTACCCGAGGCTGCGACAGGCGTTCGGCGGCGAGGTGGAGTACACCGTCTCCGGGGCCAGCCCCCTTGCTTCGGAAGACGCACACTTCTTCCGGGGGGTGGGCATTCCCGTCCTCGAAGGCTACGGGTTGACCGAAACCACGGCGCCGTGCACCGTGAACACACCCTCCCGCAACAGGGTGGGAACGGTGGGCATCCCCCTCCCCGGGACCACCATCCGCGTGGCCGAAGACGGCGAAATCCTGGTCAAGGGAATCGGTGTTTTCCGGGGGTACCACGACAACCCGGCCGCGGACGCCGAAGCGTTCGTGGACGGCTTCTTTCGCACCGGCGATCTTGGCGAGCTGGACAAGGAGGGCTTCCTCGCGGTCACGGGCCGGAAGAAGGACCTCCTGGTAACGGCCGGCGGCAAGAACGTTGCCCCCGGGCCGCTGGAAGAGATGATCCGGAGCCACCAGCTCGTGGCCCATGCAGTGGTGGTGGGTGACGGCAAGCCCTACGTATCAGCCCTCCTGACCCTGGACCCGGAAGGCGTTGCCGACTGGCGCGCCGAGCGGGGCCTGCCCCCGCTCCCCCTCAGTGAAGCGGCCAGTGACCCCCAGGTCCTGGCTGCCCTTCAGGAAGCCGTGGACCTGGCAAACAAGATGGTGTCGAAGGCGGAGTCCGTGCGCACCTTCCGGCTGCTGGACGCTGAGTTCAGCGTGGAGTCCGGGCACCTGACGCCGTCGCTGAAACTGAAGCGGTCCGCCGTCGTCAGGGAGTTCCAGGCGGAGATCGCCAAGATCTACGGCTGAGAGGCCTTTTCCTGCTCCGCCGTTTCCTGGTCAGGCTTTCCCTGCCCAGCCCTTGCCGGCTCTTCCCCGCGTCCTACGCCACGGCGGCGGCGCGTGGGCCAGGTAAGCACCAGCGTCACGATGGAGGCCAGGAGCACCATCGCCGCGATGGCGATGCCGGCATCCATCCAGAACTGGCTGGGGAACAGCCGGATCAGGGTATCGTCCAGGCTGAAGGTCCAGGACCCGTCGGCGAAGAAAATCCGGTGGAACTCGGTAAAGAACTGCTGCCAGCCCAGGGCCGCCAGCGTACCGAGGCCCAGGATCAGGACCAGCGTGATGATGGAGCCGGCGAAAAGGCCGCGCCTGATCCCGCCGGTGCTGCGCTTGCGCAGGTACAGGATGGCGATCAGGGCAAGGAGGAGCAGCAAAACGCCGGCGCCGAAGGTCGACAGGATGACAACTTTGACGTCCGCCATGTGGCTGACTTCGCCGTCCTTGAAGAGTTTTTCGCCGCTGCGGCTCACCAGGTCACCCAGGTAGCGCGGGCCCGCCCAGTTGCTGAGGTAGTCCACGGCGTAGGAACCATAAGTCATCCGGTCGTCGGTGTTGAAGCCGTAGCCGTCGCCCGGGAAGCCGGGCCGGTTGTATTCCACCCAGAGGAAGAGCGGGCTGGTCACGGCCCGGACGGCCAGGATCAGGAGGATAACCGGATAGATGACCGCGAGCAGGACCTGCATGACGCGCGGCGCCACCGGCTTGGCATTGGCCGCGCTTTCACGCTGCGCGTTGCGGCGCTCCACTTCCTCCTCCGGGGGACGCACGTGCAGTGCCGACGTCGGAAGGGGTTCCTTGAACACAGGAGAATCGGTGCCGTCCCGCTGGTCCGCAGCGGATCCGGTCGTGGAGGACCCGGTTGCGGACGAGCCGGCCGTCGACGCACCGGCTGCCGAGAGCCCCGCACCGGGACGCGCGGAGGCAGGATTCCCAAGGGCGGAAGATCCGACGGCGGCTTCCGCAGCCTTCCGGTCGGCCCGGCTTTCAGGCTGTGCGGAATTGCGCGTGTCCCGGCGTGCCTCGCGGTTGCTTTCACTGCCGGTCACTCCCGTGCCTGGTCCTCCCCCGCCGGGCATGTTTCCGTCAGACAGGTCAGCGGCGGTCCTGCCCCCAGGGGTTTTGTCCCCACTGGTCTTATCAGCACTGGTACCGTCTGCATCCGACTTGTCAGCATTCGGCTTGTCTGCATTCGGCTTGTTCCCGTCGGACGTGTCTCCGTCCGTAGGCGCCAGCCAGGAGAACGCGGGCTCGTCGGAATCCCCGGACGTATCCAGGAAAGGTTCCGGCTGCGGCGCAGCGCTTTTGGCGCGGGCCGGTGTTTCGTCATTCACAGCAGCGTCACTTCCGTTGGGTTCCGCACCGGTCCCAGTTCGCGGCGCGATTGATTCTGCAGACGAGCCTACCGTCCGGAACTTCCGCTGGGCGAGGAACCACCCCGGCAGGATTACAACGATTCAGGCAGCGATTTCCGTGTAGCCGGCGTCTTCCCGGCGGATGTCCCCGCGTTCCCCCGACAGGAACGCCCGCCTGCCCCACACCAGGACATACACCCAGTACGCGGCGAGTACGGCCGCGCCAATGCCGATCCTGGCCCAGGTGGGCAGTGGACTGGGGGTGACGAACCCTTCAACCAGCCCCGAGACGAAAAGAACGAGTACCAGCCCCAGGGCCACCGTGACCAGTGACCGGCCTTCCTCGGCCACCGCCCGGCCACGGGTGCGGGGGCCGGGTGCGACCATGGCCCAAAAGATCCGCAGGCCCGCGGCGCAGGCAATGAAGACGGCGGTGAGCTCCATCAATCCGTGGGGCAGGATGTAGCTGTAAAACACATCGGACTTGCCCGCTGAGGCGAAGATTCCGGCAGCGACGCCCACCCCCTGCGCATTGCTGAACAGGATCATCGGAACCCACACCCCGGTAATGCCCAAAGCCACTGCCTGGGCACAGATCCACGCGTTGTTTGTCCATACAGCGCCGGCGAAGGACGCTGCAGGGTTTTCCGAGTAGTAGTTGATGAAGTCCTGGTCCACGTACTGGGCCGCGGCGGTTTCGGACGCCACGGCCCGAAGGGCTTCAGGGGATGTTCCGATCCATATGGCGTAAGCAGCCGCGATGAGGACGAATGCTGCGCCGCAGGCCAGGGTAAGCCAGGCCAGCCGGTACAGCGCGGCCGGAAGGGCCACCACGAAGAACCGCGCCAGGTCGGCCACAACGTTGGACCTGGCGCCGGTGAAGCGGGTCCTTGCCAGGGCCAGCGTTGCGGACAGGGACGCCGAAAGCCCGCTTTCAGGGGCCACGGAACGGACCAGGGATAGGTGCCCGGACGTGGACTGGTAAAGCGCCAGCAATTCGTCGGCTTCGGCGCCTGTCAGCCTGCCTTTGCCCGCAAGCTCCTGCAACCGCGCCCATTTGTCCGCATTGACGGCGGCAAAGGCATCCATGTCCACGGCTACAGCCTAACGCCCGGCATTAGACTTTGAGCGTCCGCACCAACCAACATCAGCTGCGAAGGGCAGGGCCGCAGGGTGGGTCCAATCATCACCGGAGAGGCCGTAGTACTCGAGCTTCGGCCCGCCAGTTTCGCCGCGCGCGCCCTGGGCCTGGCCATCGACGTCGTGGTCCATGTTGTCCTGCTCGTGCTGGTCATGATTGGCTTGTCGGCCGCCGGCCGGGATCTTGACCCGGCGGCCGCACGCGCCCTTGGCCTTGCCGCCGTCGTGTTCTGCCTGGTGGTGGTGCCGGTGGCTGTGGAGACGCTGAGCAGGGGCCGGTCGCTGGGCAAGCTGGCCACGGGCCTGCGGGTGGTCCGGGAGGATGGCGGCGCCATCCGGTTCCGGCACGCCGTGATCCGCGGACTGACCGGTTTTTTGGAAATCTACCTGACGTTCGGCGGCCTTGCCCTTGCCGTGGCGCTCTTCAACGATAAGTCGCGGCGGCTGGGCGACCTGCTGGCCGGAACCTATGCCGTCCGAAGCCGGGTGCCGGCTGAGCAGGCCATCCGGGTCTTCGTGCCGCCGTACCTGCAGTCCTGGGCTGCCGCCGCGGACATTGGCCGCATTCCGGACGCCACGGCGCGCAGGGCAGCACAGTTCATCCGCCAGGCTGGCCGGATGGCCCCGCTGTCCAGGGCAGGCATGGCCGCCTCGATCGCCGCCGAACTGTCAGCCCACGTAGCCCCTGCCCCGCCGCCCGGAACGGGCCCCGATGACTTTCTGGCCGCCGTCGTTGCCGAACGGCGGAACCGGGAATTCACCAGGCTGTCGCAATCACGCCGCCGGTACACCGAGACGGGGCAGCGCCTGCAGCGGCTGCCGTTCGGCAACTGACCCTAGTTGTCGTATTCGCTCCACGGGATGTTCCAGTCGCCGAAGCCGTCGGTGTGCGCCGCGTAGTCACCTTCGGTATTGATGATCTGGACCACGTCCCCGGTTCCCATGTTGTCGAAAACCCAGGCCGCTCCATCCGGGAGGAAACCAATGCAGCCGTGGGACACGTTGGTGTTGCCGATGTACGGATACGCGGACTCAAGCGCCTGGTGGATATAGGCCCCGCTGAGCGTGAGGCGGATGGTATACTCGACGTCCGCCTCACCGTAATAGGCGGGGTCGTCGGGCTTGAGCCCGATGCTCGCCGCCCGGAAGTGGTCAAAGCGGTTCTTCTCCATCAGCACCGCGAATCCCTTGGCCGAGGGGAACCGCTTGTCCCCCATGCTGACGGGCAGGGTCTTCACAGGCTGGTCATTGATGCTCAGCGTAAATGTATGCGCTGTGGCGTCGGCGATGGCTACCTTCTTGTCGCCGATGGAGACATTCACCTTTTTGTTGAAGTTGGCAATCTGGCCGTTCCCGAGGTCGACGCCGAAGAGCTGCATGTCCATGGTGATGGTGGAGTTCGCAGCCCAGAAGTTCTCGGGACGATACCGGACCATGGTGTCGCTGTACCAGTGGAAAGCCCCGGCCTGCCCAGCCGTAGTGGTGATCTTGATGGCCTTTTCAACGGCGGCCCGGTTGGTCACGGGCTCGCTGAAAATGATCTGCAGTGGCTGGCCCACACCCACCTTCATGCCGTTCAGCGGGTAAATGGCAGCGTCGGCCTCGTGGGAGCTGGACACGGTATTGAAGGACTGGGTGGTGCTGGTTTCGCGTCCTGCTGAATCCTTGACCACGTAGGTGTAGCTGTACTCGGTATTGAACTCGAGGGTGCCGGTGGCGGACCACGCCGTCCCGCTGGGGTCGATGCTGCCGTCGACGGTCTTCCCCGCCGTACTGGCGAGGGTGACGCGCTGGATGATCCCATTGCCCACCTTCAGGGAAACCGGTGCAGCCGGGTTCACCTGCTTGGCGCCATTGGCGGGGACAGCGTCCAGTGCCACCGGTGGGACAACGGGGGACGCGATGCCGGGCGATGTCCGCAGTGCGGAGCCTGCTTCCGATTCCAGGGGTCCGCCGGCAAGGCCCGGGGCGACGGCGGCGAAAACCCCGCCCACAGCAGCCAGGACACACACGGCAACCACGGCAAGGATTTTCTTGGTTTTCCCCCGGCGACGGGGCTTTACATCAGGCTCCATGTTTTTGATCCTACGTGCAAAAAATAACGGCCCGGGCGCTTGTCCAGCGCCCGGGCCCTTACGTCTCAGTAACGATAGTGTTCGGGCTTGTACGGGCCCCCGACGTCGATGTCCAGGTATTCTGCCTGGTCCTTGGTCAGCTCAGTGAGCTCGACGCCCAGTGCGGCCAGGTGCAGCCGGGCCACCTTCTCATCCAGGACCTTCGGCAGGACGTAGACCTTGTTTTCGTACTCGTACTGGTCCCGCTTGGTCCACAGCTCGATCTGCGCGATGGTCTGGTTCGCGAACGAGTTGCTCATGACGAAGGACGGGTGGCCCGTGGCGTTGCCGAGGTTAAGCAGCCGGCCCTCGGACAGGACGATGATGGAGCGCTCCGCGTCGGCGCCTTCGTCGAAGACCCACTCGTGGACCTGCGGCTTGATTTCAACCTTCTTGATCCCGGGGATGCGGGCCAGACCGGCGATGTCGATCTCGTTGTCGAAGTGGCCGATGTTGCCCACGATGGCCTTGTTCTTCATGCCGGCCATGTGCTCGGCGAGGATGACGTCCTTGTTGCCGGTGGTGGTGATGAAGATGTCGCCCTGGGCCAGGACCGATTCCAGCTTGGCCACCTGGTAGCCGTCCATGGCCGCCTGGAGCGCGCAGATGGGATCGATCTCGGTGACGATGACGCGCGAGCCCTGGCCGCGCAGGGCTTCCGCCGCGCCCTTGCCGACGTCGCCGTAGCCGCAGACCACGGCCACCTTGCCGCCCATGAGCACATCCGTGGCCCGGTTGATGCCGTCCGGCAGGGAGTGGCGGATGCCGTACTTGTTGTCGAACTTGCTCTTGGTCACCGAATCGTTGACGTTGATGGCCGGGAAGAGCAGCTTGCCCTGGTCGGCCAGCTGGTACAGGCGGTGCACACCGGTGGTGGTTTCCTCGCTGACGCCCTTGATCGTGGCTGCAGTCCTGGTCCACTTCCGGGGGTCGGCGGCAAGGGAGCGGCGGAGCACGTCGAGGAAGATGCCGTATTCTTCGGAGTCCTCGGGATCGGCGGAGGGAACATTGCCCACGGCCTCGAACTCCACGCCCTTGTGGACCAGCATGGTGGCGTCACCGCCGTCGTCAAGGATCATGTTGGGTCCCAGTTCGGGGTTGGACTCAGCGCCGGGCCAGGTCAGGATCTGCTCGGCGGTCCACCAGTATTCCTCGAGGGTCTCGCCCTTCCAAGCGAACACCGGTACGCCCTGCGGGTCTTCGACGGTGCCCTTGCCTACCACCACGGCCGCCGCGGCTTCGTCCTGGGTGGAGAAGATGTTGCAGGACGCCCAGCGGACCTCGGCGCCCAGCGCAGTGAGGGTCTCGATCAGCACAGCGGTCTGCACGGTCATGTGCAGGGAACCGGCGATCCGGGCGCCCTTGAGCGGCTGGGAGGGGCCGAACTCCTCACGGAGGGACATCAGGCCGGGCATCTCGTGCTCCGCGAGGCGGATCTGGTGGCGGCCGGCTTCCGCCAGGGAGATATCGGCAACCTTGTACTCAAAAGTCATGGGTGGTCCTTTGCTTGGTCCGGGTACTGGTCCAGTCCCCGTTCTGCTGTTTCTGTGAGAGCCAGTGCAGGTGAAGCGGATGCAGGTGGATTACTGCCCTGCTGCAGCGGGATCGTGCTGGTCTGAACCTGCCGAGGCTGCTGCGGCCAGCAGTTCCGGAGGCAGCAGCAAAGGGATCCCGTCCTCGATGGCATACCGGTTCTTCACGCCGGAGTCCCCGGCGGCAGTGGCCACCAGTTCCTCCCCCTCCTGGACCAGGGGCGATCCGGTCACGGGGCAACGCAGGACGGACAACAGCTCGGGGCTGATCTTTGGCATTTGTTCATGCTCCCTGGCGGGCGCGCTCGCGCCGGTAGCGGAAAGGATGTGCAGTCTTTAGAGTACCGCCAGATACGGGTCAGGAAGGTTCGCGAAGGATCCGCAGGTGGCCCCGGCGTACCCCTTCAGTGCCTGCCGGGGCTTCCAATGCCGAATGGTGGCCCCGTTGGGCGGGCGGCTGCGCCTCCGGCGGCAGGGCCGCGGCGTCGCGGACGGCATTTGCCAGGGCCAGCAGGTCATCCGGCCCAGGCTGCTGCGGAGTGGACGGCATTGCCAGGCGGAGTACTTCCCAGCCACGGGGAACCGTCAACGAATCGGCGTGCTGCTCACAGAGGTCGTAGCAGTGTGGTTCGGCGTAGGTGGCCAACGGCCCCAGGACTGCCGTGGAGTCTGCATATACGTACGTCAGGGTGGCTACCGCCGACTGGCGGCAGGCAGACCTTGAACACTGACGGATAGCTCCCACGACATCACAGACTACCCCTTCGCCGGACAAAAACTGCGCATTGCGGGGCCTGCGCAGACCCGCGCGGCGCCGCCGGGCGGATGTATCGCGTAAATCCCCGCCCGGGTTTAGAGTCGATGTATGCAGTCATCGAACCATGAATCAGGTTTTTCGGTCCGGTTGGCTGACCCGGATGCCCCCGCAGCAACGGGTGTGGAGACCGCCGGCAGGAGTTTCTTCAGGCGCCGCCGGAACCGGCACGGGCGCGGCCTTCGCGGCGAGGTGATGTTGCCCACGCATCCGGGCTACCGGACCCGCGGCGACCGCTTTGACGACATGGTGCTGGACTCCGCCCAACGGTTGCACGACATCTGGGGCAAGACCCTCGACGGCGTCAGGTTTGGCGTGGATGAAATCCCGCCGGACCTTGAACAGCTGGCCGCCAACGCGGCCCCTGCACCCATGGGCGCCTATACCCCCGGTGCGGGAGAGGAAGGACCCACGATCACGGTGTACCGGCGGGTGGTGGAGCAGGCCTGTTCCAGCGTGGAAGAGCTCCAGGACCTGGTCCACGACGTGGTGGTGGAGCACACGGCGGAGATGCTGGGTGTCGCGCCGGAGACGCTTGACCCCGTGTACCGCCGCCGCTACTGAACACCGGGCCTAGTAGCCCAAGGTGACCGGGACTGTTTCCCGGCCGGCCGCAGCAGCGAGGAACGCCAGGGACGAGACGTCGTTGCGTCCGTCCTGCCCCACCAGAACCGCCCCGTAGGCGGCGTCGCCGGATGCGGAGACCACATAGCCCACGACGTCGGCCCCCTCGGCCTGGTCCGGGACGGTGATGGTCGCGGTGGTGCCACCAGCGATGTCGGCGGTGGCGGCTGCCCGCACCTTTCCATCGGCAGTGATGGGTGCATACGTGATGGTGGCCCTGGTGTCCAACGCCCCGAACACCAGCTGGCGGAGGCCGCCCTTGGGGATGGGAACCACGTGCTGGCTGCCAAGCCGCACGGCCGAAGGAGCCCAGGCCAGATCGGATGGCTGCCCTGCCCGGAGCCCGCGGCCCATGCGCGCCGCGGCGACAAAGGAGACGTCGGATGAGGCCGCTACGGTGTATTGGCCGGCGGGTACACCGGCCAGGGAGATCTCGGTGGTGGATCCGGCCTTCGCGGTGATGACGCCGCCGGACGGAAGGGCGCGCTGGCCGTCCCGTCCATACAGCTTGACTTCCACCACGGCATCGGAGGCGCCGGGAACCGTGAGCTCGAGGGCCGGGCCGGCATCCTTATAAGCGGCCTGGGCCGTCAGGGCAGCAATGCCTGCGGGGTCCTGGATGTCCACGCCCGTCATGATCTGGCGGACAGCAGGGGCAGTCCCGGGGCTAATGAAATCCACGCCGCCCGGAGTGAGGCCACGCAGCACGCTCTGCTGGATGGATGCGGCCACCGGGCCGCCGGCGCTGCGAACGTGCACGCTGAGGCTCGGCTCGTTGGGCGCAAGGCCGGCCAGGACCACGCTGCGGGTGGTGCCCGGGGCAACCAGCAGGCCGCGACTGCCCGGCGCCTGCACCTGCCCGCCCGAACCAAAGAGTTCAAGGCTCACCGTGGCGGGGGTGCTGGAGGCATTGGTAAGTGCCAGTACGGAGGTGCGGCCGACCGTGGTGCTGGCACCCGCCAGCCATTGGTCGTTCGAGGGTTTCCCGCACGTGGCAGCAGCACTTCCCTGCAGGTCACCGTCACTGGCCGTGTATTTCATGGCGGCGGCGGCCGACGCATTCTGGTTGGCCACGGCCTTGGCGCGCAGGACACTTACCTGGTCCATGGACCGGTCGGCTGCAACTCCCGCCAGGAGCTGTTGGGGGCCTGCGGCCGTCGGTGCCGGACCAGGATCCTTGGAGATCTCGACGGCGGCTGTTCCGTCCAGGTGCGCGAGCCGGCTGCCGGGGAGCACACCTCCGGCGCTCAGCACGGCGGCACTGACCCTGGTCGCCGCAGTAGCGGACTCGGGCCGGAACTGGGCGTCGGTACCGGTGCCGGTTCCCTCCAGCAGCCGGGCGGGGCCGGGGCAGACGCCAAGGCTGGCTCCCGCGGGGACGGCTGCTTCCGCGGGCGGCACGGTCCGGCTGGACGCGGGCGCGGCCGTCAGCGACCCTCCGGCCACC
Source organism: Arthrobacter sp. FW306-07-I (assembly GCF_021800405.1). NCBI lineage: Bacteria > Bacillati > Actinomycetota > Actinomycetes > Micrococcales > Micrococcaceae > Arthrobacter > Arthrobacter sp. FW306-07-I. Next base: position 1,384,019 of record NZ_CP084550.1, on the reverse strand, counting down.
AGGGCCCCTCCGCTGGCAAGGATGAGGACGCCCGCCGCAATTCCGGCCACGGACGCTGCCCGCCCCTTGCCGCCTGCCACACGGGTAGCGCCGCGGCTGGATGGTTTGCTGTCTTCGCCGCCCGTTGGGGCCGTTTCCCCGGCCTGGGGCTGCTTCCCCGCCTCGGCGGAAGGAATGCCGGCGGGTGGGGTCTGCTCATGCATGTTGGTGTTCCTTACGCAGGGAGCCCTCGTCGCGCGAGAAACCGGTCCGCGGGCGCCGGGCCGGCATGGGGATTGCCAGGATGACAGTCAGTCCGATCACCGTGATCTGGGCAACGGCAGCCCAGAACGACCACGGGTTCTCGTAGCGGACGGTGAGCTGGCCGGCCGCCGCCGGAAGCGTAAAGGCCTGGGACCAGCCGTCGGTGGTGGAGGTCAGCTTCCGGCCATCGAGCCAGGCACTCCACCCCGGGTCGGCCCGCTCTGCCAGTACCACCAACCGGCCTTCCGGCCCCGCAGGGACGGCCGTGTTGACGTCATCGGTTCCGGAGGCGACCAAAGCGGTGGCCGCGCCACGCGGATCCACGATGCGGACGCGATGGGCCACTTCAGCAGCCTGGAGGACCGGCTGGTTCAGTGGGCTGATGCGCCAGAGCCAGCCAACGTCGGTCTGTCCTACGGCCACAAGGCCGGGAACGGCGTCCATGCGGCTGGCGGTGAGCTGGGCTGCCGTGTCCGCTGCCCGGAGCACCACGAATCCAACCCCGAGCTGTTCCAGGTCGGGCCGCGGATCCACGCCCTGCCCCGCAACTAGGGTGGCCACCACGCGGCGGACAGCCGCGGTGACGTCGTCGTCGCCACGGACCTCTTCGGCACCCGGAGCGCCGATGATGTTCCGTGCAGAGGCGATGGCGGAGAGACTGTCCAGGGTGGTGCCTGCCCCACGCATCAGCGACGCACTGAAGGTTCCGTCTTCTCCGGTGCTGAGCAGCAGTGTCCGTGTTTGTTCCGGCCCGGTCCCCCGGTCGACGGCGGTGGCGGGCAGGGAGCGCCCCGTGGAGGCTTCCACCAGGCGCGGCGTGCCCAGCTCTCCCCCGGTTCCGGAACCCGCTGCAGCGGCGGCAGGAGTGCTCCCCAGGGATGTAGTGGCGTGGGTGGCGGCAGTCCCCGCCGGACGCAAAATGTTCTGCGCTGACCAGGCAGCCATCCCGGCCAGCGGTCCGGCCAGCACCACCACAAGGCCCAGCGCCAGCCCTGCGCGCGCTGCCCTTCCAGTCCTCGTCCCGGTGCCCGACGCCCGGTCCGCCGTGGACAGGAGTTGCTCGGATCCGAGGATTGCCGCCGCAAGGAGGGCAAAGGACACGGCAGACACCACCGGTCCGGTGAACGGCGTTACCAGCACGCCGGCGTTGAAGCCGGTGGCGACGTGGCTGGCGAACCAGCCGGCGGCCAGGGCAATAACAGCCACGATCCAGAAGCACCTGGCAATCCGGGCCCGACGCCGTGCACTGAAGAGTCCCACGATGGCAAGGACCAGCACCGGCCCCGCGATGAGCAATGCGAGCAGGAGCGCCCAAGGCACGCCACCGCCGGCAAAGGCAGCCAGTCCCTGAAGCCCGGCCGCGGGGTCGAATGACAGGGGCTGGCCCAGGACCTGCTGCCACAGAGGGGCAGCGTCGAATCCCAGCGGCAATCCTGGATCCGCCAGGATGGCACGCGGCCGGTCGAGTGTGGACAGGGCAAAAGGGGTAAACAAGGCGGCAGCCGGCAACAGAGCCCACCACACGGTGCGCCCGCGCCGCCCCAATAGCAGGCCGCAGAGCACGATGACCACCGTGGCCGGGATCAGCAGCGAGGGGGCGGCCGCGGTCGTGACAGCCAGGGCCAGGCCCGCAGCTGCCGCGGCGGACCACGAGGGAAGGCCGTTGATCCCCGCCTTGGCCGGGGGCTGTTCGGTGGAGTTGCGTTCAGTTGATGCGCCGGCGTTGAACCGGCCGTGGCCCACCGCGGAGCCCGTAGCCCGCAGCAGGCCCAGGACCACCAGCGGAAGCATGATGTGCGCGATCAGGGCGCCTGCCCGCCCCTGGTTGAGTGCGGCCTGGAGTGCGGGAGCGGCTGCCCAATAGAGCGCAGCCACGAGGCGGAGCCGGCGGCGTACAGTCAGCCCGCCGGCCGCGAACCAGGCGGTGAGGCCGGACAACGGGGCACCGAGCAGGAGCAGCCAGGCCATGGCCGGATTCGCGTCCCCTCCGCCCAGGACTCCGATGATCCACAGCACGTAGTCAAAGGGGTCGCCGCGGCCGGGAAGGCCCGCGCCCAAACTGATCCACCAACTGGAGGCGTTATGCCAGATGTCCCCCAAGCTCGCGGAGACAGGAAGCAGGGCGCCTCCGGTTACCGCTCCGGCCCGGAACAAACCTGTGAGCGCCAATAGGGAGGCCACGGATGCGATGATGACGGCGGCTAAGGCGCCGTTACCCACCCAACCGCGTTTGGTGGTGGCCAGGGCTGCGAAGTCGTCCGCGGCGTCACCGGTGGGCTGGTTCGCCAGCGGATCCTGCACGAGGTGGTCAGCGCCGGACCCGTCGGATCCCAGCGCCTCCATCAGCGACCGGCGGTGGCTCCACACCTCCCGCCGGGGGGTCTGGAGTTTGCGGATGACGGACCGGCGGATGCGCCGTGACCGCTTGGCTGTCCGGCGTGCCTTGGCCACGGCGCCCGGCCTGCCCAACGCGGCGCACGTGGCGAGAAGCTGGGAAATGCCGTGGCCAGGGTCCTTGACGACGATGCTCAGGACCAGCTTGAAGAGGCTGCCAAGCATTGCACCGATGCCGTGGACCGGCACCATCCAGAGCGGGCTGTGCTTCAGGCGCAAGTGGACCTGGGCCTTGCGCGCCGCCGAGGGGTTTCCAAGGGCATGCGGACGGTGCGCCACATGGAACATCCGGGCTGCGGGAACCACCACCACGCGGTGGCCTGCAAGGCGGTTCCGCCAGCAGAAGTCGACGTCGTCTCCGCTGCCGGGCAGGGCGGGATCGAAGCCGCCCAGCTGGTCCCAGACATCCCGGCGCACCAGCATGCCGGCGGAATTGACGGCAAAGGTATCGGTACGGCCGTCGTACTGGCCCTGGTCCATTTCATCGGCATCGATCAGGGTCAGACGCTCGGCCCACCGGCTGGTGGAAAGACCTACATCGATAAGTCTTCGCGGCGAATGCCAGTCCAGCTGCTTGCAGCCGGCAACGGTGACCGAGGGCGCACGCTCCACGGCGCCCAGGAGTTCGGCAAGGGCTTCGGGCGCGGGCGCGGCATCATCGTGCAGCAGCCAGATCCACTCGGTCCTGCCACCGTCGCCGTCCCCGTGGACGGGGACCAGCTCCGCGAGCGCAGCGGAGACGGCGGCGCCCATGCCGCCTTTGCTCCGCGGGTAGCTGAGAACCTCGGTTTCCCCCAAAGCCTCCCGCAGGAGGCGGTAGGAGTCGTCGCCGGACCCCGTGTCCACACCCACGGCACGGTCAACGGGCCGGGTTTGGGACGCCAAAGCTGCAAGGGTTCTGGGCAGATAGGCACTGCCGTTGTGGGCAACCACAACGGCAGTGACGTGCACATCCTGAAGAATTAGATTGCTCGCTTCCTAAGCCGCCGGCGCTCACGCTCGGAAAGGCCTCCCCAGATGCCGAACCGTTCGTCATTGGCCAGCGCGTACTCCAGGCACTGCGACCGTACGTTGCAGGCACCGCAGACCTTCTTGGCATCGCGGGTGGAGCCGCCCTTCTCAGGGAAAAAGGCTTCCGGATCCGTCTGCGCGCACAAAGCATCCGTCTGCCAGCCCAGCTCGCCCTCGTCGTCGAACTCCTGCTGCAGCGGCAGCCCGATCCACACCGGCTGGGTGGTACCGGCCGCAGCCAGCTCCATAGGCGGATCCAGGTCATCTTCCGGCTCAGCACCGCCGTCGAGGAGGGCTTCGTGTGCCGCGAGGAACGCGGTTGCCTGGTCCTCAAGAACAGTGGTGGAGTTCCTGTTGTACCGCTCCGCAGCATCAGGATCAGCGGGGTCCACGTACCAATCGCTCGGCACCCCCCGCGCACGGTACTTTGCCGTTGCCTGACCGGCCACGACGGCATCTTCCTGGATACGCTCTGCTTGCCCCACGGCGACCCTCCTGATGGTTCAGCGACTGCCTGGATACGTGGACACTCGGTTGTGTGCCGGTATTTACGCAATTGCTTTAGTTACCTAATTACACGTGTGTAACTAGGGCGAGTCAAGCCGTTGCCGGGATAATAGACAGTCGAAGCCGGGAAATTTGCGCACGCCACGCCCGGGTTTTCCTTCCGCCCCGGCGTGGCGGAAGGGTCTGGCCCGTAATTCCCGGCAGGAAAGCCGCCAATCCCCCGTGTTAGCGGGGAAAATACCTGCTCTTCGCAGAAATAGCAAGCACACTTAGCAATGCGGGTGATTAACATCACGATCAGTTCCCCTGGCTTGGCCGCCGCGGCTGGCGCGGGCATCCAGGTAAGCCGGGCATCCAGGTAATTCGGACAGTGGCAGGATGAACGCATGACATCAATTCCCGCGCTCGAACTCACGGCCGCCCTCCGCTCCGGAAACTCCACGGCACCACGCCTGACCTGGTACGGGCCCGACTCGGAGCGGGTGGAACTGTCGGGCCGGGTCCTGGACAACTGGGTGGCCAAGACGAGCAACCTGCTGCAGGACGAACTGGATGCAGAACCGGGCATGCGGCTCCGGCTCGCACTTCCGGCCCACTGGAAAGCGCTGGTATGGGCACTGGCCGGCTGGCAGCTGGGACTGGAAACAATGCTCGACGGCGGCCAGGCGGACTTCCTTGCCACCGACAATCCCGCCGGTTCTGACGGACAGTACGACGCCGGCGTTGCCGTTGCCCTGCCGGCCCTCGCCATGCGCTGGGGCGGCGACCTTCCTGCCGGTTGGCTGGATTATGCCGCTGAGGTGCGGTCACACGGGGACGTGTTCATGCCCCACGCCGATCCTGACCCGTCGGCCCGCGCCGTGCTGACCAGCCAGGGGCGAAGTGTCCTGCATCAGGACCTGATCACCGGTTTTGCCGTGCCGCATACAGAAGGCGCCAGGCTGCATGTTCCTGCCGATGCCGGACTTGAAGCTGTACTCGCGAATGCGCTGGGAGCATGGCAGCAGGGCGGCTCCATAGTGCTGACCCATCCCGATGTGGCGATCACCGACAAACTGATGGCCGACGAACGCATCCACGGAAGCTAGCGGCCGCTGGCTAGGCCTGGGGGCCGCCGTCGGCGGGAGTCGGTGCCGGGCGTTCCGCGGCACCCGCACGCTCCTTGTGGGGGTGGGCTTCGATGATCTCGTGGTCGTGGGAGAACTCCGGTTCCTGGTCCAGTTCCTGGTTGAACACCAGGAACCGGTAGGCGAAGAAGCGCATAACCGTGGCGACCAGGATGCCAACCACGCCGGCGAGGAACAACAGGTTCTTGTTGTCGATGCCCATGCCGTACTTGGCCAGGGCCGTGAAGCCTGTAGAGATGCCAATGCCGATTCCGTTGATGATCACGAACATGATGAACTCACGGAGTACGTTGGCCTGGCGGCGGTGGCGGAAGGTCCAGAACCGGTTCGCCACCCACGAAAAGACTGTGGCCACGGTGGCTCCCACAAAGCGGGCCTTCGCCTCGCTGTCGGACATGGGGCCGTGCATCAGGTAATAGGTCAGCCCGTTATCGATGACGAACGCGACACCGCCGACCGCACCAAACTTGGCCACCTCGCGCCAGAAGAGTGAGGCGAGCCCCCGGATACGATCTGCAAGTGTGCTAAACATGACCCTCCATGGCCGTGACGAACTGTGGGCCACTCGGCCAAAGGTCCATTTTAGCCCCAAAGCCTTACAGCGCCCCCCGGATGCAGGAGCCGGGTACCCCTCCCCGCGAAAATGTCCGTCCCCCACCGGGCCGCAAAAGCGTCGATCCGGCGCGTCTTCGGTAGGCTGGCACATGTGACTTTTCCAGTGATAGGCGTGGTTGGCGGCGGCCAGCTCGCGCGAATGATGGCCCCTGCCGCTACAGCACTCGGCTTTGAACTCCGCGTCCTCGCCGAAGGTGACGACGTGTCGGCGGTATCGGCAGTACCCACTACTCCAGTGGGCGACTACAAGGATCTGCAGACGCTCCTGGACTTTGCCAAGGGCCTGGACGTGATGACGTTCGACCACGAGCACGTGCCCACGGACCACCTCCGCGCCCTGCAGGAGGCCGGAGTCAACGTCCAGCCCGGACCGGACGCCCTGGTCCACGCCCAGGACAAACTGGTCATGCGTGCGGCCATCGACCGGCTGGAACTGCCGAACCCCACCTGGGCATCCGTGGCCGACGTTGACGCGCTGGTGCGCTTCGGCGATGAAACCGGTTGGCCCGTTGTCCTGAAAACCCCGCGCGGTGGATATGACGGCAAGGGCGTCAGGATCGTCGGCTCGCCGGAGGAGGCCGCCGAGGCGGCTGACTGGTTTGCCGCCATGAGTCCCCTGCTGGCCGAGGCCAAAGTGGAATTCACCCGCGAACTCTCCGCCCTCGTGGCGCGCAGCCCCGATGGCGAAGCCCGGGCCTGGCCCGTGGTCCACACCATCCAGGTGGACGGTGTTTGCGACGAGGTGATTGCTCCGGCGCTGGACATCCCGCTGGAGGTGGCGGCAGCCGCTGAGGACGCCGCACTGCGCATCGCCGCCGAACTGGACGTGACCGGCGTCCTTGCCGTGGAACTCTTCGAAACGCCGGGCACCGGAGCCGGATTCCTGATCAACGAATTGGCCATGCGGCCGCACAACACCGGCCACTGGACCCAGGACGGCTCCATCACCAGCCAGTTTGAACAGCACCTCCGGGCCGTCCTGAACCTGCCCCTGGGCGCCACCGATGCGCTGGCGCCGGTGACGGTGATGAAGAACTTCCTGGGCGGGGAAAACCAGGACCTGTACTCCGCCTACCCCATGGCACTCGCCGCCGAACCCGCCGCGAAAGTCCACTGCTACGGCAAATCTGTACGGCCGGGACGTAAGATCGGCCACGTCAACCTGGTGGGAAGTTCCACCGCGGAGGTGGACTCGGTCCGCCGACGGGCCACGGCCGTGGCCGGCATCATCCGTGACGGGCGGGTATCCGCCGAAGAACCTGCAGCGATTTTCGAGGAGAAGGCATGAGCGCCGACAGCACCCCCGCCGCATCCGGCACCCGCCCGCTGGTGGGCCTGGTCATGGGCTCCGACTCGGACTGGCCAGTCATGGAGGCCGCTGCCGACGCCCTGGCCGAGTTCGGCATCCCGTTCGAAGCGGACGTGGTCTCAGCCCACCGGATGCCCACGGAAATGATCCGGTACGGCCAGACGGCGCACGAACGCGGCCTGCGGGTCATCATCGCCGGCGCCGGCGGTGCCGCCCACCTGCCCGGCATGCTCGCCAGCGTCACGCCGCTTCCCGTCATCGGCGTGCCGGTCCCCCTTAAGACCCTGGACGGGATGGACTCCCTCTTGTCCATCGTCCAGATGCCCGCCGGGGTGCCGGTGGCGACGGTCTCCATCGCCGGCGCGCGGAACGCCGGGCTCCTGGCCGTTCGGATGCTCGCGTCGGGTACCGACGAGCTCGCTGCCTCCCTCCGCGCTGACCTCCTCGACTTCGCCGCGGACCTCAACGCCGTTGCCGCCCGCAAGGGCGCAAACCTGCGACAGAAAGTAAGCGAAGTCTTCCCGGACGGCTCCGGCGCCCTTCGGGGCAGCCGTTAGGGCGGCGGGCATGGCCAGCAGCAGCAGCGTGCTCAACACCGGGCCCGGGGCGTCCCTGACAGACCCCGTCCGCTACCCGGTCAGCGCTTCCTCTCCGGTCCGTACCAAGCGCGCCTTCGTGCTGGTCCTGTTGACGCTCCTGGTACCGGGCAGCGCGCAGCTAGTTGCGGGCGACCGGAAGCTGGGGCGGACGGCGCTGCGCATCACGCTCTGTGTGTGGGCCATCCTGCTGCTGGCGGCAGTCCTGCTGTTACTGGACCGGAGCATGGTCATCAGCATTGTCACAAATCCGGTCACGTCGCTGGTGCTGGTGGTCCTGTTGGCCGCGCTGGCCCTCGGCTGGGCATTGCTGTTCCTCAACACCCTGAGGCTGATCCGCCCCGTCCTGCTGGCACCGAAAGCGCGCCCCGCCGTCGGCATCGCCCTGGTGGTTGCCCTGGTCCTGGGCAGCGGCTCCATGGGTTACGCCGCCTACCTGCTGAACGTGGGACGCAACGCCATCGGCAATATCTTCTCGTCCGGCCCGGCCATCAAGCCGGTGGACGGCCGCTACAACTTCCTTATGATGGGTGGCGACGCAGGTGATGACCGCACCGGCCGCCGGCCGGACAGCCTCTCGGTGCTGAGCGTGGATGCTGAGACCGGCCAGACCGCCATCATTTCCGTCCCCAGGAACTTCCAGAACGCGCAGTTCAGCGAGGGCTCCCCCATGCGCGCCCTCTACCCCGACGGCTACAACTGCGGCGACGAATGCCTCATCAACGCCATCAACACAGAGGTCACCAACGAGCACGCCAACCTTTACCCCGGCGTGGCGGACCCAGGCGCACAAGCAACCATGGAGGCCGTCTCCGGCACGCTCGGCATGCAAATCCAGTCGTACGTCCTGGTTGACATGCAGGGCTTCTCCACGCTGATCAATGCCATGGGCGGCATCCGGATCAAGGCGGGCGGGTGGGTTCCCATGAGCGGGTACTTCGACGAAACCACCAAGACCCACGGGATGCCCCTCGGCTGGATCCCGGCCGGCGACCAGACCCTCAACGGGGACCAGGCGCTCTGGTACGGACGCTCGCGCGAATACGTTGATGACTACTCCCGCATCCAGCGCCAGCAGTGCGTGCAGCAGGCCATGCTGAAGCAACTCGATCCCACTACCCTGCTGTCCAAGTTCGAGGACATTGCCAGCGCGGGAACCAAGGTGGTGGAATCCAACGTCTCCTCCGCCCAGCTGGGCAGCTTCCTGGACCTCGCCATCAAGGCACGGGGCAAGGACGTCAAACGGCTCACCATCGGGCCGCCGGACTTTGACCCGTCCTTTTCCACCAACCCGGACTTCGACCAGATCCACGAGCGGGTGGACCAATTGCTGGCGCAGGCATCCGCCAAGGGCGCACAGTCGGCAGGAATTCCCGACGACGGTACGGCAGTTCCAGGGGCAGGCGACGGACATGTCCAGGCGGCCGGGCCCCTGCCTGCCACCCTGCCCACGGGCGGCAACGCCGTGCAGCAGCCCTCGCCGTCGGACTTCACCCCGGTGACCACCACGCCCGACGGCGAGCCGATCACCGAAGAGATGCTCACCCAGCTCAAGCTCGAAGGAAACGAAGAGGCCATCCGCCAGCTCGTGGCCACCAACGGACAGTGCCGCCCGCTTTAGCGGCAATGGCGGCCGGCCAATCATCAATGCCCATCCACCAAGGAACGGAACGGTTTTGTACGAGATTGAGAACGTCCTCCGGGACTACGCCTGGGGTTCGACGACGGCCATCGCCTCGCTGCTGGGCCGTCCCGAGTCGGGTGGCCCGGAGGCCGAACTGTGGATCGGTGCGCACCCTGACTCGCCGTCGGTGGCCCACGTGCCGGAAGACGGCACCCGGAGCCCCCTCGATGCCCTGATCTCATCGGACCCGGAACACTTCCTGGGCGCGGAATCCGTCAACGCCTTCGGCCCCCGGCTGCCGTTCCTGGCGAAAATCCTTGCCGCCGCGCAGCCCCTCTCCCTCCAGGTCCACCCGAGCCTGGACCAGGCGCGGGCAGGGTTCGCGCGGGAGAACGCCGCCGGGCTGGATGCCCATGCCGCGAACCGTAACTACAAGGATGACAACCACAAGCCGGAGATGATTCTCGCACTTACGCCGTTCGAGGCGCTGTGCGGGTTCCGGCCCGCCGCCGAAACCCGGGAGATCTTCGAGTACATCACCCACGCCTTCCCCGAGGAAACCTCCTCCCCCGCGCTGGTCCAGGCCCTGATTGACGATCTCGCCGCCGCGGACGAAGGCGCAGGACTGCGCCGGGCCTTCGAGCGGTTGATCACTGGCGGCCAGGGCGTGGCTGAAGATACTGCCCTGGTGGTCGAAGCCCTGCTGTCGCGCGCTTCCCTGGAGCCGTACCAGGCCGAGCTGGGCACGGTCATCAGCCTTAACGAAAAGTACCCGGGCGACCCCGGCGTGCTGATCTCGCTGCTGTTGAACCGGATCTCGCTGACGCCCGGGGAGGCTGTCTACCTCCCCGCCGGGAACGTGCACGCATACCTGCACGGGCTGGGTGTGGAGGTCATGGCCTCCTCGGACAATGTCCTGCGCGGGGGCCTGACGCCCAAGTACGTGGACGTCCCGGAACTCCTGAACACCATCGATTTCCACCCAGTGGCAGTGCCCATGCTGGACGCCGAGAAGACGGTGATGGACCAGGAACTGTTCCGCCCCCCGTTCAAGGAGTTCCAGCTGCAGCGCATCGAGCTGGGGCCGGATTCGGGACCTGTACCCCTGGCGCAGTCCGGCGCCGCGGTGGTCATTGTGGTGGCCGGCGAGGTTTACCTTGACTCACCCAGGGGCGACCTGCAGCTGTCCAGGGGCCGGAGCGCGTTCATCGCGGCCGCGGAAGCCCCCGTCAACGTCCACTGGGTGGCCGGAAAAGCCGAGCCGGCGCTGGCCTTCGCGGTGACCACCGGACTCTAGCCCCAGGAAAGAAGGGCGACGACGGCACCCAAGCGGCGGTTTCTAGGGGTCGTTGCAACACTGCTGGTGTTATGTGGTCATTAGTAGATCACGCAGACGCTCGGCTGGGGTGTCCCAGCCGAGCGTTTTGCGTGGTCGGCTGTTGAGTTCTTGGGCGACGTGTTCGAGGTCTTCGGGGCCATAGATGGATAGGTCCGTGCCTTTTTCGAAGTATTGGCGCAGCAAGCCATTGGTGTTTTCGTTGGAGCCGCGTTGCCAGGGGCTGGCGGGGTCGCAGAAGTAGACCTGCATGTCCGTGGCCATGGTGAAGGATTTGTGGGCTGCCATTTCCGCGCCCTGGTCCCAGGTCAGGGAGCCTCGGAGGTGTTCGGGGAGTGTCTTCATCGTGGCGATGAGGCCATCACGGACGGTTTCGGCGGTGTGGTCTCCGGGCAGATGGACGAGCATGACGTATCTGGTGGTGCGTTCAACGAGGGTGGCGATGGCGGACTGGTTGCTTGCCCCGGTGATCAGGTCTCCTTCCCAGTGTCCTGGAACGGCGCGGTCTTCAACTTCGGGTGGGCGTTCGGAGATCATCACCATAGGGTCAGCGAAGCGGGGCTGCCGCTGCTGGGGGTCCTTGTGAGGCTTACGGCGCGTCCGGCCGGTGCGCAGAGCTGCCTGGACTTCACGTTTGAGTCCTCCGCGGGCCTGGAAGTAGAGGGCCTGATAGATCGTTTCTGGGCTCACGCGCATCTCCGGGTCGTTGGGAAACTTCCTGATCAGCTTGTTGCTGATCTGTTCCGGTGACCAGCGCCGAAGCAGCTTCTTCTTCACATACTTTCGTAACCGGTGGTGAGTGACCAGCTTGCTGTCCTTGGGCCGGGGCCGCCGGGCGGTCGCGGCACGTTGGGCTGCATAGGCGTAATACTTCCCATCGTTGACACTGTTCCTGGCCAGTTCCCGGCTGATGGTCGAGGCGGACCGGCCCAGCTCCCTGGCGATCTTCCGGACCGGTGTGCCGGCAGCGCGGAGGTCAGCAATCCGTTCCCGGTCCTGCAAAGTCAGGAATCTGGCATCCAGTGGTTTCTCCAAGGCCGCAAGTGCGGGAAACGCGCCAGAATCGGTGATCGCTTCGTCGGTGGTCAGTGTCATCACACCACTGGTGTAATCGACCCGGCGGCCATCACGGTAGATTCGCCCGTTCCGTGTCCTTCTGACCCCGTTGTCCCATTCCTGGGCCGTGCACCGGTTAATGCCCAGTTCTTTGGCAGCCTCCCGGCGTGTCATTCCAGCTTCGCGGAGCTTGCGGAAATCCTCACGGCTGGGGCCTTCCGTGCGTTTCCGCGCAAGCCCGGCCTTCTGGGTCCACTTGTAACAAGTTTGACGGCTCAACCCCAGTTCGGCAGCGGCAACCGTAGTGCTACCGGTACGCGCCAAAGCCTTGAAGAACGCTGCCTTCACCTCCGGGGTTACTCTCGCCCCACGGACATTCCCGCCATTTATGGTGCCGGCAGATATTCCCGCCTCACGCAGCCACCGGTAGCACGCCGACGGTTTAAGCCCGAGCTCAGCCGCGGCAAGAGCAACACTCCCCGCGCTTGCCAGTGCCCGGAAGAACCCTTCCCTTTCCCCGGAGGTATAGCTCCGTCGAGGGGTCCTGCCCTCGCTTAAAGACGACATGGTCGTTGCAACTCCCAAAACTAAGGGGTGTTGCAACGACCACTAGAACCCAAGAGCGGGTGCCGGCGTCGCCCTTCTTTCCTGGCTCAGTCAGTTGCCCGGGCGCAATTTCCGGACCAGCGGGCCGACCCGTCCGGCCGCGCCTTTCAGTAGTTGGCGACCCTTCTGGAGGCCCTTGCGCGCCAGCGGCATGGCCTTGGCGTATGCGGGGTAGAAGGGCGAGAGCGGCTTTTCCCAGGTCCCCAGCAGCATGTTTTCGTGCCTGGCGAACTGCTTCTTGAAGTCGGAGATGCCGTCGTTGAGCAGGCCGTTGAAGTCGTACCGGCTGCAGCCGTCCTCGCGCATGGACTGCAGGGCAGCCCACTTTACGCCGTAATTCACGCGCTGCTTCTGCCCCTCGGCGGAGACGCCGCCGTAAAGTTCGAAGGCGGTGGTGCCGCTGCGCGACAGCCACGTGAACGCCAGCAGCTGTTCGCCGTCGAACGCTCCGATGATGGGCGAGGCGTCACCGAGGTTGTGGAAGATGTCGCGGTAGTACTGGTCCTCATGGATGCCGAAGCCCGCCCGCTCGGCGGTCTGGTGGTAGGTGGCCAGGACCTGTTCCAGCTCGGAATCGTTCTTGACCTTGCGGAATTCCAGGTCGCTGCGCATCGCCTTGCGGATGTTGGCCCGCGTGGACTTGGACATCTCCGCCATCAGCTCGTCATCGGTCCGGGTGAGGTCCAGGATGAGCGTTCGCGGGATCAGCACCGTGTTGGTGGATTCCCGGAATCCGGCAGCGGCCACGGCGCCGGCGAAAGCGGAGTCCCGGTCCCAGTCCGGTTCGATGCTGAGGGCCACGCCCCGGTGCCGGAGGGCAGCGTGTTCGGCCAGCCGGTTGAGGACCCCCTGGGCATCTTCGACGGAGCACATGGGGCCGCGCGGAATGTAGACCAGTGCCCGGAATGGGACGGGAAGGCTGCGGACCAGCAGCTGGGCGGCACCGATGGTTTCATCCCCGGCCTTGACCAGGACCCGGTCCACGGACCAGCCGTGCGCCGCCTTGGTCTCGCCCCAGCCCCACAGCTGCTGCGGATGCCCCTGGAACCGGTCAACGTGCTCGTCCCAAAGGGCGCGGTCAGTACAGGGCACAACAGCAGGAATCATGGCTTAAACCCTATACCAAGGCATTAACGGCAAAACCCCGGATGCGCGCGCGGCGCCCCGGGGCTTTGCGAACCTGCACCGGCGGGAATCAGCTCTTGCGGGCGTAGTTCTCCCACTTGCTGGCCTGGTGCTCGCCGTCAACGAAGCGGATGGTGCCGGACTTGGAGCGCATCACGATGGACTGGGTCAGGACCTTGTCCTTGGAGTAGCGGACGCCCTTGAGCAGGTCGCCGTCGGTGATGCCGGTGGCTGCGAAGTAGCAGTTGTCGCTGGAGACGAGGTCGTTGGTGGACAGCACGCGTTCCAGGTCGTGGCCGGCGTCGATGGCCTTCTGCTTCTCTTCGTCGCTGGTGGGCCACAGGCGGCCCTGGATGACGCCGCCCAGGGACTTGATGGCGCAGGCGGCCACGATGCCCTCGGGGGTTCCGCCGATGCCCATCAGCGCGTCCACGCCGGTTCCGGAGCGGGCTGCGGCGATGGCGCCGGCAACGTCGCCGTCCATGATGAACTTGGTGCGTGCACCGGCTTCGCGGATTTCCTCCACCAGCGGGCGGTGGCGGTCGCGGTCAAGGATCATGACGTTCAGCTGGTTGACCTTGACGCCCTTGGCCTTGGCAATCAGGTGCAGGTTCTGCTTGACCGGCAGGCGCAGGTCCACCATGTCCGCGGCTTCGGGGCCGGTGACCAGCTTCTCCATGTAGAACACGGCCGAGGGATCGAACATGGAGCCGCGTTCGGCAACGGCCAGGACGGCCAGCGCGTTGTTGATGCCCAGGGCGGTCAGGCGTGTTCCGTCGATCGGGTCAACAGCCACATCCACTTCGGGGCCGGTGCCGTCGCCCACGCGCTCTCCGTTGAACAGCATGGGGGCTTCGTCCTTTTCGCCCTCGCCAATCACCACGACGCCGTTGAAGTGGACGGTTTGCAGGAAGGAACGCATGGCATCGACGGCTGCGCCGTCAGCGGTGTTTTTGTCGCCGAAGCCAACCCAGTGGCCGCCGGCGATGGCGGCCGCCTCGGTGACGCGGACGAGTTCAAGGGCAAGGTTGCGGTCCGGCTCGTCGTGGCCCACCGCAAGGGACGGTGAAATCGTGGAGTACTTCTGGGTCATGGACGCTGGTGACACGTGAACCTCTTCTTCGAGTGGCGATCATTGAACCCGTCCGCCGGTGCAGCAGAACGGTGATTCCTCTGCTATCGATCATAGTCGCGGCGCCTCGCCATGGGCGGCCCATGACGCGGTCCCGCAATGTACCCCTGGAGGTGGTGCCGGGCCGCGGCCGGGCCCGAATGGAAGTCCGGCTCAGGGATGGGCGACTATAGAGGGGTGAACGACATGCAGGAAGCCACCAGTCCCAGCTCCGGCGAGGCACAGCCCGAAGGCCGCCCCGCCGCTTCCGGCAGCAGTGCGGAAACTCCCGTCAAGCCCGTCATTCCGGCGGCGGCCGCCAAGCGGGCCAACGCCTCGGTGATCGGCATGATCATCGCCCTGGTGCTCAGCATTGCGGCGTTCCTGCCCGTGGTCCTGATGAATCCCCAGCCCAAGGGCGAGGGCTTCCGGCCGGACGTCGATGTTGCATCGGTGGCGCGGAATGCGGCAGATGTGGCTGGATTCACACCCGTTGCGCCGGACACGGGCAACGCGTTCCGTGCGAACTACGCCCGGTGGGAGGGCGGAACGGCCAGTGGCGTGCCCACGTGGGAGGTTGGCTACCTGACCCCCAAGGCATCCTTTATCGGATTGGTGCAGACCACCAAGGCCAACCCCACCTGGCTCCTACAGCAGACCAAGAATGCACCCGTCACCGGCTCGCGGAACGCCGGCGGCAAGGAGTGGGAACTGCGGGATACCGGCAAGGGCGAAAAGTCGATGATCCTGAACTACAAGGGCAGCACCGTCGTCCTCTCCGGGGCCGCCCAACTGGACGAGTTCGCAACACTGGCGGCCGCCGTCGTGACCTCCCTTGACGCCAACCCTGCCGTCACAGTTTCACCGTCCGCCACTGCCGCGCCTTAATGTAGTAAGCATGGCTACTAACCTCACCCCTGCACTGGCATGGCGCCGCCTGCGCGAAGGCAACGAACGTTTCGTAAACGGCGAGTCCTCCCATCCGAACCAGAACGCCTCACGGCGCTCCTCACTGGTGGAGACCCAGAACCCCTTCGCGGTGATCTTCGGCTGCTCCGACTCCCGCCTTGCGGCTGAAATCATTTTCGACGTCGGCTTGGGCGACGTCTTCGTGGTCCGCACGGCCGGGCAAGTAATTGACGACGCCGTCCTGGGCTCCCTGGAATACAGCGTCGCCGTGCTGGGGGTGCCGCTGATCGTGGTGCTTGGGCACGACAACTGCGGTGCCGTCACGGCCACCAAGGACGCCGTTGAGACCGGCGAGATGCCGGCGGGATTCATCCGCGACCTCGTGGAACGCATCACCCCCTCCGTCCTCACCTCCCTGCGGAACAACCAGCCCGAGGTCAACGACATGGTGGTGGAGAACGTCAAGCAGATGTCGCAGCGCCTCGCGGACAGCTCGCGTGTGATTTCCACCGCAATCGAGGAGGGCCGGACCGCAGTCATCGGTCTCTCCTACCGCCTGGCAGAGGGCCGCGCCGACCTTGTTTCCGGAATCGGCGAGCTCTAAAAGCAACTTGCCGGCGGTCCAACTGGCCGCCGGCAATGCACCCTTAACGGTTTTCGATGGGGCACCCGATCGCCATAAGCTAGCCCCATGACTTCCACTGAAGAGTTCCGCATTGAACATGACACGATGGGCGAAGTCCGCGTCCCCGTGAACGCACTGTACCGCGCGCAGACGCAGCGGGCAGTGGAGAACTTCCCTATTTCCGGCAAGACCCTGGAGCGCACCCACATCGAGGCGCTGGCCCGGGTCAAGAAGGCAGCTGCCCAGGCCAACGCAGAACTGGGCGTGCTCGACGGCGAGCTGGCCAAGGCGATTGCAGACGCTGCCGATGAGGTGGCCGCCGGCAAGTACGACGGCGACTTCCCCATCGACGTCTTCCAGACCGGCTCCGGCACCTCCTCGAACATGAACACCAACGAGGTCATCGCCGAGCTGGCCACGCGTGCACTGAAGGCGGCCGGCAGCGACAAGGTTGTCCACCCGAACGACCACGTCAACGCCTCGCAGTCCTCCAACGACGTGTTCCCCACCTCGGTCCACGTTGCGGCCACCTCCGCGCTGATCAACGACCTCATCCCCGCCCTCGGCTACCTGGCCGAGTCGCTGGAGCGCAAGGCCGCCGAGTTCAAGGACGTCGTCAAGTCCGGCCGCACCCACCTCATGGACGCCACCCCGGTGACCCTGGGCCAGGAGTTCGGCGGCTACGCGGCCCAGGTCCGATACGGCATCGAGCGCATTAACGCCTCACTCCCCCGCGTTGCCGAGGTTCCGCTGGGCGGCACCGCCGTAGGCACCGGCATCAACACCCCCGCCGACTTCCCGGAGCGCGTCATCGAACTGCTCGCTACGGACACCGGCCTGCCGCTGACCGAGGCCCGCGACCACTTCGAGGCCCAGGCCAACCGCGACGGCCTGATCGAGGCATCCAGCCAGCTGCGCAACATCGCCATCTCCTTCATGAAGATCAACAACGACCTTCGCTGGATGGGTTCGGGCCCCAACACGGGCCTTGGCGAAATCGCCCTCCCGGACCTGCAGCCCGGTTCGTCCATCATGCCCGGAAAGGTCAACCCGGTCATCTGCGAGGCCTCCATCATGGTGGCCGCCCAGGTCATCGGCAACGACACCACCATCGCCTGGTCCGGCACCAACGGCGCCTTCGAACTCAACGTCGGCATCCCGGTGATGGCCGCCAACCTGCTGGAGTCCATCCGCCTGCTGGCCAACACCAGCCGGGTCATGGCGGACAAGATGATCGATGGCATCACGGCCAACGTGGAGCGCGCCCGCTTCCTGGCCGAGGCATCGCCGTCCATCGTCACGCCGCTGAACAAGTACATCGGCTACGAGAACGCCGCCAAGATCGCCAAGACCGCCGTCAAGGAAGGCCTGACCATCCGCCAGGCCACCGAGAAGCTGGGCTTCGTCGGCGACGGCGAAGGCAAGGTCTCCGAAGCCGACCTGGACAAGGCGCTGGACGTCACCACCATGACGTCCCCGGCCCACAAGGCCTGACGTCCCCCGGCACAACCGGCTAACGCTCGACGGCGGCCGGTCACCTTCCGAACGGAAGGTGACCGGCCGCCGTCGCACTTTAACTCAGAAGCAGCAAAGTTGCACTGGCCCAGGCGTCGAGCTGGTTTCCCAGGGCCGCTGACCGCCGTCGGACACTTGTCCTGGCCGCTGCCGGGCTGGCTGCCGGCACTTGCTACTCACCGGCGGCAGCCAAGAAGACCAACAGGGTGGCCGCAATTTTT
This sequence comes from Arthrobacter sp. FW306-07-I, assembly GCF_021800405.1. Lineage (NCBI taxonomy): Bacteria > Bacillati > Actinomycetota > Actinomycetes > Micrococcales > Micrococcaceae > Arthrobacter > Arthrobacter sp. FW306-07-I. The sequence goes on along the minus strand of NZ_CP084550.1, from coordinate 1,366,089 downwards.
TTTGGGGGGGGTGCGGCGCCCCTGTTTCATTTGCGCCCGGGAGTCCCTACGGTTCGAAGTGGACGGCCCCGGAAGGTGCCAGGGCCTGGCGGATGCTGGTGAGGTGTCCGGGCATGAGTTCGGGAAGCTCGTCCGGGCCGAACCAGCCGACGGCCAGGGATTCGTCGTCGTTGACCCTGGCCTCGCCGGTGACGTAGCGGCACAGGAACACCACGTCCAGGAACTCGCAGACATCGCCGTTGGGATAGGTGAACGGACCCACCGCGCCGACGGACACCACGCGTTCGGCTTCGGCCACGACGGCCGTTTCCTCAAAGATCTCCCGGACCAGGCCCCGGGCAGGCTGCTCTCCCGGGTCCAGCATGCCGCTGATGAGTGCCCACTGCCGGTTGTCCGCCCGCTGGGCCAGCAGGATCCTGCCCGCATCATCCACCACTACCCCGCGGACCCCGGGAACCCAAAGGGGGTCGTTGCCGATCTTCTTGCGCAGCTTCAGGACATATTCGGGTGCAGGCATAACCACAGCCTATCCAACAGGTCCTTGCCGCATCGCAAAGCGCTCAGGCGGGCAGCAGCATGGCGGCGGCGGCCCCGGCGAGCATGAACGGGCCGAACGGGATGGCGGACTTCAGGGTTCCCCGCCGGGCCGCCAGCAGGGCCACGGACCACAGCCCGCCCAGCAGGAAAGCCAGGAAAGTTCCCGCGAACAGGTGCCCCCAGCTGAGGTAGCCAAGGTACATGCCCAGTACTCCTGCGAGCTTGACGTCGCCAAAGCCCATGCCCGGCGGATAGATAAACCGGAGCACGAAATAGAACAGCCACAGGATGCCTGCTCCGGCCACCACGCGAAGGGCGGGAGTGGCCAGGATCGCTCCTGTGTCTCCTGCGTCCGGGCTGGCCCACGCTACTGCGCCCGCCGCGAGCAGGAGCGCGCCCGCCACCGCGTAGGACGGGAAAACGATCCTGTTGGGCAGGAGGTGGTGCCGGACATCGATGATGGTAAGCCGGACGGCCATCACCGCAAAGTACAGGCAGGCCGCCAGGACCAGCCAGAAGGCCAGCGGGGTGTGCTGCCAGAGGTCGCCGAGTCGTCCGATCACTCCTCGGATGCTACTGGATGCACCCATTCCGGCCGTAGCGCCCCCGCGTAAAATGTGGATATGTCCACCTGGGACTCCCGCCGCCGCCCCGCTTCGGACCCTGCTGCGCCCGGCCCTCCTGCCGCCCCACCCGACCTGGCCGGCACGTTCCGGAACCTCTGCCGGTCATCCCCTTGGAAGTGGCAGTCGCTGAGGTTTGAGTACTGGGACCAGCCCTTTGAATCCGCCCCGGCTCCCGGCGCACCTTTTGTGCGTGCCTGGTTGCGCCGGCCCGGGGCGCTTCGGCTGGAAAGCCCGGAAGGGCTGGTTTTGCACAGCACCACGGGCATCAACGATTCCAAAGCCGACTTCTATGTGAGCGCCACCCGAAAGTCCTGGCTCCTGCCTCCCCACCTGGTCACGCCCGTGTACGACGACGGCGGGCTGGTGCGGCGCCGGCCTGAAGCGGCCTACGGCGAGCCAGGGTTCGGCAACGGCCGCTTTGCGGCTGCGCTGGACCCCGTGGAACTCGCCGGCAGCGCTCCTGTACCCATCGAGTTTCCGGGCAGCAACGCCCTGGATATCCGGGAGGTCCGGCAGGGTGACCACGAGGGCCGGCCCGTCCTTGAGGCGGTTGTGGCGCCCAGCGCCGCCTACCGGCCCGCTGATCCGGCCGCCCCGCTGTGCCTTCCGGGCACTTCCCGGCTTCGCGTGGACGCCGGCACCGGCGTGTGCGTTTCCAGCAGATCGCTGGAGGCCGGCACGGTAGGATATGGCCATTGGATCCGGATCCTTGCCGTGGATGAGTACATGCTCGACGACCTGTTCCTGGCTCAGTCCATGAACCTCACCGACGTCCGCAGGCACATCAGCTGGGACGTTCCTGCCTGACGTGACAGGTCCTTCCGGCGCGGATGGACTACGCTTCGCGAATGACGACAATGAGCTCCATCTGGCCCCTGTTCGACCTCACCCTGGCCACGCCGCGACTGGAACTCCGTCCCATCACCGACCAGGACATCCCCGCAGCCGTCGAAGCGGCCCGCAGCGGCATCCACGAGCCCGGCAGCAACCCCTTCAGCAATCCCTGGACAGAGCTGCCCGACGACGAACTCGGCCCCAACATGGCCCGCTGGTACTGGCGCTGCAGGGCCGAGTGCACGCCGGAAAACTGGACGCTGCTCCTGGGCATCTGGCACGAGGGCCAGTTCATCGGCTGCCAGGACGTCGGGGCCAAGGACTTCCCGGCCCTCAAGACAATGTCCACCGGCTCGTGGCTCAAGCAGTCCGCCCAGGGCCGGGGCCTTGGCAAAGAGATGCGCGCCGCCGTCGTCCTCTGGGCCTTCGACTGGCTCGGCGCGGAAGTCGCCGAATCTGAGGCCGCCGCCTGGAACGAAGCCTCCCTGGGCGTATCCCGCTCCCTCGGCTACGAACCCAACGGCACCACCCGCAAAGCCTGGGGGAGCCAAGTCCAAACAGTCCAACTGGTCCGGGTCACCCCGGAAACGTTCAAGCGACCCGACTGGGAGCTGCGGGTCGAGGGCCACGAAGCAGCAGCGCGGTTCCTCGGCATCGCCTAAAGAGAGGGCCGTGGCCCGGCGAACCAGGCCACGGTCCCTGCGTTGGTGGCTTAGCCCTCGAGGAGTTCCGTCACGAGCGCTGCGATGGGCGAGCGCTCGGAGCGGGTGAGGGTGACGTGGCCGAAGAGCGGGTGTCCTTTGAGGGTTTCGACGACGGCGGCGATTCCGTCGTGGCGGCCCACGCGGAGGTTGTCCCGCTGGGCGACGTCGTGGGTGAGGACGATCTTCGAGTTTTGGCCGATGCGGCTCATGACCGTGAGGAGGACGTTCTTTTCGAGGGACTGGGCCTCATCGACGATCACGAAGGCGTCGTGGAGGGAGCGTCCGCGGATGTGGGTGAGCGGCATGACTTCGAGCATGCCGCGGTCCATGACCTCCTCCACCACTTCCTGGCTGACCAATGCGCCCAGGGTGTCGAAGACTGCCTGCGCCCAGGGGTTCATCTTCTCCGACTCGGAGCCCGGCAGGTAGCCGAGTTCCTGGCCGCCCACGGCGTAGAGGGGCCTGAAGACGATCACTTTGCGGTGTTCGCGGCGTTCCAGCACCGCCTCGAGGCCTGCACAGAGGGCCAGTGCGGACTTGCCGGTACCGGCGCGGCCGCCGATGGAGACGATGCCGACGGCGGGATCCATCAGCATGTCGATGGCCAGCCGTTGCTCGGCGGACCGGCCGTGGAGTCCGAACACGTCCCGGTCGCCCTTGACCAGGCGGACCTGCTTGTCGGCACCCACCCGGCCGAGCGCCGAGCCGCGGTTGGAGAGTAGCACCAGCCCGGTGTTGACGGGCAGTTCGGCGGCGGCGGGGATGAAGACAGGCTCGTGGCCGTACAGGGTAGCGATCTCCTGCTCGTCGGCTTCCACTTCGGCGACGCCGGTCCAGCCGGAGTCCTTGACCAGTTCGTTGCGGTATTCGTCAGCGGTGAGGCCCATGGCGGAGGCTTTGACCCTCATGGGCAGGTCCTTGGAGACTACGGTGACGTTGCGTCCCTCGTTGGCCAGGTTCTTGGCCACGGCGAGGATCCGGCTGTCGTTGTCGCCGCTGCGGAAGCCCAGGGGCAGGACTTCGGAGGAGATGTGGTTGAGCTCCACCATCAGGGTGCCGCCCTCGTCGCCAATGGGGAGGGGCTGGTTCAGGCCGCCATGCTTGACCCGGAGGTCATCCAGGAGCCGCAGGGCCTTCCGGGCGAAGTAGCCCAGCTCCGGGTCGTGCCGCTTGGCTTCGAGTTCGGTGATGACGACGACGGGGACAACCACCTCGTGTTCGGCGAACCGCAGGAGTGCGCGGGGATCGGAGAGCAGGACGGAGGTGTCGATGACGAAAGTGTGGATGTCGGCTTCCCTTCCGGAGACAGCAAAACCGGCCGCAGCATCAGTTGCCGCGCCGGTTTCAGAGGTGTTTCGCTCAATGCGAGAGGTAGCTTTCCTGCCCTGTCCAACCAGGACCTCGGGCAGTTGTTCAGAAGTAGCCACATCGACTCCAGCCCCGGGCGCAAGCCCGGAATTGTTAGTGGTGAGGCGGCTCGGCCACGAGGCCGGGTCCGGCCTCCCATACAACCGGTGCGATGTTTCGCTCCATGTACTGGCCTCCCCGATCAGCCGGCGGTTTTGCCTGCTGATGGATATAACGTAAATCCACAGCAGGCCATTTCCGCAACCATTTGGCGGCGATTTCTCCGGCGGATGTATGAACTCGTGGTGAACCGGGGGTTTCAGGCCCCAAAGCGCCGTTGCCGGCCCGCGTAGTCGCGCAGGGCGCGGAGGAAATCCACCTTGCGGAAGGCCGGCCACAGTGCCTCGCAAAAGTAGAACTCGCTGTAGGCGCTCTGCCACATGAGGAAGCCTGAAAGCCGCTGCTCCCCTGACGTCCTGATCACAAGGTCCGGGTCCGGCTGGCCGCGGGTGTAGAGGAAGCGTGAGATGTCATCGACGCACAGGTCATCGGCAAGCTTTGAGATGTCCATGCCCTTGGCGACGGCGTCATGGAGCAGTTCCCGGACGGCGTCCACGATCTCCCGGCGGCCGCCGTATCCCACGGCGACGTTGACGTGGATCTTCTCCCGGACGGGGGTCCTGGCGGTGAGCTTGTTGAGCCGTTCGGCCAGGTAGTCGGGAAGCAGTTCAGGAGCACCCATGGCATGGACCGAAATGTTGGCGTCCTCGTCCAGCCGGTCCAGCGTGTTGGCGATGATGCCCATCAGGAGATCAAGTTCCTCGCTGGAGCGGTTCATGTTGTCCGTGGACAGCATGTAGAGCGTCACCACCTTGACGCCGAGTTCCTGGCACCAGCCGAGGAATTCGTGGATCTTGTCAGCGCCGGCCTGGTGGCCCTGACTGGTGGGTGCATTGAACTGTTTGGCCCAGCGGCGGTTGCCGTCCACCATGACACCAATGTGCCGGGGAATCCGGTCCCTCGGGAGGTCCTTGAGCAGCCGGCGCTCGTAATAGCCATAGAGGAACCCGGGCAACTCCACGCGTCCACTCACCTGACTTTCCTGCCGTACGTACATCCACATCCTAGGCTACCGCCGGCGGGACCCCGGGACCGGCGGCATGGAACAACAACAGCGCAGCATTGTTACCGACGGGTAACTTACCGCCCCGTAAGTTATTCTGGGGGCATGGACAGCAACTCCCCCACGGACTCCCCGTCACCCCGGCGAGAGGACCGGAACGCCGACTCGAAACCGGAATCCAACGCCGTGGATGACGCCGCCGTCCGCCTGGCGGAACTGCTGATGATCAAGCCGAGGTGGCGGGGCTGGATCCACACGGTCACCGCGCCGCTGGCTCTGGCCGCGGGCACCATCCTGGTGGCCCTTGCGCCCACCCCGGACCGCAGGATCACCTCTGCCGTCTACGCTGCCACCGGCGTCCTGCTGTTCGGAGTCAGTGCGGTTTACCACCGCGGCAACTGGTCCCCGCGCGTGAAACTCGTCCTGAAGCGGCTGGACCACACCAACATCATGTTGGTGATCGCCGGCACCTACACACCGCTGGCATGGACACTCCTGGAACGCCAGCAGGCAGTGGTGCTCCTATGGGTGATCTGGTCAGGGGCCATCCTTGGCGTGCTCTTCCGGCTGCTGTGGACTGATGCGCCCCGCTGGCTCTACGTGCCCATCTACATCGCACTGGGCTGCGGCGCCCTCTTCTACCTGCCACAGTTCTTCCAGGCGAGTGTCCCCTCGGCCGTGCTGATCTGCGTGGGCGGGGTCCTCTACATCACTGGCGCTGTTTTCTACGCCCTGAAGAAACCCAACTTCAGCTACCACCACTTCGGCTTCCACGAACTGTTCCACGCCCTCACGGTGCTCGCCTTCGCCGCCCACTTCGTGGCGATCGCACTGGCCGTCCTCGCCTAAAGCCGGCAGTCCTCTTCGAGGGACCGGACGCCCCCGGGAACATGCCTACTCGCGCGGCTGCGAAAGCCCGTTCGCCGGGCCGTTGCCCTTGAAGTCCGGCGCAGAAGGGTCCGCAGAAGGGTGCGTGCCGTCGTCGAGCCCGTCCTGGACGTCCGCCGCGTCCACGTCTGCCGCAGCTGCCGCCGCCATGCGCTCTTCCTCCACCTGGGCGCGGTAGCGCACCCTTCGGATCCGCCGCACCATGTCAACGATGAGCAGGGCGGTTGCCACCACAAAGAAAGCCGTCATGATGAACCCCAGCAGGCCCGGCGTCACCTGGTCCTCGGAGATGCCGTCCCGCAGCGTGGGGGTGGGCATCGGGGTCGGCGTGGTGGCGAGGGTGAGGAGCAGAGAATGCACGGTGGATACCTTCTGGTGGAACGGATGCAGCAGGCAGCGGACGGATGGGGCCGTCACGGGCCCATCTTCTACGCGGGATAGAAATAGCCTGCCTTGTCTATCTTAGCCCCGCGAACAGGTCCTTCTCGGGGAGTTCCGAGTGCACCCGGGAGTGGATCAGCGAATAGTCCTCCCACGGCCAGACGCGGCGCTGCATGTCCGGCGAAACGGCGAAGAAGAACCCGAGGGGGTCCACCTGGGTGCGGTGGGAGCGCAGCGCATCGTCGCGCATTTCGAAAAAGTCGCCGCAGTCAATCTGCGTGGTGGTGGGGTGCGCGGCCGGCGGCGGGGTGTGCCCCTCGGCGTCGGACTCCAGCCAGGCCGCCAGCCGCTCGGCGTAGGGCGACTGCAGCCCGGCCTCTTCCAGCGCAAAGTGCAGCGCGCGGAACCGCTCGGGGCTGAAGGCGCGGTCGTAATAGAGCTTGCTGGGTTCCCAGGCCTCCCCCGCGTCCGGATAGCGGCTGGGATCGCCGGCGGCTTCAAAGGCTTCCACCGCAACGCGGTGGGCCATGATGTGGTCCGGGTGCGGGTATCCGCCGTTCTCGTCATAGCTGAGGATGACGTGCGGTTTGAAGGAACGGACCAGCCGCACCAGGGGCGCTGCCGCTTGGTGCAGCGGCAGCGTGGCGAAGGAACCGGCGGGCAGCGGCGGGAGCGGGTCGCCTTCGGGAAGGCCTGAATCGACAAAGCCGAGCCACCGCTGGCGGATGCCCAGGATGGCGGCGGCCCGCTGCATCTCGAGCCGGCGGGCGCCCGCCATGTCCCGCTTGGGATGCGGTTCACCTTCGACGGCAGGGTTTTGGATGTCGCCCCGGGACCCGTCCGTGCAGGTTGCCACCAGTACGTCCACTCCGGCTGCCGCGTACATTGCCATCGTCGCAGCGCCCTTGCTGGACTCGTCATCCGGGTGGGCGTGGACCGCGAGCAGCCGGAGCGGCACCTGGGAGTTGCTGGACGCTGTCATGGAAGGGACGGCTCCTTATTTTTCTTTTGCGGCTAGTGGCAGCTTACGGATGATGGTCGCGGGAACATTGCCTCACCGGCAGTTGCAGCCACCGCAAGGCGGCGGCGGAAAGGGAACTAAACTGGTCTGGTGACTTCCCCGGACCAGCCGGCCCAACCCGCGCCCGCAGACACTAGCCTAGCCAATCGCTATGGTGCTAAAAAGCGCCGGCTCTCCCCCAAGGCCGCGCGGGCTGCGATCGCCGTCGCGATGGCCGCCGGCATCGGGTTCCTGGCCTGGGTCACCACCTCCAATTCCCTTTCCGGCGTGACGTACAAGGACGTGGGGTACAGCACCACCGATGCCACGCTCGCCGAGGTGGACTTCCAGGTCACCCGCGAACCGGGCAATCCGGTCAAATGCGCCGTGAAGGCGCTGGATTCCAAATTCGCGGTGGTGGGCTGGAAGGTGGTGGACATTCCGCCATCGGCGGCTGATGGAACGGCCGACGGCGGCAGGACAGTGGCCCAGCGCGTCACCTTGCGCACGGAGTCGGCGTCCGTGTCCGGCGTGGTGGACAGCTGCTGGATCCCCCGTGGAGAGTCATAGGGCATGTGATCTGCAACGCTTCCCTGTTGGGTTATCTCCAGAGGATTGACTACAATAGAGAGATACCTTTACCCCGCTGAGCTGGTTACTGTTCCACAAGTGGCCACCGTGGCGGGGTCTTTTGCATGTAGGACCACTAGAGGAGAAGTCCGTGTCTACCACCAACAGCGCATCTGCAGCCTGGCTGACCCAGGAAGCTTTTGACCGCCTGAAGGCAGAGCTGGACCACCTTTCCGGCGCAGGCCGGGCGGAGATCGTCCAGAAGATTGAAGCAGCGCGGCAAGAGGGGGACCTCAAGGAAAACGGGGGCTACCACGCGGCCAAGGAGGAGCAGGGCAAGATCGAAGCCCGCATCCGCCAACTGACGGCCCTGCTCCGCGATGCCCATGTGGGTGAAGCACCTGCCGATGACGGCATCGTGGAACCCGGCATGATCGTAGTGGCCAGGATCGCCGGTGACGAGGAGACCTTCCTGCTCGGATCACGCGAAATCGCGGGCGACTCGGACCTGGACGTCTTCAGCGAGAAGTCGCCCCTCGGTTCTGCCATCCTGGGCCACAAAGAGGGCGAGAGCCTCAGCTACGTCGCGCCCAACGGCAAGGAGATCAAGGTGGAGATCCTTTCCGCCAAGCCGTACACCGGCTAGCCCTGGCCCTGCACGGCACAAGCTGTGTGATGAGGCAGGAAGCCATGCCGGCTGAAGAGCGGCGGCCGTCCCCACAGGGACGGCCGCCGCTCTTCTTTTAGTTCATGGTGGGGCAGGCCGCGTTGAGGGCCTGCCCTTAGAGTCCCCGCCCAATGGCTGGGGTGCGCGGACGCAGCAGCAGGGCGGCCACCACCCCGCCGGCCGCACCGCCAAGGTGCGCCTGCCAGCTGACATAGCCGGCTACGAAGGGCAATGCGCCGAGCAGGATGCTCCCATAGCCCAGGAAGAGAACCACGGCGAGCAGGATCTGCCGCCAGCTGTGGTTGAAGAACCCTCGGACCAGGAGGAACGCGAAAAGCCCGAACACCAGGCCGGAAGCACCCACCGTGACACCGTTCCCGATGAACCAGACGGTCAGGCCGCTGCCCAGCCAGCTGAAAGCCAGGGCGGTGAGGAAGACGCGCAGCCCGGAGAGGAACACCAGGAAGCCGAAGATCACCAGGGGCAGGCTGTTGGACAGGAGATGGTTCAGGTTTGCGTGCAGGAGCGGGAAGGTGAAGATGTCCAGCAGTCCGTCGGGGCTCCTGGGCCGCAGGCCGAAGGTCCGGGTGAGGGCGCCCATCATCAGGGTATTGACCACTTCAATGGCGAACAGCAGGGCCAGGAAACCGCCCAGCACCACCAGTCCGCCCTTTGCGCGGGCCGCGATGGTCTGCCGCTCGGGGCTTCGCCCGTTACCGGTGAAGCCGTTACCCAATCCGGCCATGGCCGCTCCTAATGCACCACGATCGGCTGGAAACCCTCGGCACGCAGTGCGCTGAGGACCTGCTCCCCGTGCTGGTGGCCCTTGGTCTCCAGGTTCACGGTGATGGAGACGTCGCCCATGCTGATGGAGCCCCCCACCCTGGTGTGGTCAAGGCCGGTAACGTTGGCATCGTTTTCGGCAATGATGCGGGCGATGGTTGCCAGTGAACCGGGCCGGTCATCAAGCATCATGCGGACCGTCATGTACCGGCCTGCGGCGGAAAGGCCGCGCTGGATGACCTTGAGCATCAGCATGGGGTCGATATTGCCGCCGGACAGCACGGCCACCGTGGTGCCCGGGTTCTCGATCTTGCCGTCCATGAGGGCGGCCACGCCCACTGCGCCCGCGGGTTCCACCACCATCTTGGCCCGTTCCAGCAGGAAGATCAGGGCACGGGCCAGGGAGTCCTCGCTGACCGTGACAACGTCGTCCACCAGTTCCCGGATGATGCTGAAGGGCAGCTGCCCCGGCCGCCCCACAGCGATGCCGTCCGCCATGGTGGAGACCTTCTTGAGCGGCACCAGCGCATCTGCGGCGAGCGACGGCGGGTAGGCTGCAGCGTTCTCCGCCTGGACGCCGATGATGCGGATCTCCCGGCCAAGTTCGCGGGCGCGGGCCTTGATGGCCACGGCGACTCCCGCCAGGAGGCCACCGCCGCCCACACCCATGAGGACGGTGTCCACGTGGGGCACCTGTTCCAGGATCTCCAGGCCCACAGTCCCCTGCCCCGCCACTACGTCCACATTGTCGAACGGGTGCACGAAGACCATGCCGGTTTCATTGCTGTAGCGCTGGGCTTCGGCGAGCGCCTCGTCCACGTTGTGCCCGTGCAGGATGACTTCGGCCCCATGGCTCCGCGTGGCGGCAAGCTTGGGCAGTGCTACGCCCAGGGGCATGTAGATCCGGGCCTTGATGCCAAGACTTTTGGCAGCGACTGCAACGCCTTGGGCATGGTTGCCGGCGGAGGCCGCCACCACGCCGCGCTTCTTCTCGTCAGGAGAGAGCCGCGCCATCCGGACATAGGCTCCGCGGACCTTGAACGAGCCCGCACGCTGCAGGTTCTCGCATTTGAAGTAGACGTCCCCGTCCACCATGCCGCCCAGCGCCCGGGACGACTCCACGGGTGTGCGCGCGATAATCCCATCAAGCAGCTTCTGCGCCTCAAGGACATCGTCCAGCGTGACGGGAAGGGTTTCAAGGATCTTCACGGACTACTCTCCTCTGGGTTCTGCCCCTGGGCCCTCCACGGAGGAGGAGGTGCGGGCATCACGGTGTTCGGCTGCAGTGCCGGCCGCCGTGTCCCTTCCTGCGTCGGATGCAGAGGGTGGTTCAACGTCCTGGATGGTGTTGTCCCCGCCCGCTCCGGCTGTAATGGGCTTCCCGGCGACAACCGGCACCTGTTCATGTTCCCACGTTCTGGCCGCGATGTAGCGAATGGCCGAGTTTGCTACGGCCAGGATGGGCACTGAGAACAGCGCGCCGGGGATGCCGGCAAGGTAGGAGCCGGCGGCGACGCTGAGGATCACAGCCACCGGGTGGAGCGATACTGCCTTGCCCATGACCAGCGGCTGCAGGATGTGGCCCTCAAGCTGCTGGACCGCGAGGACGATTGCCAGCATGATCAGGGCGTTGACGGGTCCATTGGCCACCAACGCCAGCAGGACGGCGACGGCGCCGGTCACCAGGGCGCCCACCACGGGGATGAACGAGCCAAGGAACACCAGCACTGCGAGGGGAAGCGCCAACGGGACGCCCAGGATGGCGGCGCCTACGCCGATGCCAAGGGCGTCGACGGCGGCGACGAACATCTGGATGCGCGCATAGCTGACCATGGAGGCCCACCCCTTGCGGCCTGCGCCGAACGTGGCGGCCCTGGCCTTGCGCGGAAGCATCCGGACCAGGAACGCCCAGATCCGGTCACCTTCCAGGAGGAAGAAGATGAGGATGAAGAGGGAGAGGAGCATTCCGGCTGCGAAGTGGCCGGCGGTGCTGCCGACGGACAGGGCCCCGCTGACGATGCTGCTGCTGTTGTTCTGCACCGCATCGGTGGCTTCCTTGATGTACTGGTCGATCTGGTCTGCGGTGAGATGCAGCGGACCTGCTGACAGCCAGTCCTGGACCTGCCGAACGCCTTCCAGCGCCTGCGAGTAGAGTTCGCTGAAGCCGACGGCCAGCTGCCTGCCCACCAGGGCGAGCGCACCGACAATGACTCCGATGAAGCCCAGGATGGTGACCGCGACGGCGAGCCCAGCCGGAAGTCCGCGCCGCTTCAGCCAGGCTGTCACCGGGCTGAGCAGCCCGGCGAGGAGGGCGGCCACCATGATGGGGATGATCAGGAGGGTGATGTGGCTGAGCAGCCACACCAGCGTCCCTGCCATCAGGAGGATCAGGCCCAGGCGCCATGACCAGGACGCCGCTATGCGGATTCCGTAGGGTATGTCCCTGTCCAGCTCACGGTCAGTCAGGACGCGCAGGGGCGCAGCCGCGGCCGCCGGTGCTGGAGCGGTACGGGCGGGCGCTGTATGGGCAAGGGTAACGTCGTCCTCTTTAGGCGTCATATCCCCATACTTCCCCAGCAGCGCCCCAATGCAAACTAGAGGCAGGGCAAACTACCGGCCCGCCCCGCCTGGCGTGTAGTCGATGCCCCATTCCATGCTGAAGGACTCTCCCGGGGGCAGCCATCGAAGGCCGTCACCGGAGTTGAACGCGTTGGCTGGTCCCGTCATGGGCTCCACGGCCACAGCGCGGGTCCGGCCCGGGTACAGCGTGCTCACATAGACGTGGACGTAGCGGCAGGCTTCATCCTGCCAGAGCGACACCGCGCTGCCGTCGGCCGCGGCCAGGGTGTGCCGGGCCTTTCCGTCCTCGTACTGCAGGTCGGTCAAGGCCACGTCCACGGCTATGTCCGCAACGTGCCGGCCGGAGCGGAAGTCGGTGTCCCCGTCCACGGGGGCAGAACTACGCGGGATCAGGCGCTCATCGGTCACCAGCCGGGTATCGGCGGCAACGGTCAGCTGCAGTTCCTCCACGGGGGCGTCGCCAACGCGCAGGTAAGGGTGCGCGCCGAGGACGAAAGGTGCAGCTGAAGCGGAATCATTGGTGAGGGTTTGCCGGACGTGCAGCCCCAGGTCTCCCGAGAGCTGGTACTCCACGCGGTGCCGCACCAGGAACGGGTAGCCGTGCTGCGGGAAGACTGCCGCCTCCAGTGCGACGGCGTGCCGGGACTCCCCCACCAGCGCGTAGCCGGTGTTGCGGAGCAGGCCGTGGCTGGCGTTGTTGCGGGACACCTCGGTGATGTCCAGTTGCTGCTTCCTGCCGTCCAGGATCCACTGCCCGTCCTCCACCCTGTTGACCCAGGGCGCCAGCGTGATGCCGGCACCGCCGGGGGCGATCTCATCATCGCCATAGGTCTCGGTCAGCAGGACCTCTCCCCGCGTGAAGGAGCGGAGTCCGGCGGCAAGTTCGGTGACCACGGCAACGGCATCGCCGCGCCGCAGCTCGTATTGCCGGCCGGTAGCGCATGGCCGGGCTGCGGAGGGTGCGTTAGTTCCCTGTTCGGAAGAGGCTGTCATGGCCAATACCGTACAACGCGCGGCCCGGGTCTTCGCATACGCCGCACTGTTACTTTTTGTTGTTAACTATTCATTCTTGAGCGTTTATGCGAGACTTTTTGCATGACAGGGATTACCAGCACCACACTCTCCGACGGCCGGGAGCTGATCTACTTCGACGACGCCGGCACCACGACCTCGCGCGCGGAACACCTCACCACAGACCACCGCGGGCTGCCGCCGCGGGGTGAACCGGGCGAGGTCCGCTTCGATGCGCTGACGGACGAATGGGTGGCCATCGCCGCACATCGCCAGGCCCGTACCCACCTCCCCCCGGCAGACCAGTGCCCCATTTGTCCCACCACGCCGGGCAACGCTTCCGAAATTCCTGCCGCCGATTACGACGTTGTGGTCTTCGAAAACCGGTTCCCCTCCTTGGGGCCGGCCCTGGGACCAGTGCCGGACGGTGCCGCATGGGGAACGAAAGGACCTGCCTACGGCCGTTGCGAAGTAGTGTCTTTCACCCCCGAACACACGGGGTCCTTCAGCGGCCTGACCCCGGAGCGCTCCCGCACGGTGATCGAGGCGTGGTCGGAGCGCACCGCTGCCCTCAGCGCCATGGAAGGCATCAAGCAGGTCTTCCCGTTCGAGAACCGCGGGGCCGATATCGGTGTGACGCTGCACCACCCCCATGGCCAGATCTACGCCTACCCATATGTCACACCGCGCGCAGGAGTCCTGGGTGCCGCCGCCAGGAAGTACTACGACGCAAAAGACGGCAGGGACACCCTGACCGGCTCGCTGCTGCGTGCCGAACGGGAAGACGGCAGCAGGATGATCCTTGAAGGCAGTCACTTCAGCGCCTACGTGCCTTTCGCAGCCCGCTGGCCGCTGGAAATCCACCTCGTTCCGCACCGCCATGTCCCCGACCTGGCCGCGCTGGGCGGGGAGGAGAAGGATGAGCTGGCCCAGGTCTACCTGGACCTGCTCAAACGTGTGGATGCGCTGTACCCCACGCCAACGCCCTACATTTCCGCTTGGCACCAGGCGCCGCTGGACGACGTCCTCCGGCCGGCCGGCTACCTCCACCTCCAGCTGACTTCCCCCCGCCGGGCCGCCGATAAACTGAAGTACCTGGCCGGGTCGGAGGCAGCCATGGGCGCCTTCATTAACGACACGACGCCGGAAATTGTGGCGGAGCGGCTGCGCGCAGTGGTGGTCCCGCCGTCGTCCACGCCTGCTGCCGCCATGGCGGCCACCCCGGAAGGAGCCTCAGCATGAACATTCAGGAACAGGACCAGGCCGGCACGGCACCTGCCGCCCGTGTAGACCTTGACGCCCGCTTCGAGCAGGAGTTCGGCAGCGCGCCCGACGGCGTATGGCAGGCTCCGGGGCGGGTGAACCTCATTGGCGAACACACCGACTACAACGAGGGCTTCGTCCTTCCCTTCGCCATCGACCGCACCGCCCGCGTGGCCGTTGCCGTCCGCCGGGACGACACCGTACGGCTGCTGTCCACCTACGGGGACCAAGGCGTGGTCAGCACCACCATCGGCTCGCTGCAGCCCGGCACAGCGAAGGGCTGGACCAAGTACCCCCTGGGCGTCGTGTGGGCCCTTCGGGAGAAGGGCATCGAGGTCCCCGGACTGGACCTGCTCCTGGACTCAAACGTGCCGCTCGGAGCCGGCCTCTCGTCGTCGCACGCCATCGAATGCGCGGTCATCACGGCCCTCAACGACCTCACGGGCGCCGGCCTGGCTGCCCAGGACATGGTGCTCGCCACCCAGCGGGCGGAAAACGACTTTGTCGGAGCGCCCACGGGCATCATGGACCAGTCCGCGTCGCTGCGCGGCTCAGAGGGCCACGCAGTCTTCCTGGACTGCCGGGACCAGACGGCAAGCCTGGTGCCCTTCGAGACGGGGCCCGCGGGCCTGGTGCTCCTGGTGATCGACACCAAGGTGTCGCACTCGCACTCTGACGGGGGCTACGCCTCACGGCGCGCATCCTGCGAGCTGGGCGCCGAAGTACTGGGAGTGAAGGCCCTGCGGGACGTCCAGGTGGGCGATCTTGAGGAGGCCAGCGGCCTGCTGGACGAGGTGACATTCCGGCGGGTGCGGCACGTGGTCACGGAGAATGACCGGGTGCTCCAGACCGTTGAGCTGCTGGGCGGCCCCGGCCCCAGCGCCATCGGTCCCCTGCTGGACGCGAGCCACGCCTCCATGCGCGACGATTTCGAGATTTCCTGCCCCGAGTTGGACCTGGCTGTGGACACCTCGCGGGCCAACGGGGCCATCGGCGCCCGCATGACGGGCGGCGGGTTCGGCGGAGCAGCCATCGCGCTGACCCCGGTGGACGCCGAACAAAAGGTGCGTGACGCCGTCGTGAAGGCTTTCGCCGACGCCGGCTTCACCGCGCCGGAGATCTTTACCGTCACCCCTGCCGCCGGGGCCATGCGGATTGCCTAGCCGGGAGGCGGCAGCATGATGCCTTAAACGGCCGTGGGCCCCACCGGTTTGGTGGGGCCCACGGTATTTAACCTACGACGACGGAAGCTGCCTGGGTGCCTAGTCGTCGCCGCGAAGAATGGCCAGCAGGCGGATGATCTCCACGTACAGCCACACCAGGGTGACAGTCAGGCCAAAGGCCGCCGTCCAGGAGAAGCGCTGCGGGGCGCCGCTGCGGACACCTTCCTCAATGCTGGTGAAGTCCATGATCAGCGAGAAGGCAGCAAGCCCGATGGCCAGCAGGCCGATGAAGACGCCCAGCATTCCGCTGCGCAGGCCGAAGGGTTCGTTCGTCACGCCGGTCAGCATCATGACGAGGTTGACGATAGAGAAGAGGGCGTAGCCGCCAAGTGCGATCATGAAGAACCGCATGGCCTTGGGTGTTGCGCGCACCTTGCCGCTCTTGAAGAGAAGCAGGGTCACGGCGAACACCGAGAGCGTGCCCACAACCGCCTGCAGCCCTACACCGGGGTATTGCGTGTCCAAGATCCGGGTCAGGCCACCGAGGAAGAGTCCTTCCAAGGCCGCGTAGGCGAGGATCAGTGCCGGCGACGGCTGCTTCTTGAAGGTGTTCACGAGGGCCAGGACGAAGCCGCCCAGTGCGCCGACGATCATCAGCAAGGAGGCCAGCGGCAGGCCGACGGTGAGCGTGATGGCTGCGCCCACCAATACTGCACCGAGGCAGGCCGCGGTCTTCATGATGACGTCGTCAAAGGTCATGCGGCCGGTGTCTGCGGGACCGGCGGACGGCTGGGCGTACATCTGCCGCAGCTGTTCGTCGGTCATGTTCTGCGGCTGCGTGCCCCAGCCCTGCTGGCCGTAGGGTGCCTGGCCGTATGACGGCTGGCCGTACGGCGACTGGCCGTATGACTGCTGGCCGTAGGGAGCGCCATAAGGAGCCTGCGGGACAGGCGGTGCCTGGGTGGCTCCACGGAAACTCTTTCCGTTGAAGATCGGGTTGCCGCCAAGTGCCATTGCGGTGTTCCTCCATGTGGGTGTGGGTGATGGTTTTGTTACGCTACCAATTCCCACGTGGCGGCGGCCGGGAAAGTTCCCCAGGGGCCCGGTTGCAACCGAACCGTGACCGTTGCGTTGCTATGCGCACCGGGCCCCGTGAGCCGAACTATCCCACGCCCAGGTAGGCCTCCTTGACCGAGGGATCCTCCAGCAGTTCCTTTCCTGTGCCGCTGCGGGTGATCTCCCCCGTTTCCAGCACGAAGGCGCGGTGGGCGCCCGCCAGTGCCTGGTTGGCGTTCTGCTCCACCATCAGCACGGTGGTGCCCTGGTTGTTGATTTCCTTGATGATCCTGAAGATTTGGCGGATGAACTGCGGTGCCAGGCCCATGGAGGGCTCGTCCAGCAGCAGGAGCTTCGGGTTGGACATCAGGGCCCGCCCGATCGCCAGCATCTGCTGCTCACCGCCGGACATCGTGCCGCCGAACTGCTTCTCCCGCTCCTTCAGCCGGGGAAACAGGTCGAAGACGCGGTCCAGGTCCTTCGCCACGCCGCTCCTGTCCTTACGGCCAAAGGTTCCCATATCCAGGTTTTCCATGACGGTCATGCCGGGGAAAATGCCGCGCCCCTCGGGGGCCTGCGAAATCCCGTGCACCACCCGGATGTGGGCCTTCATCTTGGTGATGTCCTGGCCGGCAAAGGTGATCTTGCCTTCGGAACAGTTCAAGAGGCCGGAGATGGTGCGCATTGTGGTGGTCTTGCCGGCGCCGTTGGCACCGATCAGCGCCACCACTTCACCTTCGTCCACCGTGAAGGAAATGTCGCGCAGGGCCTGGATCCGGCCGTAGTGGACAGATACGCCCTCAAGCTCAAGCAACGTCATCTTCGGGCTCTCCTAGGTAGGCGGCAATAACGCGCGGATCCTCGCGGATCTCCCGCGGCAGTCCGTCCGCAATCTTCTTCCCAAACTCCAGCACGACAATCCGGTCTGTCACGCCCATCACCAGCTTCATGTCGTGCTCAATCAGCAGCACCGTGTAGCCCTCGTCCCTGATGGTGCGGATCAGCGCCATCAACTCCTCTTTTTCGGCCGGGTTGAAGCCGGCTGCAGGCTCGTCAAGGCACAGCACCTTTGGGTCCGTGGCCAACGCCCGTGCGATTTCGAGCCGGCGCTGGTAGCCGTACGGGAGTTGCCGGGACAGGACGTGCGCATGGCTGCCGATGCCCACGAAGTCAAGCAGGGCCATGCCGCGCTCGATGGCCGACTTTTCCTCCCTAATGTGCGTGGGCAGGCGCAGCAGCGCTCCGCCGACGCTGGTCCGGTGCCGTGCGTCCAGGCCCACCACCACGTTCTCCAGGGCAGTCATTTCGCCGAACAGGCGGATGTTCTGGAATGTTCGTGACAGGCCCAGGCGCGTGATCTTGTGCTGCTTGATGCCGTTCAGGACCTGGCCTTCCAGCACCACCTTCCCACTGGATGGTTTGTAGACGCCGGTCATCGCGTTGAAGCAGGTGGTCTTCCCGGCGCCGTTGGGGCCGATCAGCCCCAGGATCTCACCCCGCTTGATGTTGAAGCTGACGTTGTCCAGCGCCACCAGGCCGCCGAACTTAATGGTCAGGTTCTGCACCTCAACAATGTTGTCGCCCACCTTGACCGCAATATCGCGGTCCGGAGCCACCTTTTCTGCCAGTTCCTGGTCCACTCCGGCCTCGGCCAAAGCTTCCATGTCCAGTTCCGGCGCCACCGGAGCCGCGGTGCCCTCCGGGGTTGCGGCCTCGTGTGCCGGCTGCTCTTCCACGCTGCTGGAGCCTGCGTGCCTTTCCTCGGAGCTCATGCCTCCGCTCCTCTCTGCCCGGCGGCGCGGGTATCAGGACCGGGCGCCGGCGTGTCGGTGTCTTTGGGTTCGGTGGCATCGCGGCTGGCGACCTTGTTCAAAGCCGTCCTGCCGTACGCGAGCAGCCGCTGCCGGGCCGGAAGCAGCCCCTGGGAACGGAAGATCATGATCAGCACCAACGCAACGCCGAAGATCAGGTATTTGTACTCGGCGATGGCCGTGAACCTGAGCGGGATGTAGCTGACCAGGGCTCCGCCAAGAATGGCCCCTACCTTGTTGCCGGCGCCGCCCAGGACGACGGCGGCGAGGAACAGGATGGATGTGGTGACGTCGAACTTCTGGTTGTTCACGAACCCCACCTGGCCGGCGAACAAGGCACCGGACAGGCCGCCGACGGCAGCACCGATGGCGAAGGCCCACACCTTGTATTTGAAGGTGGGAACACCCATGATTTCCGCGGCGTCCTCATCTTCGCGGATGGCGATCCAGGCCCGGCCGACACGGCTGCGTTCCAGGTTGCCCACCAGGAGGGTGACGATGATGATGATGGTCAGCGTCAGCCAGTACCAGGGCACACCGTTTGAGTTGGAGAAAATGGGCGTGCCGTCAGCCGCGGTACCCGGCGGGTGTCCGACGTTCTGGAAGCCCACCTGGCCCTTCATGGCCGGGATGATCGTGGCCAGGATGCGGATGATCTCCCCGAAGCCGAGCGTCACGATGGCAAGGTAGTCACCCCTGAGACGGAGCGTGGGCACGCCCAGCATGACGCCGAAGAACATGGTGACCGCCATGGCCACCGGAAGCGTCCATAGATAGGGGATGTGCAAGTACGGCGAATCCGGGCTGGTCAGCATCGCCGCAACGTAGGAACCCACCGCGAAGAAGGCGACGTATCCCAGGTCCAGCAATCCGGCGTAGCCCACCACGATGTTGAGCCCAACTGCGATCAGTGCAAACCGGGCCATGTCGAAGCAGGCCAGGGCGAAGTTGTTGCCCGGTTCAGTAGTGAAGATCGGCGGGTTGATCAGCGGCAGCAGGTAGGCCAGCACCACCACAACCACCAGGAATGCCCATTGCTGTTGGCGGGACAGGGCCTGCCACCGGTCGGAGAAGTAGCCGGGCTTGCGTCTCCCCCGCTGAAGGTCGCTCCGCCCTGCGGCTTTGGCGGAGGCTTCGCGGTCCTCTGCCGCCTGCTCGGCCGCTGCTGTCTGCAGAGGCGTGGGGCCGTCCGTCATACTCATGCTTTGCTCCTTCCAAGGGAGGTGCCCAGGATGCCTTCGGGCCGCAGCAGCAGCACCAGCACCAGCACCACGAACGCCACGACGTCGGTCCACTGCGAGTTGCCCAGCAGGATCTGGCCGTAGTTGCCGATCAGGCCGAGCAGCAGGCCGCCCAGCAGGGCACCGCGGACGTTGCCGATGCCGCCCAGTACCGCGGCCGCGAACGCCTTGATGCCAAGGACGAACCCACCGCTGTACTGGACACCGGACGGGATCTTCATGACATAGAACAAGGCGGCGGCTCCTGCAAGCAGGCCTCCGATGACGAAGGTGGTAATAATGATGCGCTCTTTGTTGACGCCCATCAACGTGGCGGTGTCGGGGTCCTGGGCGACTGCGCGGATGCCGCGGCCGGTGCGCGACTTGCTGATGAACCTGTCGATGCCCACCATCATGATTACCGCGGCAATGATGATCACCAGCTGTTGGGAGTCGATGATGGTGCCGAAGACATCGAAGATGGGTGTGGGCCGGAACATCGTGAGGGCAAGCTCAGGGCTGGGACCACGCCACAGGTAGATCAGGTACTGGATGGTGAAGGAAGCGCCGATGGCGGTGATCAGGAAGACCAGGCGCGGGGCGTTCCGCCGGCGGAGGGGCTTGTAGGCGATGCGTTCCAGCAGGAAGGCCGTCACCGCGGAGGCAAGCATGGCCAGAACCAGCGCCAGCAGCAGGTTGAGGATGATGGCCCAGATATCGAGCCGGGGTGCGGAAGGGCCAAAGCCAAGGCTGCTGAGGGTGAAAAAGACTGCGTAGCAACCGACGATGAACACTTCCGAGTGGGCGAAGTTGATCAGGTTGAGCACGCCGTAAACCAGGGTGTAACCCAACGCTACGAGCGCGTAGATGGCTCCGAAGGTGAGGCCGTCAAAGGTGGCGCTCCAGAAGTTTTCGGCCAGGGACGGTATGTCGAAGGTAATCCAGTCGTTTTCCGTCGGGAGTAGTGGGACAAGAGTGGAAAGCATGGGAACGTCCTGATCCAGTTGCACGCGGCTTTGTGGGCCCGGCCGTGGGACTTGTGTCTAGTGACCTGGGTTGGTCGTGAAATGCTGCCAAGCGAAGAAAAGGCTGTGGGGGCCGCATCTGCTGGCCCCCACAGCCGATTCCTGCTTGACTGCTACTCCCCGATGGGGCCGACGGGGACGATCTTGCCGTTCTCCACCTTGTAGCCGTAGACGGTCGGGGCCTGGAGCTCACCCTTGGCGTCCCACTTGTAGTGCTTGCTCAGGCCGTCCTTGTCGTAGGCCTTGACCCAGGCCAGCAGGTCCGCGCGGCTTTGCTTGCCCGCATCGATGCCGGACAGGAGGACAGTAGCGGCGTCGTAGCCTTCGATCGAGTACGTTCCGGGTTCTGCGCCCTTGGAGACATCCTTGTATGCGGAAGCGAAGTCGGTGATCAGTTCACCGGGGATGCAGGGGCAGGTGAAGTAGGCGTTGTTTGAGGCGTCGCCTGCCTGCTTGATGAACTGGTCATCCTTGACGCCATCCGGCGCCACGAAGGTTCCGGTGAAGCCCTTGCCAACCAACTGCTGGTCGAACGGTGCACCCTCGGCGTAGTAGCCGGCGTAGAACACGGCGTCGGCCTTTGCGTTCATGATCTTGGAGATGACTGCCGAGAAGTCCTTCTGCCCGGTGGTCACCTTTTCCGTTCCGGCCAGTGCGCTGCCAAGTCCGGCGGAGGTGGAGGTGCCAAGGCCAATGCCGTAGTCGGAGTCGTCCTGGACCAGGTAGACCTTCTTGGCGCCAAGCTTGCCGGTGAGGAACTTCGCTGCTGCCGGGCCCTGGACGGCGTCATTGCCGAGGCCCCGGAAGAAGGTGGTCCAGCCGTTTTCGGTCAGCGTGGGGTTGGTGGCCGACGGCGTGATGTGGACCAGGCCCTTCTGCTCGAAGATGTTGCCCGTGGCCTTGGATTCGCCCGAGAACGGCAGGCCGACTACACCAACGATGTCCGGCTCGCTCACCATCTGGGTGACGGGGCCGGTGGCCTTGTTGGGGTCACCTTCGGTATCGAACTTCTTGAACTGGACCTGGCAGCCGGGGTTGGCCTTGTTGTGCTGGTCGATGGCCAGCTGGATGCCGTTGAAGATGTTGACGCCCAGCTGCGCGTTGGGACCGGTCTGCGCGCCTGCGTAGGCCAGCGTGGTGGTCGCGGGGCAGGTGGCCTTGCCGTCACCGGCCGGCTTGACGGCACCGGCGGGGACATCCACTTTCGAAATGGCGGGGATGTTCACCTTGCCGGACGAACCCGAGCTTTCGGTGGTGCCGGGGCCCGCCTGGTTGGCACAGGCCGACAGCAGCATGCTGAATGTGGCTGCTGCTGCCAACGAGGTGAGGACTTTCTTTCGGTACATTTGTCTGCCTTCCGAAACAGGGCCATGCGATGCGCGAACGGATCAATGGGGTGCCGAGGCACTCCGAATTGGACCAGGTATTCCTGATTTAGGTTCAAGCTAATGCATAGACAGCAGCGAAACTAAGTGACTGAGGTCACAGCCTTATAACAGTCGTTGCCTATGCGGAATTAAACGCAGGAAGCCGCCTGCAATCGCAGGCGGCTTCCTGATGGCCGGCACTGGTCGTGGCGGCATGGACAGTTGTACCCCAGGTGGGACTCGAACCCACAACACGCGGATTTTAAGTCCGCTGCCTCTGCCAATTGGGCTACTGGGGCGCCGGGTCAATGGTACCTGCCAAGGCGGCCCTGGCTGGAAACGCCGACGGCGGCCGGCCCCGCGAAGGGGACGGCCGCCGTCGTACGCTGTGGAGCGTGGTGGAACAGACGCTCTACTTGGCGTTGGCCGCCACGGTCTCCTTGGGAGCTGCGGCAGCGGTGGAACCGGAGCCGCCGGCCGGCACGGCTGCGGGAGCAGCTGCAGGCTTCGGGGCCGGGGTTGCTGCCGAGACAAAGGCGCCCCGGGGGTTGTCCAGGTCCAGCAGCTGGGTGGTGTCGCGGCCGGCGAAGAAGCCGATGATCCAGTTCAGGATGACGCGGAACTTGCGCTCAAACGTGGGCATGGCCATGCCATGGTAGCCGCGGTGGGCCAGCCAGGCCGGTGCTCCCTTGAGGCCGATGCGGCCCAGGAGGTTGATGTTGGCAACGCCCTTCCACTCGCCGAAGCCGGCCACGGCACCAAGGTTCTTGTGCTTGTAGTCAGTCAGCGGCTTGTCCCAGCGGGAGGCCCAAAGGTTCCTGGCGAGGCGCTTGGCCTGGCGCAGGGCGTGCTGGGCGTTGGGCACGCAGGTGCCGTCCGGCAGGCCCTTGCCGGTGAGGTCCGGTACAGCGGCGATATCGCCGGCTGCCCAGGCGTTCTCCACGATGCCTTCGTCGCCGGAGATGCGCAGGTCCGGCAGGACGCGGACGCGGCCGCGGGGCTCCAGCGGGAAGTCCGTGGAGCGGACCATGGGGTTGGCCTGCACGCCGGCGGTCCACACCAGGGTGTCTGCCTCGAATTCCTGGGCGGGGGTCTTGTCCGGAAGGTTGATGAGCTTGAGGGTGCCTTCGGCGCTGTCCAGCGAGGTGTTCAGGAGAACCTCGATGCCGCGGCTGCGCAGGTGCTCCACCACCCAGTCAGCCTGCTGCGCGGTGACCTCGGGCATGATGCGGCCCATGGCCTCGACCAGGACGAAGCGCACTTCCTCCTGCTTGACGCGGGGGTTGTTGCGCACCGCGGCGCGGGCGAGGTCTTCCATCTCGGTGATGCATTCGATGCCGGCGAAGCCGCCGCCGACCACCACGAAAGTCAGGGCCCGGGCGCGTGCGGCGGGGTCTGTCATGGTGGAGGCAACCTCGATGCGCTCGAGCAGCTTGTTGCGCAGCGCAACGGCTTCCTCGATGGTCTTCAGGCCAATGCCCTTGTCCGCCAGGCCCTTGATGGGGAACGTGCGGGTGATGGCGCCGGCTGCGAGCACGACGTCGAAGTAGGGAACCTCAAAGTTTTCGCCGCCGTCGGCGGGAGCCACCACAGCCTTGCGGTTGACGTGGTCGATCGAGGTGACGCGGCCCTGGATCAGTTCCGTCTGCTTGAGGTGCTGGCGGTGGGAAACCACCGCGTGGCGGGCTTCGATGTTGCCGCCGGCCACCTCGGGAAGGAAGGGCTGGTAGGTCATGTAGGGCAGGGGATCAACGACGGTGACGATGCCACCGGCATTCGCGATCTTCTTCTGCAGTTTCAGTGCTACGTACAGGCCGACGTACCCGCCGCCGACGACGAGTACCCTGGGACGGTCCTGGAGCTGTGGGGTGGTTGCCATACTTTAAAGGATAGCGCAGTTTGTGAAAATCTTCACTAACTTGGACGACGGTCCGTAACGTGGGAATTCCGGGGCGTATGCACCTTTTCCAGCACCCCTGTGTCGGATTCTTCGGTGGCAAGCGCAGGGTTGCGGGCGGCCCTGCGAAGCTGGATGCCGGCTGCCGCGATGATCGCGATGAAGAGGACACCAAACCCGATCACGACGGCGGCGCCGATGGCACTGTCCCGCTGGGACGGAGCCTTGGCAGCGGGAACGGTTGCTTCGGGCAGGGTGGGTTCGGCACTGGGCACCGGTGCGGCGGTTGGCGCCGGGGTTGCGGGAGCAGCGTTTCCCCGCCTGTGGACGCGGATCCATTCGGCGATGGTGCCCAGCGGGTTGACCGACACCTGCGGGACATCGGCCTTGAGGGCAGCCTCGGCGTTGAGGATACCGTAGCCGTACAGCGGGTCCTTGCCCGGGGCTCCCGCGTCCTTGGCCGTGGTGATGATCCGGTTGATGACCTGTTCAGCGGTCATGTCCGGCCACTTGGAGCGGATCAGTGCTGCCACGCCGGCAACGATGGGGGTAGAGCCCGAGGTTCCAGCCCACTCCGCGTAGCCTCCACCGGGGAGGCCGCCAAGGAGGTTCTCGGCAGGTGCCGCCACGCCGATGCTGATCCCTTGTGAGGAGGCGTCCACGCTGGCTTGGTTCTTGCGGTCCAGGCCGGCGACGGTGAGGACGCCGGGGATGGTGGCAGGGGCGCCAACCTGGGTGTTGCCGCCCACCCGGTTGCCCGCCGCAGCAACAATGACCACGTCCTTCTGTTCCGCGTAAAGGAAGGCCGCGTCCCAGCTTTGCGGCCACTGCGGGCTTGTGCTGCCCAACGAAATATTGATCACCTTGGCGCCGTTGTCCACGGCCCAGCGGACTGCCTCGGGAATCTGGTCCTGGTCGCTCTTGCCCGAAGGGTTGGGTGAGCCAAGCCAGGTGGAAACCGAAAGGAGCTGTGCTTCCGGCGCCACTCCCATGATGCCGTCGGGCGGTGTACCCGCCGGTCCCGGGCTGGGGCTTGGGCTTGGGCTTGCCGGCTGGTGGCCGCGGCCGGCAAGCATCGTGGCTACCAGGGTCCCGTGTTCGGGCTTCGAGCCCACGCTCTTCTGGCCGTCGGGCCGGCCGGAGCCGGAGGCGTCGTACCCACCGACGACGGCGCCTTTGAGGTCCGGGTGCTGCGCGTCAATGCCGCTGTCGATGACGGCTACTTTGACGCCTGCGCCCTTTGACACTTCCCAGGCCTTGGTGATGCCGGAATCTGCCAGCCAGTATTCTTTGTCGCGCCACTCATCGGCCCGTGCGGAGGGTGCCGTGAAGAGGCCCGCGCAGAAGCAGCACGCAGCCAGGAGGACGGCCATCAGGGCCGCCGCCGCCCGCGGCAAGAAGCGGGTGGAAGCTGTTGTGGAATGCATGGGCCTACCCGATGCTCAGGGCGATGCCGTCGAGGATGTCGTGCTCGCTGGCCGTGGCTGCGGTAATCCTCCCGCCGGTCAGCTCCCCCATCCGTTCCAGGATCCGGCGCCACACCAGTCCCCCGGCCCCGATGACGTCCACGCGTCCGGGGTGCATGTACGGCAGGGCCGCGCGCTTGTCCCGGGTCATGGTGAGCAGGTCGGTGGCGGCGGCGCGAACCTCCGCAATCGGCAGTTCCGTGCCGTGGATGGCGTCAGGCGAGTATTCCGGCAGGCGCAGGGCATGGGCGGTGATGGTGGTGACGGACCCCGCAACACCGACGACGGCGGTGGCGCGTTCCAGCGGTACATCGCGTCCGGCGCGGGCTATGGCGGCGTCCACGTCGGCTTCCGCTGCCGCGATCTCTTCAGCGGTGGGCGGGTCGTCCCGAAGGTGCCGTTCAGTGAGGCGGACGCAGCCAATGTCCACCGACTTCGCTGCCGTCACGCCGTCGGCGGTGCCGAGGACGAACTCGGTGCTTCCCCCGCCGAGGTCCACTACCAGCACCTGGTGGCCGTCCAGGATGGGCAGGACGCTGCTGGCACCGGCAAAGGACAGTGCCGCTTCCTCGTCCCCGGAGATGACTTCCGGCTCCACGCCCAGGAGCTCCCGGATACCGTCCACGAAGATGTCCCGGTTGCGTGCATCGCGGCTGGCGGAAGTGGCGACGAACCGGATCCGCTCAGCACCGTGTTCCTTGATCAGCCGCGCATAGTCAGCGGCTGCGGCGAAGGTCCGTTCAAGTGCCTCGGGCGCCAGTTCGCCAGTGGCGTCCACGCCCTGGCCCAGCCGGACCACGCGCATCTCGCGGACAACGTCGGTCAGGTCCGTGCTGCCGTTGGCGCGGTGGATGTCCGCGATCAGGAGCCGGATGGAGTTGGTGCCGCAGTCGATGGCGGCCACGCGCGTCATTCGGCGGCTCCTGCAGTGCCGGCGGCTTTCCGCACGGGCGCTGGCCGCCCCACGATATCGGGCAGGCCCTGGGGCCCGTGGCGGCTGAGGTCCCGGGATGGTGCCTCGCCGGTGGTGTCCCAGGCGCCGTCGCAATAGCACTTGTCCGCCGTCCACCACTCGCTGATCATTCCGATCGCCTGATCGCCGAGGGGGTTGACGCCGCTGCCCGCTGCCAGGGAGTGGCCCACCAGGACATGCAGGCACTTGACGCGGGTGGGCATCCCGCCGGCGGAGACGCCGGCGATTTCGGGCACCGGGCCGATGCCCGAACGTTCCCCAATGGCTTCGCGGGCCGCCAGGTACTCCTCGTGGGCTGCCCGGTAGGCAGCGGCGAGTCCTTCGTCTGAGGCCAGCTGCTCGTTCATGCTGTTCATGACCCCTGCCGCCTCAAGCCTGGAAACGGCGGACGTGATCACCGGGTGCGTCAGGTAGAAAGTGGTGGGGAACGGAGTGCCGTTGCTGAGGCGCGGTGCGGTGGCCGCCACCAGTGGGTTGCCGCAGATGCAGCGGGCGGGAATCTCCACGACGTCGCGGACGGGCCGTCCCAGCTGCCTGCTCAGTACTTCAAGGTCGTGTGCTGTCGGTTGGCGGGATTCGTCCCGGGCGGCTGCCGTGTTGTGTTCCACTGTCGCGGGCCGTCCTTCCTTGTGGGGTTCAGTCTGTGGCCGCGCGCCTGATGGACTCCCACAGGGAATCCACCCACGGCAGATCGGCGGGGTCTTGTGCTGCTGCTGCGCCGGCGGGGCTACTGCTTTCTCCGGCCGGCTCATCGCTGCCAAAAACCCAGTAGCCGGTTTCGCCCGGCATAACCATGTTAATGCGGTCGCGGGCCTGCTGTTTGACGTAGTTGGGGTCCTGCCAGCGCGAAACCTGCTGGCGGAGGGCATCGCCTTCGGCCTGG
Source organism: Arthrobacter sp. FW306-07-I (assembly GCF_021800405.1). NCBI lineage: Bacteria > Bacillati > Actinomycetota > Actinomycetes > Micrococcales > Micrococcaceae > Arthrobacter > Arthrobacter sp. FW306-07-I. The sequence continues at coordinate 1,338,914 of NZ_CP084550.1, read as the reverse complement.
CGTGCCGCAATGTCGGCGTGCAACGCGTCGATTTCGGCCTTCTTGTCGAAGAAGATCTTCACTGTGGGCGCCAGCATGATGGTGATGGCAATCATCACCACCGCCAGCGCGAGCATCCGTCCGGAGAAGGCCTTCGCGGGCACGGGGTGCTGGTCATCTTCCTCGCCCCGCACATCCTTGCCGTCAATCGAGCTGCTGCCTTTGCGGCCGGCGGACAGCTTGGGCTTCGCGGTCTCCCCCATCTTTCCTGCGGCCGGCTTTCCTGCAGCGCCGCGCCCGCTGTTGCCCTTCGAAGCCGCACTTTCCGCCTGGGCCGTTCCCTTGGCCGGGCGGAAATCCGCCCGGATGACCTCGGCACCGCTGGAGGTACCGTCGTCGGCCGTTTCCTTGCCTGGACGGTTGGGGGCGACCTTGGGAACTTTGGGACGGCGGGTAGCCATGACACTCCTGAAACGCAGCCTGCCGGGGCCGCCACTATCTGTGCTGGACAGTCCTGCAGAACGAACACTGCTGGGACAGATGCTGCTGGAAACAACAACAGCGGTGGCTATGGTCTTTCAACCATAGCCACCGCGGAAGGGTTTAGGCGGTTACTAGCCCTTGAAACGCGGGAATGCGCTGCGTCCGGCGTAGCGTGCGGCGTCGTCCAGTTCCTCTTCAATGCGGAGCAGCTGGTTGTACTTGGCCACGCGCTCGGAGCGGGCAGGTGCGCCGGTCTTGATCTGGCCGGCGTTGGTGGCCACCGCGATATCGGCGATGGTGGTGTCCTCGGTTTCGCCGGAGCGGTGCGAGGTGATGGTGGTGTAGCCGGCGCGCTGGGCCAGGCTGACGGCGTCCAGGGTCTCGGTCAGGGAACCGATCTGGTTGACCTTGACCAGCAGGGAATTGGCGGTCCTTGTGTCGATGCCGCGCTGCAGGATGGCCGGGTTGGTGACGAAGAGGTCGTCACCAACCAGCTGGACCTTGTCACCGATGGTGTCGGTGAGGGTCTTCCAGCCTTCCCAGTCGTTCTCGTCCAGCGGGTCCTCGATGGAGACCAGCGGGTACGCGTCCACGAGCTCGGCGTAGTAGGCGCTCATCTCGGTGGCGGACAGGGCCTTGCCTTCGAACTGGTAGGCACCGTCCTTGTAGAACTCGGAGGAGGCCACGTCCAGGGCCAGGGCAATGTCCTTGCCCGGGGTGTAGCCGGCGTTCTTGATGGCTTCCTGGATCAGGTCCAGCGCCGCGCGGTTGGACGGCAGGTTGGGGGCGAAGCCGCCTTCGTCGCCGAGGCCGGTGGACAGGCCCTTTTCCTTCAGGACGGACTTGAGGTTGTGGTAGACCTCGACGCCCCAGCGCAGGCCTTCGGAGAAGGTCTCGGCACCGATGGGGGCGATCATGAATTCCTGGATGTCGACGTCGGAGTCGGCGTGCGACCCACCGTTGAGGATGTTCATGAGCGGCACGGGCAGGACGTGCGCGTTGGGACCGCCCAGGTACTTGTAGAGCGGCAGGTCAGCGGAGGCTGCGGCTGCGTTGGCGACGGCCAGGGAGACGCCCAGGATGGCGTTGGCGCCCAGCTTGCCCTTGTTGGGGGTGCCGTCCAGGTCCAGCATGGCCTGGTCGATGCTGCGCTGGTCCGTGGCGTCGAAGCCGGTCAGGGCGGGGGCAATCTGGTCGATGACGGCGTCGACGGCCTTCTGCACGCCTTTGCCCAGGTAGCGGCCCTTGTCGCCGTCGCGCAGTTCGACGGCCTCGTGCTCACCGGTGGAGGCGCCGGAGGGCACCGCCGCGCGGCCGATCTGGCCGTCGGACAGCAGGACTTCAACTTCTACGGTGGGGTTGCCGCGGGAATCGAGGATCTCGCGGGCGTGGATGGCATCGATAAGCGCCATGAATTTGCTCCTTATGGGCGATTAACGGGGGGAATCAGGCAGAAAACTCGACGTACTCGTCACCGACTAGCGTAGTCGAGAGTGCTCCGGGTTACTCAAACCGGTCAAGGGCCGGACGTCATGATGGCGCCGGGTCGCTCCGGTCGCCGTGCCCGCCCTCATCGCCCTGGCCGTCCTGGTAGCGGCGGAGGGCGCCACGCAGCGCGCGCTCGGCGTCCATGCCGTTCTCCCGCGCGGAACGGACGACGGCGAGCAGCAGGGTTCCGAGCCCGTCCTCGCTTTCGGGGACGGGCACTCCTGCGGGGAGCTCCAGGCCGGCACGGGCAGCGCGGTCCAGCGACTTTTGCGCCTTGGCCAGTGCAGGGAGGGCCTCCGGGATTCCTTCGAAGGCGCCACGCCGCTCCGGGCGTTCGGCCCGCTTGACCGCATCCCACTTCTGCTCGATCTCCGCCACTGTGGCGGGGAAGCTGTCCTGCAGGGAACCGTCCGGCCTGAAGACATGGGGGTTGCGCCGGACCATCTTGGCAGCCAAACCGCGCGCCACGTCGTCGAACGTGAACGCACCCCGCTCCTCTGCCAGGCGGGCATGGAGCACCACCTGGAGCAGGACGTCGCCAAGCTCGCCCTGGAGTTCGGCGTCCGGGTGGCCCTCCTCGATGGTTTCGGCCACCTCGTAGGCCTCCTCGAGGAGGTACTCCACCAGCGATGCGTGGGTCAGGGCGCCCATCCACGGGCAGTGCTCCCGCAGCTGCCCGATCACCTGGACGAGGCGTTCAACGGGTGTTTCAGCCAAGGTTGGCGTAGGCGTCGTTGATGTACTCCACCAGCGCTTCCTTTTCCTCCAGGGGCAGGAAGGACGCCTCGGCGGCGTTCAGGGTCAGTTCCAGCAGGTCGTCGAGGTCGTAGTCGAAGGTTTCCACCAGCAGGTTGAACTCGTCCGTGAGCGTGACGCCGCTCATCAGGCGGTTGTCCGTGTTGATGGTGACGTTGAAGCCCAGCTGGTAGAGCATGTCCAGCGGGTGGCTTTCGATCCCCTCACCAAATTGGGCGATCGCGCCGGTCTGGAGGTTGGAGGACGGGCAGATTTCGAGGGCGATGCCGCGGTCGCGGACCCAGCTGGAGAGGTCGCCGAGGGTGACCAGGCCAACGGTGTCGCCGGCTTCCTCGTCGTCGTCGAACTCCACCATGATGTCCTCGGCGATGCGGACGCCGTGTCCCAGCCGCAGCGCGCGGCCGTCCACCAGCGCGGACTGGATGCTTTCCAGCCCGGCTGCTTCACCGGCGTGCACCGTGGCGGGGAAATTGTGCTGGGCAAGGTAGGTGAAGGCGTCCTTGAAGCGGCTGGGCAGGAACCCGTCCTCGGCGCCGGCGATGTCAAAGCCCACGGCACCCTTGTTGCGGTGGCGGACGGCAAGTTCTGCGATCTCCTGGCCGCGGTCGGCGTGGCGCATGGCAGTGATCAGCTGTCCCACCTGGATCTCGCGTCCCGTCTCGGACACAGCCTCCACGCCGGCCTCAAGGCCTTCCTGCACTGCTTCCACCACTTCATCCAGGCTGAGCCCCTTCTGGAGGTGCTGCTCGGGCGCCCACCGGACTTCGCCGTACACCACGCCGTCGTCAGCGAGGTCCTCGACGAACTCCTTGGCCACGCGGAACAGGCCGTCGTAGGTCTGCATGACGGCTACCGTGTGGTCAAAGGTCTCCAGGTAGCGGACCAGTGATCCGGAGTCGGCTGATTCGCGGAACCACTGCCCCAGGGCCACCGGATCCGTTGAGGGGAGCGTGTGGCCAACGGCCTCCGCCAGCTCGATGATGGTGGCCGGACGGAGTCCTCCGTCCAGGTGGTCGTGAAGGGAGACCTTGGGCAGGCTCTTCAGGTCAAAATCGATGGCAGGGGCGGCGTCAACAATGGGCTCAGTCACGTTCCCACCTTAGGGTGGGGCGGAGTTCAAAGCCAGCGGGTCAAAGCCAGCCGTCCGAGGGCGGCCGGGGCCGCCTGCTACTTCGCGACGGGACCGGCCTCTGCCGACGGCACCACGAAGGCCTGGGTGCCGGGGCGCCCCTCGTGGCCGGAGTCGGAGGATCCTTCGGTCCAGCCGTCCGGATCCGGCGTATCATCGCGGCCCAGCCGTTTGTGCCACCAGCGCAGCAGGTGGTCGATGACAACGCCCAGGACGATGGCGAACACCACCGCGATGCCCGCGCTGAGCAACGGGTTGTGGTGCAGCCACGGGAAGGAGCTGGCCAGCAGGCCGATGCCAAGGGAGTAACCCACCCAGGTCACGCAGGCGAAGGCGTCGAATACGAAGAACCTGCGGTGCGAGAAACCCGTGCTGCCGGCAACGTAGTTGACGGCCACCCGGCCCCAGGGGATGTAGCGGGCGGTGAAGATCAGTACGGCCCCGCGCTTCTCCAGTTCATAGCGTGCCCAGGCAAAGACTTTCCGGACCTTGGGCCGGCGCATCCATCCCCACCGCTCCAGGCCGATCTTGCGGCCGAGCATGTAGGCCATGTTGTCACCGGCAATAGCGCCTACCAGCGCCGTGACGCCAAGGATCCAGAGATTGGGTTCGCCGCTGTGCCGCGAGAAAGCGGCAAGCGCCACAATGAGGGTCTCGCTGGGGACCACCATGGCGAACCCGTCCACAAAGAAGAACACCAGCAGGACGGGGTAGATCCACCACTGGCCCGCTGCATGGAGCACGGCCTCATTAATAAACTCCACGCGGTGTTGCTCCTGTATGAAAAATGACACGGCCAGTGTGCCGCAGCCAAATGCGGAAATCGTTCCTAAGTGTCCCACGCGCCGGGGGTTTCCGCTACGCCCTGATGCCCGGAATTACCCACTAAACGCGCCGGTCAGGCCCCGGGTTCCCGGATCCGTTCCACCACGTTGGGCTTGCCCCGGAATTTGTTGATCACCAGGTCCACCACGATGCCCAGCGCCACGGCGCAGACGATGGCGATTGCTGCACCCAGGAGGTGGTTGTCCTCAAACCACTGGCCAAAGAAAAGCCCGATCGCCACCGAGTAGCCGGCCCACAGGCTGGCGGACAGGACGGTCAGGCCCACGAACCGCAGGTGGGGATATCTGGTGACCCCGGCGGTCAGGTTGACGGCCACCCTGCCGATCGGCACAAAGCGTGCCACGAGGATCAGTGACGCCGGCCGCTTCCGCAGCTCACGGCCTGCCCAGCGGAACGCGCTTTGCATCCGCGGCCCGCGCATCCACCCCCATCGCGTGGTACCCACGCGGCGGCCCAGGAGGTAGGCGATATTGTCGCCGGAGAAGGCCCCGGCTGCAGCCACCAGGGCCAGGAGCCACGGATTGGGAACATCGGCGGTGGCCGCCACCGCCGCGAGGCCCACCACCACCGACTCGCTGGGGACCGGCGGAAAGAAGCCGTCGATGATGCAGCAGGCCAGCACCAGGACCAGCACCCACGGCTGTCCGGCGGCGGCGAGGATGAAGTCATTGATGGCCTGCATTGGTCACTATGCTATGCGGTCGATGATGAGCTGCTGGGCAGGCCGTGAACCTTCCGGAGCAATAACCACGGCGTGCTCCAGGGCTTCGCGGGCACGGGCGAACCGCTCCGGGGTATCGGTGAGCAGCGTCATCAGCGGCTCCCCGGCCCGGACTGTGGCGCCGGGCTTGGCGTGCATGCGCACCCCCGCCCCGGCCTGGACGGGGTCCTCCTTCCGCGCACGGCCGGCACCCAGGCGCCACGCGGCCACGCCAACGGCGAGCGCGTCCAGTTCCACCAGCACCCCGTCGGCGGGGGCGTATACGACGTCGGATTCCCTGGCCTTTGGCAGGGCTGCCTGTGGGTCGCCGCCCTGGGCGGAGATCATCCGGTTCCAGACGTCCATGGCTCGGCCGTCCTTCAGCGCGGCAGCGGGATCGGCGTCGCGCACTCCTGCCGCGGCGAGCATTTCTTCGGCGAGCCGCACAGTCAGCTCCACCACGTCATCAGGACCGCCGCCCGCCAGGACCTCCAGCGATTCCTCGACCTCGATGGCATTGCCGGCGGTAAGGCCCAGCGGGGTGTCCATGTTGGTCAGCAGCGCAACAGTGTTAACTCCTGCGTCCTTGCCCAGCGCCACCATGGTTTCGGCGAGTTCGCGGGCTGTCGCTTCGTCTTTCATGAACGCCCCGCTGCCCACCTTGACGTCCAGGACCAGCGAGCCGGTGCCCTCTGCGATCTTCTTGCTCATGATCGATGACGCGATCAGCGGGATGGCCTCCACCGTGCCGGTGACGTCCCGGAGCGCGTACAGCTTCTTGTCGGCGGGGGCAAGCCCGGCGCCGGCGGCGCAGATCACTGCGCCAACGTCCTGGAGTTGGGCCAGGATCTCGTCGTTGCTGAGGTTGGCCCGCCAGCCGGGGATTGACTCCAGCTTGTCCAGGGTGCCTCCGGTGTGCCCCAGGCCGCGGCCGGACAGCTGGGGCACGGCGACCCCGAATACCGCCACCAGCGGGGCCAGCGGCAGGGTGATCTTGTCCCCCACCCCGCCCGTGGAATGCTTGTCCGTGGTGTACTTCAGGCCGCCGTCGGGACGCCGGAGGCTGGAGAAATCCATTCGCTCACCGGAGGCGATCATGGCCGCCGTCCAGCGGGCAATTTCGGTCCGGTCCATTCCGTTGAGCAGGATGGCCATGTTCAGGGCTGCCATCTGCTCGTCGGCGATGGCCCCGCGGGTGTACGCGTCGATGGTCCAGTCGATCTGTTCGGGGCTCAGCGTCCCTTTGTCCCGCTTGGTGCGGATGATGTCGACGGCGTCGAACGCTTCGGCGGTACTGTTCGGTGTTTGGTTCTCGGTCACCGGGTCTCCTCCAGATGTTCAGGACCAAAGGCGTCGGGCAGCACCTGGTCCATGGTCTTGATGCCCTGGGTAGTCATGAGCTGCATGTCCGGGGCACGGAATTCGTACAGCAACTGGCGGCAGCGGCCACAGGGCATCAGGATGTTTCCCGCCCCGTCGACACAGTAGAACGCCCGCAGCAGCCCACCACCGGTCATCTGCAGGTTTCCCACCAGGGCACATTCGGCGCAAAGCGTCAGCCCATAGCTGGCATTCTCCACATTGCAGCCGCTGACGATCCTGCCGTCCCCGGTGAGCGCCGCGGCGCCTACGGGAAACTTTGAGTATGGGGCGTACGCATTCTTCATGGCTGCGACGGCCGCGGTTTCGAGGGCTGCCCAGTCCACGGCCTGTGCGTTGTCCAACTGTGCATTTTCCATGGCGGTCATCCCTTGACGTAGGGGATGCCGTCGGCCGCGGGCGGCCTGGAACGACCCACCAGGCCGGCGACGGCGAGCACGGTTACCAGGTAGGGCAGCATGGCCATGAACTGGCTGGGCACGGGCGTACCGATGATGGTGACAATGCTCTGGAGGTTATCGGCGAATCCGAACAGGAGTGCCGCGAAGAAGGCACCCACAGGGTTCCAGCGTCCGAAGATCAGGGCGGCCAGGGCAATGAATCCGCGGCCTCCGGAGATTTCCTTGGTGAAGCTGTCGATGGCAACAAGGGTGAAGAACGAGCCGCCGATGCCGGCTACAGCACCGCCCAGTGTGACGTTCCAGAACCGGGTGGCGTTGACGTTGATGCCCAAGGTGTCCGCCGCCTGCGGGTGCTCACCCACTGCGCGGACACGCAGGCCCCACCTGGTCTTGAACAGGCCCACCCAGACCACCGCGACAGCGACGTACATGAGGTATCCCACCAGCGACTGCCGGAACAGGATGGGCCCGATGATCGGGATGCTGGAGAGCACGGGGATGTCGATGACGTCCAGGCCGGGCGGCGAGTTGAACTGGGCCTTGTTGGCCTGCATCACGGTGCTGAAGAGGAAGCCGGTCACGCCGGAGACCAGCACATTCAGGACGACTCCGACAATGATCTGGTTAACCAGGTACTTGATGCTGAACAGCGCCAGGACCATGGACACCACCGCGCCCGCTATAGCGGCCGCCAGCAGCCCGACCAAAGCGCTCCTGGTCATGCTGGCAACAATGGCCGCGGTGAAGGCCCCGCCAAGGAGCTGCCCTTCGATGGCGATGTTCACCACTCCAGCGCGCTCGCACAGGACACCGGAAAGTGAACCGAACACGAGCGGGACGGCAAGCGTGACCGACCCGGCGATGAGACCCGCTAATGAGATGGCGGGAGTGCGGGCGCCGCCCACTACCCAGATAAGGAACGCGGCCACGAAGACCACGATGAACGTGACGGGGAGCCAGCCGGGAACCGCCTGGTTCCTTGTCTTCAAATAGACGGCGTAACCGGCCAGTGCAACAAGGAGTACCGACAGCGTGATGCCGCCGGCAAAGGCGTTGATTTCCAGTGCCGGGAGCTGGAAGAAATCACCCTCGGTGGAGATGCCGAAGCTTGCCGTCTGGTGGGGGGCCAGGAGGCCGAAAAACACCAGGGAGATCAACGCGAACACGGCGAGCAGGACCGGGGTTTTCCAGGTGGCCGGTTTGCCCGAAGGCGCCGCGGAGCGGGTGTCGGCCGCGGAGCCGCCGGGCTGGGGGTTGCCGGACCTGGACGATGAAAGTGTTGTGCTCATGCGGCACCTCCGGTTGTGGCTGCCTGCCCGGACTTGGCTGTGCGCGCGGGCTTCCTGCGCCTGGGGTTCAGGCCGAAGACGGCCCGGACCAGCGGCGGTGCGGCGATGAAAAGGACAATCAGGGACTGGACCACCAGGACGATGTCGATGGGGGTGCCGGTCTGGATCTGCATCTGGACCGCTCCGGCGCGGAAAGCGCCGAACAGCAGGCCGGCTGCGAAGGTGCCCCACGGCGTCGAACGTCCCAGCAGGGCAACCGTGATGGCGTCAAACCCGTACGTAGCGGCCACGCCGTCGGTGAGCACCTTTTCGGTGCCGGCAACCTGCGCCACGCCGGACATGCCGGCGAGGCCGCCTGCGATGGCCATGACCAGGATGGTGGAGCGGGAGACGTTGATGCCGGCGGTCTGCGCAGCCTTGGGGTTGGCGCCCACGGCCCGGAACTCGAAGCCCACCGTGGACCGGTTCAGGAGCCACCACACCACAAAGGTGGCGGCGATCGCCAGGAGGAAGCCCAGGTGCAGCCGGTACTGGCTGCCCAGGATCTGCGGGTATACAGCACTGGGGTCCAGGATGGGTGAAATGGGGTTGGACTCCCCCGGACGCTGGAACGCCGGGGTGTTCAGCAGGTAGCGCAGGAAGTAGAGCGCAATGTAGTTGAACATGATGGTCAGGATGACTTCATGGGCTCCGGTCCGGGCCTTGAGCAGGCCCACCAGTCCGGCCCAGAGGGCACCGCCGACGATGCCGGCCACGAGCACCAGCAGCAGATGCAGGCCAACCGGCAGGTGCAGTGCGAAGCCCACCCAGGCCGCCAGGATGCCTGCCACGATGATCTGGCCCTGCGCACCGATGTTGAACAGGCCAGCCCGGAATGCCAGCGCCACGCCCAGGCCGGCAGTGATCAGCGGCGTGGCGATGGTGAGGGTTTCCATGAAGGGGGCGAACTGCGCGGCCAGGCCGTTGCCCCGGGGGTTGAACACCGATCCTTGGAACAGTGCGATGTAGGACCGGGTGGCGGCATTCCATACCGCCGTCAGCATGTCCGTGGGCCTGGCAAAGAAGTAGCTGGAGGTGGCGGCCACCTGCTTGTCCGTGCTTGCGATGAGCAGGCCGCCGATGATCAGCGCCAGCAGCACCGCCAGGACCGAGACCACGCCGCTCCCGGTAAAGATCCGGCGCAGCACGGTATCGGGGCCACCCGGCAACTGTCCGCTTTGGGCCGTGGCCGGAACCGCGGAAGGCTGCATGGCTCCGCCGGCAGTGTCGACGGCTACCACCGCTGCGGTTTCCTCGGCGGCCGGGCTGTCCACGCCCGCATGGGCGGTCGTTTTGTGTGGATCAGCGGCGTGCTGTTCGCCCGCTGCATGTTTGGGGGAAGGCTGGTCAGGCATGGTCGGCTCCCTCGGCGTTGGAGGTGGGGGCCGGGGTCCCGGCCTGCGGGGTGTGTGCGTGCTGCGGTGCGTGCTCTTCCGGCGGTATGCCCGCCATCATGAGACCCAGGACGTCCCGGCTGGTCCCGCCCGGAACGGTGCCCACCAGCCTGCCCTTGTAGAGCACTGCGATCCGGTCGGCCAGCTCCATGACTTCGTCCAGTTCGGTGGAAATAATCATCACCGGGGTTCCCTGGTCGCGCTCTGCCACAATCCGCCGGTGCAGGAACTCGATGGAACCCACGTCCACGCCGCGGGTGGGCTGGGAGGCGATGAACAGGCGCAGGGGGCGGGAGAGTTCGCGGGCCATCACGAGCTTTTGCTGATTGCCGCCGGAAAGTGTTCCGGCGGCAGCTGCAGCCGAGGGCGTCCGCACATCGAATTCACCGATGCGTGCCTTGGCGTTTTCCATGATCTTCGCCGGGCTCATGCTGATCCCCTTGGCGAACGGCGGCTTGTCATAAAGGTCCAGGATCAGGTTCTCGGCCACGGAGAAGGTGCCCACCAGCCCGTCCACTTTGCGGTCTTCCGGAACAAAGCCGACGCCCGCGTCGAGGACTTCCTTGACGGACCGGCCCACCAGTTCCTTGCCGTCCAGGACGATGGAGCCGGTGACCCGGTCCTGCAGGCCCAGGATCGCTTCGGTGAGTTCGGTCTGCCCGTTGCCCTGCACCCCGGCGATGGCCAGGATCTCCCCGCGCTTGATGTGGAAGCTGAGGTGGTCCACCACGTGCTGGCCGTTGGGCGCGACGACGGTGAGGTCGGTGACTTCGAACGTGGTTTCCTTGGGCTGGGCGGGGGCCTTGTCCAAATTCAAGCTGACCGCCCGGCCCACCATCATCGAGGCAAGCTCGGTGGTGGAAGCGGCAGGATCGGCGGTGCCCACCACCTTGCCGCGCCGGATAACAGTGATGGTGTCCGAAACTTCCTTGACCTCGCGCAGCTTGTGCGAAATGAACACGATGGAAGTGCCGCGCGACTTGAGCTGGCGCATGATGTCCAGGAGTTCGTCGGTCTCCTGCGGCGTCAGGACGGCCGTGGGTTCGTCGAGGATGAGGACCTTGGCGTTGCGGACCAGGGCTTTGATGATTTCGACCCTTTGCTGCACGCCCACCGGCAGGTCCTCCACCAGGGCGTCCGGGTCAACGTCAAAGCCGTACTGGTCCGAGATTTCCTTGATGCGCTGCCTGGTCTGGTCCAGGTTGAGGAAGCCGGCGGCTTTGGTGGGCTCGGCGCCCAGCGCCACGTTTTCCGCCACGGTGAACACCGGCACCAGCATGAAGTGCTGGTGCACCATGCCGATTCCCGCGGCCATGGCATCGCCTGGGCCGCGGAAGGCAACCGGCTTGTCATCGATGAGGATGTCGCCCTCGGTGGGCTCGTACAGCCCGTAAAGCACGTTCATCAGGGTGGACTTGCCGGCCCCGTTTTCGCCGAGGAGGCAGTGGATCTGTCCCGGCTCAACCACCACATCGATGTGGTCGTTGGCCAGCAGCGCGCCAAAGCGTTTAGTGATCCCTCGAAGCTCAAGTTTCAAAACTCTGACCAATCTCGAAGCGTCCGGTGATCAGACCGGACGGGATATCTGGCTGCAGCACCAGCCTAGTGGCTGCAGTCCCGGGAGGAGCCGGCCGTGCGGGGTAAACGTTCGGCCAGCAAAAAGCGCCACCGCCCGGCCAGTGGGTGACGGGCCGGCGGCGGCGCTTCCTGTGGTGGATCAGGCCTTGGGGCTTGCTGCGGACTGAACCTTCAGCTTGCCGGCCACGATGTCCTTCTTGATCGCCTCGAGATCGGACTTCAGTTCCGCGGGGACCTGGGAATCGAGGTCGTGGAAGGGTGCCAGCTGCACGCCGTCGTTGGCAAGGGTGCCGACGTACGGGGTGTTGTTGAACTTGCCGTCCTTGTCCTCGGTGACCACGGTTTCCACGGCCTCGCCCATCTGCTTCATGACGGAGGAGAGCATGATGCCCTTGTAGTCCGGGGCGGTGAGGTAGCCGTCGGAGTCAACCCAGATGAGCTTGACGTCCTTGCCGGCGGCCTTGGCCTCGTTCAGCGCGGCGCCCGCGCCCTTGCCCACCGGGCCCGCCACGGGCATGACGATGTCCGCGCCCTGGTCCAGGAAGTTCTTGGTCAGCTGCTTGCCGACGTCCTGCTTTTCGAAGTCGCCGGTGAAGCTGCCGTCCTGGGCGTCCTTGTTCCAGCCGAGCAGCTTGACGTTCTTGCCCTTCTGCTGGTTGTAGTACTTCACGCCGTCGGCGTAACCGTCCATGAAGATGGTCACGGTGGGGATCTTGATTCCGCCGAAGGTGGCCACGGTGCCGGTCTTGGTGGTTCCTGCTGCCAGGTAGCCGGCCAGGAATGCGGCCTGTGCGGTGTCATAGATGATCGGCTTGACGTTGCTGATGGGCTGGTCGTAGCCGAAGTCGATGATGGCGAAGTGCTTGTCCGGGTTAGCGGTTGCCTGGGCCTTGGTGGCGTCACCGAGCAGGAAGCCCACGGTGATGGTGAGGTTGCAGCCGGCCGTGACCATGGCGCGCAGGTTGGGTTCGAAGTCGTTGTTGGTCTTGGACTCGATCTGGTTGACCTTGATGCCGAGGTCCTTCTCCGCTTTCTTCAGGCCCTCGTAGGAGGACTGGTTGAAGGACTGGTCGTCGAATCCGCCGGAGTCCGACACGATGCAGCCGACGTAGTCGCTGGCCCCTGCTGACGGGGTGCTTCCGGCTTCGGGGGCGGCACCGCAGGCAGTGAGCACAAGCGCGGACGCACCAAGGGTGGCCACGCCTGCCATTGAACCGCGCTTGAAGACGGCACGCAGTGATTTGTTCAATTTTCCTCCAGGGATGATGCGAGTGGCGCTACGGGCTGTAGTTCAATGAGTGTCCGTTACGGCGCTGAAATTCTGTTTTCACTGAAGGCACGCAGCACTGCGCCGGAGCGCACTGATGGCACCCACTTTAGTGGCCTGCGCCACGTCCCCATAGCATGCCGGGAGCCCATCCGGAGGATTGTTTACAAGTTGTTACCAAGCAGTAGGGGCACCGCTGGATGCGGTGCCCCTACTGCTGATGGATAGCCCGGTGGCGCCTAGAGCCGGACGAGCATTTTTCCGGTGTTTGCGCCGTCCAGGAGGTCCATGAAGGCCTGCGGCGCGTTCTCGAGGCCATCGACGATCGTCTCGTCGTAGCGCACGGTGCCGTCGGCCAGCCAGCCGGCCATTTTCTCCGCGAACTCGGCGGCGTGCTGGCGCTGCCCGCCTACCAGGAATCCGCGCAAGGTGAGCTGCTTGCCGATTGCCTGCATCAGGTTGTGCGGTGCCGGGGTGGGCTCGGTGGAGTTGTACTGTGCGATGGCGCCGCACATGGCCACCCGGCCGCCCACGTTGAGGACCGCCAGGGCGGCCTCAAGGTGTTCGCCGCCCACGTTGTCGAAGTAGACGTCGATGCCGGCCGGGCCGGCAGCCTTCTCCAGCTGCTCCAGCACAGGACCGTCGTGGTAATCGAAGGCGGCGTCGAAGCCGAGTTCGAGGAGGCGCGCCACCTTGGCCGGGGACCCGGCAGAGCCGATGACCCGGGAGGCGCCCATGGCTTTGGCGATCTGGCCCACCAGGGAGCCGACCGCGCCGGCCGCCCCCGAGACGAAGACGACGTCCCCGGGCTTGAACTCCGCAACCTTCAACAGTCCGGTGTAGGCCGTGAGCCCGGTCATGCCCAGGGCGCCGAGGAAGGCGGAAGCAGGTGCCAGGTCGGTGCGGGCCGGGGTGGCAGCGCTGCCGTCCACCACGGCGTACTCGCGCCAGCCCAGGGAATGGACGACGACGTCGCCCTCCTTATGTGCCGACGAACGGGATGCGACCACCTCACCCACCGCGCCGCCGTCGAGCACCTTGCCGACGGCGAAGGGTGCGGAGTAGGACTTGACGTCGTTCATCCGGCCGCGCATGTACGGGTCTACCGACATGAAGAGGTTGCGTACCAGGACCTGGCCGTCTTCAAGTGCGGGCAGCGGTGACTCTGCCAGTTCGAAATTGTCGCCGGTGGGACGCCCGACAGGGCGCGAGGCGAGCCGGATTTCACGGGTGGTGGTTGCCAGGGCTGTGCTCATGCTGCGTACTCCAGGATCTTGAGGTCGACGTTGATGTTGCCGCGGGTGGCGTTCGAATAGGGGCAGACCTGGTGCGCCTTGGCCACCAGGTCCTCCGCGGTGGCGAGGTCGAGGGCGGGGAGGGCGATTTCCAGTTCGGCGGCCAGCCCGAAGCCGGCTCCGCCGTCCAGTTGTCCCAGGTGGATCTTCGCTGCCACTGCCGAGTCCGTCAGGTCGGCACCCGCCTTGCGGCCCACCAGGCGCAGGGCTGAGTGGAAGCAGGCGGCGTATCCGGCGGCGAATAGCTGTTCGGGATTGGTGCCCTGGCCGTTGCCGCCCAGTTCGACGGGGCTGGCCAGGTCCACTGCCAACCGGCCGTCGTTGCTGCGCGCGGTGCCGTCGCGCCCTTCGCCGGAGGCAAGTGCCTCGGCGGTGTAGAGAGTCTTCACGAAAGATGTCCGTCCTGTTGGTGGGATGGTGCAGGATTGGGCGCTCAGAGCGACTGATGCAGCGCGGCCGTGAGCTTGCCCAGGGTGGCCCGCAGTTGTTCAAGTTCGTCCAGGGACAGCCCTGCGGCGTCGGCCAGCCGCTGCGGGATGGCGCTGGCCGGCCCGCTGAGGCTTCGCCCGGCGGGCGTCAGGTGGATGGCGACGCGGCGCTCATCCTCGCCGGACCGCCGGCGCTCCACGAGCCCGAGCGCTTCCAGGCGCTTGAGCAGCGGGGACAGCGTGCCTGAGTCCAGGCCGAGTTCCCCGCCGAGTTCCTTCACGCCCCGTGGTTCGCTTTCCCACAGCACCAGCATCACCAGGTACTGCGGGTAGGTAAGTCCCAGTTGGTCGAGGACCGGCCGGTAGACCGCGGTGGCGGCCCGGGATGCTGAGTACAACGCAAAACATACTTGCCGGTCCAGGCGGGGCGCTTCGGTCATACCACCACGGTAGCGCACAACTTAGTTGTGCACAACTTACCCGGGGTCGGGCGGCCGGGCGTGGACCGCCGTCGTGCTTTCCCGACGGCGGTCCGCACCTTCTTGTGGCAGGCCGGCGCAGGGCGGGTGGTGCTAGGGGATGGCGGGCTGCTCGAGGTCCCGGATGGTCCGCAGGGCCGCCGCGGTCAGCACCCGGATGCCCAGGCCCAGGGAACGTTCGTCCAGGATGTAGTCGCCACGGTGCAGGTCGTAGTCCTCGCCGCCGGGCGTCTTGGTGCCAAGGCGCATCATCGCCCCGGGAAGCTCGGCCAGGAACCAGGCAAAGTCCTCGCCGCCCATGGACTGCGGGGTGAGCACCACGGCGCTTTCGCCGATCTCGGCGCGGGCAGCGGCCTCGATCAAGGCCGTCTCGTGTTCGGAGTTCACCACCGGCGGCACTCCCCTGGTGTGCTCCAGGTGCACGTCCACCCCGTAGGGTGCCGCCACCTGGTGGACTACCTCGTCAAGGAGCTCGCCGGCGGCGTGCCAGGCTTCCCGGTCCAGGCAGCGCATGGTGCCGGCCATGTAGCCCGCACCCGGGATGGCGTTCGGCGCCGAGCCCGCGGTGATCTGCCCCCACACCACGGACACGCCGCTGCGCACGTCCACGCGGCGGGACAGCACGGCCGGGACATTGACCGCGATCTGGGCCAGTGCGAACACCAGGTCCTCGGTGAGGTGGGGGCGCGACGTGTGGCCCCCGCGTCCGGAAAGTTCAATACGGATCGTGTCGGAGGCAGACGTGATGGCACCGATCCGGGTTCCCACCTTGCCCACTTCGATCCGGGGGTCGCAGTGCAGCGCCAGAATCCGGGGCACGCCTTCCAGGACGCCCTGCTCAATGCAGGAGTGCGCGCCGCCGGGCATGGTCTCTTCCGCGGGCTGGAAGATGATCCGGACGGTGGCGCCGAGGGGTGTTTCCTGGTGCATCCGGTTCAGGACCAGGGCTATGCCCAGCATGGTGGTGGTGTGGACGTCGTGGCCGCAGGCGTGGGTGACGCCGTGGTTCTTCGACGCGAACGGCAGGCCCGTTTCCTCGATGATGGGCAGGGCATCGATATCGCCGCGCAGGGCGGTGGCGATGGGGCCTTCGCCCACGTCCACCGTCAGTCCGGTGCCTTCCAGGCGGCGAGGGCTCAGCCCGGCGGCTTCGAGCCGCTCGGCAAGCTTGTCGGTGGTACGGAACTCCTTGAAGGACAGTTCCGGGTGCGCATGGAGGTCCCGGCGGAATTCGATCAGTTCCGGCAGGAGCGGTTCGAGCCACGGAGCCACCAGGGCGGTGGGCTCGGCTTCAGTCGTGTAATTGCGCACTGCTTCACTCTAGCGACGGTAGAGGCTTAAGCACCCATTCACTGACGCCGCATTACATCCGGAACCTGCCGGCACCCGAAGGTGCCGGCAGGTTCCCAGGTCAGAGAACGTCCGTGTCCCCGCTTGCCTTGAGGGCATCCACGGCTGCTTTTACGCGCTGCGAGTTGGCCATGGTGGTCACCAGCAGGGCGTCGGGGGTATCGACGATGACGACGTCCTGGATCCCGATCAGGGCGATGACGCGCTTGGTGTCGGTGACCACGACGCCGCTTGAGTTCTCGGTGAACACGCGGGCACCTTCGCCCAGGACGGTGACGTCGTCCACTTCCTTGGCACTGTTAAGCCGGCCCACGGAGGCGAAGTCGCCAACGTCGTCCCAGCGGAAGGTACCAGGCACGACGGCGACGTCCCCGGCTTCGGCGGCGGGCTCGGCCACTGCGTAGTCAATGGCGATTTTCGGCAGGGTTGGCCAGACGCGCGCGGTGACCTCGTCGCGCTGCGGGGTGTCCCACGCCCGGGCGATTTCCTGCAGGCCCTGGAACAGCTCCGGCTGGTTGGCCTCGAGGTGCTTGAGCATCAGGGACACGGGCGCCACGAACATTCCGGCGTTCCATACGTAGTCACCGCTGTCCACGTACTGCTGGGCCACCATTTCGTCCGGCTTCTCGACGAACTCCACCACGTCATGGGCGCTGGGAGCGCCTTCGATGTTCAGCGCCTTGCCGGAACGGATGTAGCCGAAGCCGGTGGACGGGTGGGTGGGCTTGATGCCGATGGTCACGATCTTGCCCGCGGCAGCCGTGTGGATTGCCTCGCGGACGGCCTGCTGGAACAGGTGGTCCGGGCTGATCACCTGGTCGGCGGCGAAGGAACCCATGATGGTGTCGGGATCGCGTTCATGCAGGATTGCCGCCGCGAGGCCGATGGCCGCACCCGAGTCCTTGGGCTCCGATTCAAGGACGAGGTCGCCGTCGTTGACTTCCGGGAGCTGCCGGCACACGGCTTCACGGTGGGCCTTGCCAGTGACCACCAGCATCCGGTTGCCTGCCAGTGGCTGCAGCCGGTCATAGGTGGCGCGCAGCAAGGTGCTGCCCGATCCGGTGAGATCGTGAAGGAACTTGGGAGCTGCTGCTCGTGACAGTGGCCAGAGGCGGGTCCCCACTCCGCCTGCCGGAATCACCGCAATGAAGCGGTCAAGGGGTGAAACCGGGCTTGTCACTTTGTCTGTACTCATCACGGCTACTTTAGCCGAAGGGCCGCTCAGGGCTCCTGCGGCAACGCAATCGTCCCGCATTTTGCCGCACTCCCCCGCCAACCACTTCCCAAAAAGCCCGAGAGCATGTGGCGTTGGTCTCATTTCGCCCGAAAATCCGCACCAGCACTGGGCACCAATAAACGCCTAAATTGAATAAGCTGTTAGCGGAGCCTAGATTTAGGCCTGAGCTACGAGTGCTCTCGCAGCAGGCGTTCCCCCCGCATGGATCTCATGCCAGCGCCGCTGTGTTGCAGGGAGGTTTATCAGTGCCGACAAAACCAGCTGGCACCTTGTACCGCGGCCGTGAAGGCATGTGGTCCTGGGTAGGACACCGCATTACCGGTGTAGTGATCTTTTTCTTCTTGTTGGTCCACGTCCTGGACACCTCCTTGGTGCGTGTGTCACCGGAGGCCTACACCGCCGTGATCGGCGCCTACAAGAACCCCCTGATGGCGCTGGGCGAGACCGGCCTCGTTGCCGCCATCGTTTTCCACGCCTTCAACGGCCTGCGGATCATTGCCGTCGACTTCTGGAAGAAGGGCGCCAAGTACCAGCGGCAGATGCTGTGGGCAGTCCTGGCCCTGTGGGTCGTGACCATGGTTGCCTTCTCCATCCGCCATCTGTCCCTCGCCCTCGGAGGTCACTAAGCCATGACTGCAACCATCGAGAGCCCCCGCAGCGGGCGGATCGCCCCCCAGTACCGCCGCAGCGGCGGCTCCAAGGGCAACTTCGAGATGATCGCCTGGCTGTTCATGCGCCTTTCCGGCGTGGTGCTGGTGGTCCTCATCTTCGGCCACCTGTTCGTGAACCTCATGGTCGGCGAAGGCATCCACGCCATCGACTTCGGCTTCGTGGCCGGCAAGTGGGCGGACCCGTTCTGGCAGTTCTGGGACCTGGCCATGCTGTGGCTGGCCATGCTGCACGGCACCAACGGCGTGCGGACCATCATCAACGACTACGCCGAGAAGACCTTCACCCGCCGCTGGCTGAAGACCGTGCTCTACGCAGCGGCCGTGGTCATCATCCTCCTGGGCACCCTGGTGATCTTCACGTTCAACCCGTGCCCCGTGGTGAACGGCGTTGCCCTTCCGGGCGGTTTCTGCCCTGCCTAGCACTGGCACAACCCCGGGGCCCGCGGGCTTTCCCGCGGGCCCCGTTTTGCGGAGCAGGCAAAGCCGCCCCGTTGTTTCATAGCGAATTTTGAGAGAAAGAGCATCTGGTATGCAGGTCCATAAGTACGACGTCGTCATCGTCGGTGCCGGTGGCGCTGGCATGCGCGCCGCGATCGAATCCGGTCAGCGCGCGCGCACAGCAGTACTGACCAAGCTCTACCCCACCCGCTCGCACACGGGTGCGGCACAGGGTGGCATGTGTGCCGCCCTTGCCAACGTCGAGGAAGACAACTGGGAATGGCACACCTTCGACACCGTCAAGGGCGGCGACTACCTGGTTGACCAGGACGCAGCCGAGGTCATGGCCAAGGAAGCCATTGACGCCGTGCTGGACCTGGAAAAGATGGGCTTGCCCTTCAACCGCACGCCTGAAGGCCGGATCGACCAGCGCCGCTTTGGCGGCCACACCCGGGACCACGGCAAGGCACCGGTCCGCCGCGCATGCTACGCCGCGGACCGCACCGGCCACATGATCCTGCAGACCCTGTACCAAAACTGCGTCAAGCACAACGTTGAGTTCTACAACGAGTACTACGTCCTGGACCTGCTGACGGTTGAAGAGGACGCCGTGCGCGCAGACGGCACCCCCTACAAGCAGAAGCGCGTTGCCGGCGTCGTCTCCTACGACCTGGCATCCGGTGAACTGCACGTCTTCCAGGCCAAGTCCGTGGTGTTCGCCTCCGGCGGCGCCGGCAAGGTCTTCAAGACCACCTCGAATGCACACACCCTCACCGGTGATGGCATGGGCATCGCGTTCCGCCGCGGCATCCCGCTGGAGGACATGGAGTTCTTCCAGTTCCACCCGACAGGCCTCGCGGGCCTGGGCATCCTCCTCTCCGAGGCCGCCCGCGGTGAAGGTGCCATCCTCCGCAACTCCGAGGGTGAGCGCTTCATGGAGCGCTACGCCCCCACCATCAAGGACCTCGCGCCGCGTGACATCGTGGCCCGTTCCATGGCCAACGAGGTGCGCGAAGGCCGCGGCTGCGGCCCGAACAAGGACTACGTCCTCCTGGACCTGACCCACCTGGAGCCTGCGCACATCGATGCCAAGCTTCCGGACATCACTGAGTTCGCCCGCACCTACCTGGGCGTGGAACCGTACACGGAGCCGGTACCGGTGTTCCCCACCGCGCACTACGCCATGGGCGGCATCCCCACGAACATCCAGACCGAGGTCCTGCAGGACAACGACACCGTGGTCCCCGGCCTCTACGCCGCCGGTGAAGTGGCCTGCGTGTCCGTCCACGGTTCCAACCGCCTGGGCACCAACTCGCTGCTGGACATCAACGTGTTCGGCAAGCGCGCCGGCATCGCCGCTGCCGAGTACGCCAAGACCGCGCAGTTCGTGGAACTGCCGGAGAACCCGCTGGCCTACACTACCGATCTGCTGGACATCGCCCGCAACGGCACCGGCGACGAGAAGGTGGCGCAGATCCGCAAGGAACTGCAGGACACGATGGACGCCAACATGCAGGTGTTCCGCACCGCGGACACCCTGAACCAGGTGCTGCGCGACATTGCTTCCTTCGAGGAGCGGTACAAGCGCATCAACGTCCAGGACAAGGGCAAGCGTTTCAACCTGGACCTGCTCGAGGCCGTTGAGCTCGGCTTCCTGCTGGAACTGGCCAAGGTCATGACCGTGGCCGCCCTGCACCGCGAGGAATCCCGCGGCGGACACTTCCGCGAGGACTTCCCCGAGCGTGACGACGAGAAATTCATGAAGCACTCCATGGCGTACAAGGACGACCACGCGCCGGCTGACGGATCGGCGGAGTCAATCGCCGGCATCCGCCTCGCCACCAAGCCGGTTGTCTTTACCCGCTACGAGCCGATGGTGAGGAAGTACTAAGATGACCGCTGAAATCGCTGAGCCAGCCTCAAAGGTTGAACTTCCTGCCGGCGTTGGCGGAGGCGGGGAAATCCCCACGTTCGACGTCCACATGCGCGTCCGCCGGTACAACCCGGAGGTTTCCGAGGAAGCCACCTGGGACGACTTCCACCTGACCATGTACGGCACGGACCGTGTCCTGGACGCCCTGCACAAGGTGAAGTGGGAGATGGACGGCACGTTGTCCTTCCGCCGCTCCTGCGCCCACGGCGTATGCGGCTCCGACGCCATGCGCATCAACGGCCGCAACCGCCTTGCCTGCAAGACGCTGCTCAAGGACCTGGACACGTCCAAGCCCATCACGGTTGAGCCCATCAAGGGCCTGCCGGTGGAGAAGGACCTCATCGTGGACATGGAACCCTTCTTCCAGTCGTACCGCGAAGTCATGCCCTTCCTGATCAACAAGGGCCACGAGCCCACCCGGGAACGCCTGCAGTCCGCTGAGGACCGTGAGCGCTTTGATGACACCACCAAGTGCATCCTGTGTGCCGCGTGCACGTCCTCCTGCCCGGTGTTCTGGACCGATGGCCAGTACTTCGGCCCGGCAGCGATCGTCAACGCGCACCGCTTCATCTTCGACTCCCGAGACGATGCCGGCGACATGCGCCTTGAGATCCTCAACGACAAGGAAGGCGTGTGGCGCTGCCGCACCACCTTCAACTGCTCGGAGGCCTGCCCCCGAGGCATCCAGGTCACCCAGGCCATCGCGGAAGTGAAGCAGGCCATCCTGGCCCGCAGGATCTAACCGCGTTCAACAACCTGGATAACGGCCGACGGCGTCGCTCACCACGTGTGGTGGCGGCGCCGTCGTCGTTCCAGCACCTAAGCACCCGGATGCTCTATCAGCTTTGGTCGCTAAACCTGGGGTTTGGGGACCAAGACTGATAGAGCAAGCTGTCCGCCCACAGAAAGGGTCCCCCTTGTCCCGCTCCGAAAAAGTCACCTTCGCCGGTTCCACAGGCGAGCTGCTGTCCGGCATCATCGACGTCCCGGAAGGTCCCGTCAAGGGCTGGGGCGTCTTCTCGCACGGGTTCACCCTGGGCAAGGACAGCCCCTCCGCAGCGCGCATGTGCAAGGCGCTGGCGGACAGCGGCATCGGGATGCTGCGCTTCGACAACCTGGGCCTGGGCGGCTCCGCCGGTGAATGGTCCGCAGGTTCCTTCAGCCACAAGGTAGCCGACACGGTGAAGGCGGCAGAGTTCATGCGCAGCGAGGGGAAGGAGATTTCCCTGCTGGTGGGACACTCGTTTGGCGGTGCAGCAGTGCTTGCTGCGGCGCGGGACATTCCGGAACTCGACGCCGTTGCCACAGTGGGTGCCCCCTTCTCCCCCAAGCACGTGGCACACGTCTTCGATGCTGCATTGGACAGGATCCTCAGCGAGGGCAGCGCCGAGGTGGACCTCGGCGGCAAGCGGGTGGAGATCCGACGGCACTTCGTGGAGGATCTGGAAAATGCGGACCTGACGGACTGCATCAAGCAGCTGCACAAGCCACTGATGGTGCTGCACTCCCCCACCGACAACACGGTGGGGATCGAGAACGCCAGCACCATCTTCCAGACCGCCAGGCACCCGCGGAATTTCGTGTCCCTTGAGGGCAGCGACCACCTGCTGACGGGGAAGGGCCAGGCTGCCCGTGCTGCGCGCATCATCGCAGCATGGGCCGACCAGTACCTCGACGCCGCATCAGCCTGACGCCCTGCCCGGTGCCCCGCGGGTAACTACTTGCCGATCGCTGCCTTGCTCTCGCTGAGCCACTGCTCGGCGGCCTTCTCCGGCGTGAGCCGCTTGAACAGGACCTCGGTGTTGATCCGGGCGGTGATTTCGGAAACCGCGGTGGAACCGGTGGGGCCGATGTACGTGGGGGCGAAGTCCATCTTGCCGATTTGGTTGATGTACTCCGCTTCCACCTTGCCTTGCGGTGTGAGCAGGTCCTGGATGGCGGCGCGCATCTCGGAGTTGCCGGGGATGCCCCTGTCGCTCTTGATAATCTTGGCCGCGGCCTGGTTATTGACCAGGAAGTTCACAAGCTTTGCGGCGGCGTCCGTGTGCTTGCTGCGGGCCGAGATGGTGTAGAACTGCGAGGACTGGAGCCAGATTCCCGGGGTGGGTTTTTCGCCGGGGAGCTTGAGCAGTTTCAGCTCCGCGCCGGAGGCCTTGCTGAGGGCGGTCAGTGAATTGCTCCACGTGAGCATCATCCCCGCCTTGCCCATGCCCATCAGGGTCTGCTCCGTGCTGACGTTGAGCTTCTCCACCGTTTCCGACGCACTTGGAGCGGCTCCGGATTCGCTGAGCTTCAGCGAATAATCGAAGTAGTCCTGCACCGTCTGCTTGTCCAGCCCCAACTGGCCGTCCTGGGTGTAGAGGGATTTGCCGCGCTGGCGGGCGAAGGCATCCAACGAGTCATGGGTGAGGACCGTGGCCGTCCCGTACGTCCCCTTGGGGCTCTTGGCCGTGATGTCGCCGGCGATCCTGGCGAAGTCATCCCAGCTCCAGCTGCTGTCATCCGGCAAAGGCACACCTGCCGCCGAGAAGACAGCGGGATTGACCACGATGGCCAGGGCGTTGGCACCTGTGGAGACACCGTACTGCTTGCCTTTGACCTGTCCGTTTTCCAGCGCACCCTGATCGATCCTGGACAGGTCCAGGGAGCCCTGCACCTTGGTCAGGTCCAGCAGCGCCCCGCGGTTGGCGTACTCGGCGGGGTAGGCGCCGCCCATGGTGATGACGTCCGGAGCGTCATTGGCGGCCACCTGGGTTGCCAGCTTGTCGAAGTAGCCGCCGATGTCGCCGTATTCCGGCTTGACCTTGATGTTGGGGTTGGCGGCTTCAAACTCCGCAATCGCCTTGTTGGTCAGCTCGGCGCGGCCGGCATTGCCCCACCAGGAGAACCGGATTTCCACCGGCCCCTCCTCAGCCTTGTTGGAGGATGGGCTGGAACAGCCGGCGGTCACGGCCAGAAGGGCTGCGGCCGATAGGACGGCAAGGGATTGGCGGATTCTCCGGGCAGCGTGACGCGTCATTGGGCAGGCTTCTTCCGTAAGTGCGGGTGACGAGAAAGCGGTTTCGTGAAACGTATCAATTGGTATGGCGGTCGTCAATAGGCCGACGATTACCCATTCAGGCCTTCCCGCGCGCCGATAGTTTCGAACGCAGTGCCTCGCGCCAAGCGCCTTGACAGCATCCTCGAACCAGCAAAAGATAGAACCGCCGGAAACCGCTTTCTTCATCCTCCGCCGCTCTTCAGTCGCAGAGGCCAGCTATCCGTGCGTCCGGAAAATTCGCGGCGCCGGCAACAGATTACCGTCAGGAGGGCGTCCACCATGCACAGCCGCAGCAGCACCGCAGGGCAGCAGGCCATGACCCAGGCACAACGGCCATCCGGCGCTATCGACCGGAAGGCGCTGGTGCAGCGCCATAACGTCCGGCAGTGCAGGCTTGATACCCGAAGCCCCGTATCCGTAGGCAACGGCGAGTTCGCTTTCACCATTGACCTCACCGGGCTGCAGACCCTGCCGGCAGAGTATCCGGTGGGGCCGCGCGAGGAAAAACTCCCGCCCGGAACCCTGCTGGGGACGCAGTCGAATTGGGGCTGGCACTCCACGCCCGGCGGCGACCGGTACACCCTGGCAGGGTCCACCGTCCTCTATGAATCACCACGGGGACCCGTCCCTTACGTGGACATGATGGGAGACATTGTCAATGACCGCGAGACGGGCACCTCCGCCGCGGAAACCTGGCTGCGGGCAAATCCGCACCGCCTTGACCTGGGACGCGTCGGTTTTCAGCTGCTGCAGGACGGAGCCAGCCGGCCGATCAATTCCGCGGAACTCTCCGACAGCGGCCAGACACTGGATCTGTGGACGGGTGTTGTCGCCAGCTCCTTCACCGTTGCCGGCCATCCAGTGCAGGTCACCACGGCCTGCCACCCCCACCGCGATGAGCTCGGGATCCGTGTGGAGTCCCGGGCGCTCCGGGAGGGCCTGGTGATTGCCATCGACTTCCCGTACGGGTCAGAGGCCTGGCACGATGCTGCCGAGTGGGGCCAGTCCGCTGCCCATGCCACCAGTCTTCACGGACCCCACCCCGCCGAGCTCCACCCGGGGGCGCCCAGCTGGACTGTGGACCGCGCGCTGGACAACTCGCGGTACCAGGTGGTGGTCAGCGGGCACGGCCTTGATGTGGAGCAGGCTGGAGCGCACTCGGTACGCATCTGCCTGGACACGCATTCCGGGCCGGACGTCCTGGACCTGTCCGTTGCCTTCGTGTCCGGGGGCGATGGTGACTGCATCCCCAGGGGCGGCGCCGGCCTTTCCCAGGTGGCAGGCAAGGCGTGCGCAGGCAGCGAGCCTCGTTCCGCCGTCGGGCCTTCCCCTGACGCCCCTCAGCCTCCTGGCGGAAGCCAGCCCGGCAGCAACGTTGCGGCTGCCTCAATGGAGCACTGGCCCAGGTTCTGGCGCTCCGGAGGTGCCATCGAACTGGCCGCCACTCCGGACGCGAGGGCGAAGGAGCTGGAACGACGCATCGTCCTCTCCCAGTACCTGACCGCCGTCAACTGCTCCGGATCGCTGCCGCCGCAGGAAACGGGCCTGGTGTGCAACTCGTGGCGGGGACGTTTCCACCTGGAGATGCACTGGTGGCACGCCGCCCATTTTGCGCACTGGAACCGCGCGGAACTGCTCCTCCCCTCCCTGCGCTGGTATACAACGGTGCTGGAGTCGTCCCGGCAGACGGCACGGGCGCAGGGGTTCGACGGCGCCCGCTGGCCAAAGCAGGTAGGTCCGGATGGAAGGGAGAGCCCCAGCCCGATCGGGACGTTCCTGATTTGGCAGCAACCACATCCCCTCCACCTGGCGGAACTGGCGTATCGGGCCAACCCCGGCCGCGAGGTGCTGGAGGAGTTCGCGGACATCGTGTTCGAGTCCGCGGAGTTCATGGCCAGCTTCGCCCACCCCACGCCGCGCGGTTTCGAACTTGGTCCGCCGCTCATCCCCGCGCAGGAGAGCTATGGGTCCATGCGGGCCAAGGTCATGAATCCCACCTTCGAACTTGCCTACTGGCAGTGGGGCCTCCGGACCGCCGCCGCGTGGCGGGAACGGCTGGGCCTGGAACCTGTTCATGCCTGGCAGGCGGTGGCCGACGGGCTGGTGCGCCCGCGGGTGGTCAACGGTGTCTACGCAGCCATGGACGTGGAACCATTCACCGTCAGGACGGACCATCCCTCCATGCTCTGCGCCCTCGGCGTCCTGCCGCTGACGGGACTGATTGATGAAGCAACCATGCGGGCAACGCTGGATGACGTCCTGGCCGACTGGGACTGGGGCAGCACGTGGGGCTGGGACTACCCGGTGATGGCCATGACGGCCGCGCGGCTGGGTGACCCGGAGGCCGCCGTGGACGCGCTCCTGCAGGACGCCGGCAAGAACACGGTCCTGCCGAACGGGCACAACCGCCAAACGGACTCCCTGCCCTTGTACCTTCCGGGCAACGGCGGTCTGCTTGCCGCGGCCGCGCTGATGGCCGCTGGCTGGGACCACGGCCCGGAGGGGCATGCACCCGGTTTTCCACCGGGCTGGACAGTGGCCTGGGAGGGGCTGGTGCCGGCTCCCTGACTGTGAAAGTTGGCGTGGCGTGCAGCCTGCCGGGCAGTATCAGGTCTGGGGTGTGGCGCGCTTTGCCCCGAGGATGGTCTTGCGGGGAGTGCCGCCGGACTCCAGGTCCGCCTCGCGTACGGCGGCCCACCCCGCCGAGACGAGGTAGACCTGGCTGACCAGGTTAAACCAGATCAAAAGCCCGATGATGACGGCAAACGAGGCCAGGAGGGGGTTGCGGCCGGCACCGCCCAACAGCTCAGTGCTGAAGATCTGCAGGATGGTGGTGCCCAGGGCCGCGAGGATGGTGCTTTCAAGCAAAGCCCGCCGGGACAGCTTCAGGCCTGCGGCCAGCCGGAACATGATCAGCGCCGTGACCCAGTTGAGGACCAGCGGCACAATGATCTTCACGGACGTGGTGAGGGGCCCGGCCAAGGCGTCAGTGAGGTGCAGGAAGTTGGAAACCCACCCGGCTGCCGTGCCGAAGACCAGCGAAGCGGCCGCGCTGATCACCAGGGACAGGCCCAGCAGCAGCAGGATTCCGGCGTCGCGCAGCTTCAGCAGGATGGGATTGACCATCAGCGGCGGCAGCTGCAGTACGCCCCGGAGGCCGTCGCGCATACCGTTGATCCAGCCGAGCGAAGTGACCACGGTGACCACGGCGCTGATTACTGCAGTCCAACCCAGGCCGCTGGGATCCAGCAGGTCCTTGGGGTCCACAAGGCCCTGGCCGCCGTTGATTTTGAGGAGGCCGGGGGCGCTGGCGGCCACGCTGCTGACGATGGTGTCGAGCAGGGCCGGTTGGCCGCTCAGCACCAGGCCGGCAATGGAAAAGCCGGTGGCCAGCAGGCCGGTGATGGAGAAAAACATGTTGAAGCCTATGCCGGCACTCATCAACGGCCCGTAGTGGAGGGTGTAATGGCGGAAGGCCCTCATGGGCCGCAGGACGTTCAGGCGGGCGGTGAACCACTGCCCCAGGACCATCAGCGCTGCGAACTTCCCTCCGGACTTGCGGGCCCGGTTCCACTCAATCCGTTTTTCGATGACCGCCAGCTTCAACCGGTCAAGCTCGGTAGGCAGCGGCTGCTGGTTATTCTGCTTCGGTGGGGGCGTCCGCGGCAGCATCCGGAAGGCCGGTGCTGCCGTGGTTGTCAGTTTCGGTCCCAAAGTCCAGCTCTTCCCGTAGCTGCCAGATGCCGTCGGCATCATGCTCATAGAGTCCCATGCTAACCACGGGGAAGGTGGCCCTGTAGTTCTTTAGCACCGTTTCGGCCTCATCCAGGCTTTCCGGGGCGACGTCGTGGGCGATGGTGACGTGGGGATGGTAGGCAAAAGGCAGTTCGCGATGGAGCGGGCCCTGCTGAAGCTTGCGGTGCAGGTCCACGCAGTCATCGAACCCGTCCTCAACGTTGATGAAGACGACGGGCGAAACGGGCCGGAAGGTCCCCGTCCCGGCGATGGTGACCTTGAACGGACTCTGGCGCCGGGCAACCTCACGGACATGCCGGCGCGTGGCTTCCCAGTCCCGCGTGGGGGTGGTGGTGACCAGGGTGATGTGCGCCGGCACCACATCGGCCATGGGGTCACCGAAGGACGCGCGCCAGCGCTGCAGTTCCCCTGCTATCTCAGCCGGGAACCCCAGGATGACGCCCACGCTGATTTCTTCACTCCGTGCTTCATGCTCCGCAGCCGCATTCCTGCTGGATTGGTCTCCGAACCGGTCGGCCAGGGACTGCTCCACCTGTCCGGCGGCGCAGGCACCTCCCCTGGCGGTGACGTTTCTCGAAGACATGGTGCTAGCGGACTCCTGCGAGGCTGAGGGACGGCAGGAAGCCCATGCGCTGATACACCTGGCCCAGCGTGACCGAGGCGATCTCCCTGGCCCGTTCCGCACCAAGGGCCAGCAGCCGGTCGAGTTCCGCGGGGTCGGCCATCAGCTCGTTGGTCCGGTTGCGGAGCGGGGTGATGAAGTCCACCACCACCTCGGCGAGGTCCACTTTGAGGTGGCCGTACATCTTCCCCTGGTACTCGGCTTCGAGGTCCGCCACGGACTTGCCCGTCAGGGACGAGTAGATGGTCAGCAGGTTGGACACCCCGGGCTTCTCCTCAGGATCGAAGCGGATGTCCGTTCCGGCGTCGGTCACGGCCGACTTGATGCGCTTGGCCGCGATCTTGGGATCCTCCAACAGCTGGATGGCACCGTTGGGGGACTCCCCCGTCTTGGACATCTTGGCGCTGGGATTCTGGAGGTCGTAGATCTTGGCGCTTTCCTTGACGATCGTGGCCTCGGGGACGGTGAACGTGTGCCCGAACCGGGTGTTGAACCGCTGCGCCAGGTTCCGGGTCAGTTCAAGGTGCTGGCGCTGGTCCTCGCCCACCGGTACCAGGTCGCTCTGGTACAGCAGGATGTCCGCGGCCATAAGTGTGGGGTAGGCGAACAGGCCCAGGGTTGCCGAATCTGCACCGGACTTCTGGGTTTTGTCCTTGAACTGCGTCATCCGGGAGGCCTCGCCGAAACCGGTGATGCAGTTCAGCGCCCAGGCAAGCTGTGCGTGCTCGGGAACGTGGGACTGGACGAAGAAAATGCTCTTGTCCGGGTCAATTCCGGCGGCGATGTACTGGGCCGCGACGATGCGGGTGCGCTTTGCCAGTTCGGCGGGGTCGAAGTCGACCGTGATGGCATGCAGGTCAGGGATGAAGAAGACGGCGTCGTACTCCGCCTGCATGTCCACCCAGTTGCGCACAGCGCCAATGTAGTTGCCCAGGTGCAGGGAATCAGCCGTGGGCTTGGCGCCGGAAAGAATGCGCTTCTTGTCAGTGGAGGAAGTCTGGGTGGTCATGGAAAAACTTTCGGGCTTAGAGCTGGTAGTCCACTACCAGCGGGGCGTGGTCGGAGAAGCGGGTGTCCCAGGTGGCTGCACGGTCCACAACAGCCGAAATGGCGGACGCGGCAAGTTCGGGGGTGGCCATGTGGTAGTCGATGCGCCAGCCGGTGTCATTGTCGAACGCCTTGCCGCGCCAGGACCACCAGGTGTACGGCCCGTCGACGTCGCCGGCCAGGTTCCGGTGGACGTCATGCCAGCCAACCTCCTCGCCGAAGAAGCGGTCGAAGTACGCGCGTTCCTCCGGCAGGTGCCCGGCCTTCTTGAGGTTGCCCTTGGAGTTCCGGATGTCCCGGGGCGTGTGGGCGACGTTCAGGTCTCCCACCACCAGCGCATGGTCGCTATGCTTGGTCAGCTCCGGAAGCCGGGTGTGCATGGCGTCCAGGAAGCGGTACTTGTCATCCTGCTTGGGAGTTCCCACTTCACCTGAATGCACGTAGGCGCTGGCGACGGTGAGCTGGACGGGGTTTCCTGCAGCGTCAGGGACGCGGAAATCCGCTTCCACCCAGCGTCCGGCGGTGGCGAAGTAATCGTCGCCGATGCCGTTCCTGGTTTCCAGCGGTTCCAGCCGGGATGCGATGGCGACGCCGGCGCGGCCTTTCGCCTCAGCCTCGGCGTGCAGGATATGCCAGCCATCCCCCAGCAGCTCCCGGACGATGGCGTCAGGGGCGCGCACTTCCTGCAGGCAAAGGATGTCCACTTCGCGCGGCTCCAGCCATGCCGCCATACCGTTTTTGTAGGCAGCCCGGAGGCCGTTGACGTTCACGGATGCGATGCGAAGGTGGTCCTTGTTCAATGCCGAGCTCACCCGCTCCACTCTAGTCGATGATGGTTCCGGTCACCGGCTCCCCGTTGCCCCCGGAGGACTTGATCATGTCCCGGGCATTGGCGGCTGTGATCTGGATGGTCTCGAGGGCGCGGTTGATGGTGTCGTGGTTCGCGGCGTCGCCCTTGGCACGCTCCTCCTCCACCACGCGGATTTGTACCTGGACGATCTTGAACGAATGGTCCAGCTTCAGGTCGCGCACCTCGTCAGCCTCGGTGCGTTCGTAGATCACCTGCGTCCCCCCGTGGTCGGCCGATACGCGGGCCGGACCACGTCCGGCTGCCGTCTGGAACGCGCTCTGGGCCTCTGACAGCTTCGCCCCGGCCTTCTTGGCGGCCCGCTGGATGCTGAAGACCACGAACGCAGCCAGCGCAAGCCAGAAGCCGGCGATGATGGCCACAACCCAGCCCACGACGTCGTTCTGGTTCGCTGCGAAAATAACCGCCACAACGAAAGCCGTCACCAGGACCATCAGCCCCGGTCCGCTGATCCGGAACATCGAAAAACCGCCCCGGGCGGGTTTGGAGGATGACGAGGAGCTGCCCAAAGTTCGCATGCAGCCATTGTCTCAAACGGAACACTGTGCTTCCGCCGCCTTCCACCCCCGGCGAACAAACCCCCGCTCCCCCAACTGACTCGCAGTAGTTGTCGTTCTGACGGCTCAAAACGACAAGTAATGCGACCTAGTTGGACGCGGGCATCACTTCAGGAACAGGCTCCGCAGGCGCAGGGTGGTCAGCAGCATGCCGACTGCGGTCATCACCAGGTAGTAGCCCACGTGCAGGAGTGTGGCGGACGTGAAGCTTCCCACGCTGATCTGCCGCAGCAGCTCCACCCCGTGCCACAGCGGCATGGCCTGGATGAACCACTGGATGGGCTGCGGATACACGCTCAAGGGGTAGAAGGTGGCACTGAACAGGAACATGGGCAGCAGGATGAAGTTGATCCAGTCCATCTGCTGGAAGGTCTTGAGGAAACTGGTGATGCCCATGCCGAGGCTGGCGAACCCGAAGGCAATCAGCACGGACGCTGGAATCATGAGCAGCGCCCAAGGCGAAGTGATCAGCCCCATGACCCCCATGACCGCCGTGAATCCGGTGGCGTAGAGCATGCCCCGCAGCAAGGCCAGGAAGATCTCTCCCAGCGCGACATCCAGCGGGCCCAGCGACGTGTAGAGCATGCCCTGGTAGAGCTTGGCGAAGTTCATCTTGAAGAAGACGTTCCACGTGGAGTCATACACCGCACCGTTCATGGCCGAGACAGCCAGCAGGGCAGGGGCAATGTAGGCGGCGTAGCTGATGTGTGTACCGTCAGGCCCCTGGACCTCGCCCACGATGGCCCCGAGGCCCACGCCCATGGAGATGAGGAATAGGACCGGCTCGAAGAATCCGGACACCATCACTAGCCAGTTGGTGCTCCGCGTGGCCATAAGCCCGCGGGCAATTACTGCCCTGGCGTTGCGGGAGTACAGCGGCCCGAACGTCCGGCTGCGCGCCTGCGCGGGGGCGCTCACTG
This sequence comes from Arthrobacter sp. FW306-07-I, assembly GCF_021800405.1. NCBI lineage: Bacteria > Bacillati > Actinomycetota > Actinomycetes > Micrococcales > Micrococcaceae > Arthrobacter > Arthrobacter sp. FW306-07-I. The sequence continues at coordinate 1,307,544 of NZ_CP084550.1, read as the reverse complement.
GCCCAGCCTCAGGGCGAAGCGGCGCCGCGTCAGCACCCATCCCAGGACAGCCAGCCCCGCCAGCACGGCGGCGTGGACAACCGTGAGGAGCAGCGGTTCACGGTAACCGAAACTGAACACCCGGCCCAGTTCCGTGCCGTGCCAGATGGGTGAGATCCACCCGATCCAGCGGACGGCCAGTGGCAGGTTCTCCAGCGGGAAGAACGTGCCGGAGAACAGGAACAGCGGCATCACAATGAACCTCATCACCAGCGCGAACTGGCCCTTGTCCTCAGTGATGGAGGCCGAGTAGGCCATCAGCGGCAACCCAAAGGCGAGCCCCGTCAGGGTGGCCACCAGGATGCCCACCCAACCCCAACCCGACGGGGAAGCGCCGAACAGTGCCACGGCGGCAAAGTAGATGGCTGACTGCAGCAGCAGGCGCAGCGTCACGGCAATGATCTGGCCGGCGGCAATCTGCTGCGGTGTCAGCGGCGAGGCATGGGGGCCAAAGTAGATCCGCCGCCACTTGAACCCGTCCATGATGGGAAACGTGAACTCGTTGGCAGCAGTCATCACGGCGGCGGACACCAGCAGCGCCGGGGCGATGAAGGCCAGGTAGGAGACGCCGCCGAAGGCCTCGTTGCCGGTATCCACCAGGGTGGCCAGGCCCACACCCATGGCGAACAGGTACGCCACTGGCTGGCCGACGCTGTACATCACGATGGACCAGGTGTACCCCTTCATGACGCGGAGCACCTGCTCCGCATAGTAGAAGGCACCCCAACGCCGCGCCTTGGCCGCCGAGACCTCCGGCGCGTGCGCCCGCAGCGCGGGGCGCGGGCCAACCCCCGACACTGATTCAGCCAACCCGCCTGATTCAGTCAATCCCCCGGATTCAGTCAACGAGGCTCCGCCCGGTGAGCCGGAGGAACACGTCCTCCAGCGAGGACCTGCGGACCAGCGACGTCAGCGGCCTCAGGCCGCGGGCCGATACCTGCTCAAGCGCGGACTCGCCGTCGTGCGCGTACATCAGCACCCGGTCAGGCAGCACCTCAAGCCTTTCCCCGATGCCCTCCAGCTGCGACCCGATGGTGGCGTTGCGTTCCGAACCGAACCGCAGCTCCACCACTTCCCGGGTGGAGTGCTCACGGATCAGCTCCGCGGGCGAGCCCTCGGCCATGATCCGGCCCTTGTCCACCACGATCAGCCGGTCGCAGAGCTGCTCAGCCTCGCCCATGTAGTGCGTGGTGAGGATCAGGGTGACGCCCTGCTCCTTCAGCCGGAACAGCCGGTCCCAGAGGATGTGGCGGGCCTGCGGGTCGAGTCCCGTGGTGGGCTCGTCCAGCAGCAGGATCCGCGGTTCGTTGATCAGGGACCGCGCGATTGTGAGGCGGCGCTTCATGCCGCCGGAGAGGGCGTCCACCCGGGATTTGGCCTTGTCCGTCAGCTGGGCGAATTCCAACAGTTCATCGGCCTTGGGCTTGAGGTAGCTCATGGGCAGGCCGAAATAGCGACCGTAGACCAGGAGGTTGTCGCGTACGCGCAGTTCCTCGTCCAGGTTGTCCTGCTGCGGCACCACGCCCAGGTGCGCGCGCACCTCAGGGCCGTGGGTGTCCGGGTCCAGCCCCATAATGCTGAGCTGCCCCGCGGAGCGGCGCGTGACACCGCCGATCATCTTCATGGTGGTGGACTTGCCCGCGCCGTTGGGCCCGAGCAGCCCGAAGGACTCCCCCGCGGGCACGGCAAAGGAGATGCCGTCGACGGCGGCAACATCACCGTAGGTCTTGGTCAGGTTTTCGGCGGAGATGACGGTGCCGGACGGCGGGCCCGTGGTCAGGGTGCCGGCAGGCGTCAGGGCGTGGTTGTGCACCTGTGCAGACTAGTGGAGGCGGGGCGGATGTGGAAGGACGCTTGCAGTTTCGTTATTAAACGTCCGACGGCGGCACGGCGCCTTTCCTGGGAAAGGTGCCGTGCCGCCGTCGTACTTCTTCCTGCCGGAACTAGTCTGCAGTGCCTACTGGCTGATGCCTGCCGCGCGTTCCGCGGCCTCCACCACGTTGGTCATCAGCAGAGCCACTGTCATGGGGCCCACGCCGCCAGGATTCGGCGAAATCCAGCCGGCCACCTCGGCGGCGGCGGGATCGATGTCGCCGTAGACGCGGCTCTTGCCCGTCTCCGGATCGGTCTCGCGGGTGACGCCGACGTCCAGCAAAGCGGCACCCGGCTTCACGTCCGCTGCCTTGACGATGTGCTTCACGCCGGCCGCACCCACGATCACGTCCGCCTGCTTCAGCAGTTCGGAGAGGTTGGTGGTGCCGGTGTGGGTCAGGGTCACGGTGGCGTTGACGTCCCGCCGCGTGAGCAGCAGGCCGATGGAGCGGCCGATGGTGACGCCGCGGCCCACCACCACAACGTGCTTGCCGGCCAGGCTGTAGCCGTTGCGCTCCAGGAGCTCGATGACACCGCGGGGGGTGCACGGCAGCGGCGTGGTGATCTTGTTGTTGACGTTCAGCACCAGCCGGCCGAGGTTCGTGGGGTGCAGCCCGTCGGCGTCCTTGGCGGGGTCGATCCGTTCCAGGATGGCATCCGTGTCCAGGTGCTTGGGCAGCGGCAGCTGCACAATGTACCCGTGGCAGGCGGGGTCCGCATTGAGTTCGTCAATGAGGGCCTCCACCTGTTCCTGGGTGGCGTCGGCCGGAAGCTCGCGCTGGATGGAGTTCATCCCAATCTGCACGGACTGCTTGTGCTTCATGGAGACGTACAGCTGCGAGGCCGGGTCCGCGCCCACCAGCACAGTTGCGATGCCGGGAGTGACGCCCTTGGCCTTGAGTGCGGCCACGCGTTCGGTCAGCTCGGCCTTGATGGCAGCGGCGGTGGCCTTGCCGTCGAGGATCTGCGCGGTTGTGGTTTCAGTCATTGGTTACCACTGCTCGTGCTGCGGGTAGAGCGGGAAGTCGGCTGCCAGCTTGTCAACGCGTGCCTGCAGGGCCTCGACGTCGGCGCTGTTGCCTGCCTTGAGGGCGGTGGCGATGATCTCGGCGACCTCGGTGAACTCGGTGGCGCCGAAGCCGCGGGTGGCCAGGGCGGGGGTGCCGATGCGCAGGCCGGAGGTGACCATCGGCGGGCGGGGGTCGAACGGGACGGCGTTGCGGTTGACGGTGATGCCCACCGAGTGCAGGAGGTCCTCGGCCTGCTGGCCGTCCAGCTGGGAGTTGCGCAGGTCAACGAGCACCAGGTGGACGTCGGTGCCGCCGGTGAGAACGGAGACTCCGGCCTGGGCCACGTCGGCCTGGTTCAGGCGGTCGGCGATGATCTTGGCACCTTCCAAGACGCGCTCCTGGCGCTCCTTGAATTCCTGGGTGCCGGCGATCTTGAAGGCCACGGCCTTGGCGGCGATGACGTGCATCAGCGGGCCGCCCTGCTGGCCGGGGAAGACGTTGGAGTTCAGCTTTTTGCCCCACTGTTCCTTGGCCAGGATCACACCGGAGCGGGGACCGGCCAGGGTCTTGTGCACGGTGGAGGTGACGACGTCGGAGTGCGGCACCGGGCTGGGGTGCAGGCCTGCAGCCACGAGGCCGGCGAAGTGTGCCATGTCGGTCCAGAGCAGTGCGCCCACTTCATCGGCGATGGAGCGGAAGGCGGCGAAGTCCAGGTGGCGCGGGTAGGCGGACCAGCCGGCGATGATCACCTGGGGCTTTTCCTTGATGGCCTGCTCGCGGAGCTTGTCCATGTCCACCCGGAAGGTGTCTTCCTCCACCTGGTAGGCGGCAACTTCGTAAAGCTTGCCGGAGAAGTTCAGCTTCATGCCGTGGGTCAGGTGGCCGCCGTGGGCCAGGGACAGGCCCAGGATCTTGTCGCCGGGGGTGATCATGGCGGAGAGGGCCGCGGCGTTGGCCTGTGCACCGGAGTGCGGCTGGACGTTGGCGAACTCGGCGCCAAACAGTGCCTTGACCCGGTCGATGGCCAACTGCTCTGCAACGTCAACATATTCGCAGCCGCCGTAGTAGCGGCGGCCCGGGTAGCCCTCGGCGTACTTGTTGGTGAGGACGGAGCCCTGGGCCTCCATCACGGCGCGGGGCGCGAAGTTCTCGGAGGCAATCATTTCCAGGGTGCCGCGCTGGCGGCCCAGCTCCTGCTCAAGGACTTTGGCGATTTCGGGGTCGAGCTCAGCCAGCGGCTGGTTGCTGACGGCTGTGGTTGAGGTGGCTGTAGTAGTCACGAAGAACTCCTGGCTAGGGATACGGGCACTGCTTAGGTCAGGCTACCGGCTGGCGCGCTTCCGCACCGTGTTGATGACAGGGCGTGAAAGCTCGGCATGGCGCTGCTGCGCTGGCGCGGGCGCAACCCCACTTTCCGGCAAAACATGACCCTCGGCCCAGGCGTACGATCCGTGGTCTTCGTGATTGCCGCTCCCTGGTGGTTAGCCACCCAACGCCAGTTGCGACCGTCCCAGCCTACCAAAACCGGCGCCCGCGGCGCGGGTAGGCTATTACGCGTGAATGAACAGCTGCTGAACCAAGCGTATGTAGTAACCCTGTCCTGCCCGGACCGTCCCGGAATCGTCCACGCGGTGGCCGGAGCACTCCTGGTGGCGGGGTGCAACATTATGGATTCACAGCAGTACGGCAGCCCCACCACCGGCAACTTTTTCATGCGGGTGGAGGTGACCACGGCCGCCCCCAAGTCAGAGCTGCGCGCCGCGCTGGAGCCGGTGGCAGAGGCCTTCTCGATGCAGTGGAGCCTCGATACTGTGGGCGACAAAGTGCGCACCCTGGTGATGTGCAGCACCTCCGCCCACTGCCTCAACGACCTGCTCTTCCAGCAGCGTTCCGGCACGCTTCCCATCGAAATCCCGGCCATCGTGTCGAACCACCAGGACCTGGCCGGGCTGGCCGAGTTCTACGGCATCCCGTTCCACTACATCCCCGTGACCAAGGACACCAAGGTGCAGGCGGAGGACAAGCTGCGCGCGCTCATCGCCGAGCACGACATCGAGCTGACCGTCCTGGCCCGCTACATGCAGATCCTGTCCGATGAACTCTGCGCCGACCTCACGGGCAAGGCCATCAACATCCACCACTCGTTCCTACCGTCCTTCAAGGGCGCCAAGCCCTACCACCAGGCGCACGCGCGCGGCGTGAAACTGATCGGCGCCACGGCCCACTACGTCACCGCAGCCCTGGACGAGGGGCCCATCATCGAGCAGGAAGTCATCCGGGTGGACCATGCCCGCACCGCCGAGCAGTTCGTCCAGATGGGCCGCGACGTGGAGGGCCGCACGCTGGTCCAGGCCGTGCAATGGCACGCCGAGCACCGGGTGCTGCTGGACGGCAACCGCACGGTGGTCTTCAACTAGGCCACTCCCCCTCAGCTACCCAACTGGCTGGCATTAGTTGTCGTTTTCGACCCGCAAAACGACAACTAATGCGAGTCAGTTGGGTGGCGGGGGTGGCTTAGGGTGAAGCCATGGCTCCTCTTTACCCTTTCGCCGGCAACGCCCCGGCCATCCATGAAACAGCGTTCGTGGCCCCGTCGGCCTCCATCATCGGCAACGCCACCCTGGGCCCGGACTCCAGCGCCTTCTACGGCGTCTCCGTCCGTGCCGACACCGCCCCCATTTCGGTAGGCGCGGGGAGCAACCTGCAGGACAACGTGGTGCTGCACGCCGACCCTGGCTTCCCCTGCACGGTGGGCGAACGCGTCAGCGTGGGGCACGCCGCCGTCGTCCATGGCTGCACCGTGGAGGACGACTGCCTGATCGGGATGGGCGCCACGGTCCTCAACGGCGCAGTGATCGGCGCCGGCTCGCTGGTGGCGGCCGGCGCCGTGGTGCTCGAAGGAACGGTGGTTCCACCCCGCTCGCTGGTGGCGGGCGTGCCCGCCAAGGTGCGCCGCGAACTCACCGATGAGGAGTTCGACGGCGTCCGCGCCAATGCGACGCGTTACGTGGAGCTCGCGGCGCAACACCGCGAGCTCTCCCCACCCACTCCCTAACCTCGCAAGCTCGGCCAGGGAACCCGGCGGGCGTGGGCCCACGCTAGTCCAGGCTGATCGGTTAATCCAGGCTGATCGGACCGAACTCGTCCAGCAGGTCGCCCGGACCCGGGTTGCCCTGCGCGGATGACCCGCCCAGGTGCTTCACCACGCCCCACACGGCGTTCAATCCGGTGGTCACGGCACCTTCAGCCCAGCCGGCGGTGAAGGAGACGTCGTCGCCGGCAAGGAAGATGCCGCGCTGGGATTCGGGCAGCTTGTCCTGCTTGAAGTGCGTGAACAGCCGCTGCTGGTAGCGGTAGTGCCCGGGCAGGTTGGCCTTGAAGGCGCCCATGAAGTTGGGGTCCGCCTCCCAGGACACGGTGATCGGCTGGCCCACGATGTGCCCGGCGATGTCCACGCCCGGATAGATCTGCTCGAGGGAGTGCAGCATCAGCTCCACGCGTTCGTCCGCGTCCAGGGCCAGCCACTTCAGGGCGTCGTCGTTCCACGTGTAGGACAGCAGGATCACGGCCGGCTGGTCCGGACCGTTGTCCAGCAGGTACGTGGCGCGGTTCAGCCGGTCGGTCAGGGTCATGGACAGGACCTCATTGCCGGTTTCGGGGTCGGTGTCCTTCCAGAACGGCCGGTCCACCATCACAAACGTCTTCGAGGACTGCATGTAGTGCGATTTCTCCATGGCGGTCCACAGTTCGGCCGGGAACAGTGCCTCCTCGGTGTGGATCCGGGTGGACAGCAGCCATGACTGGCAGGTGGTGACCACAGCCGGGTAGCTGGCCTCGCGGCCCCACCGTTCGCGGACGCGCAGATTGCCGTCCGGGTCCCGGCTGATCTTCCCCACGGCGCCGCGGGGCGAACCGGAGTGCAGCGAGGCCAAGGAGGTGCCGGCGGGCCAGTGCACCAGGTCCGACGGCGCGTGCTGCCACAGTGCCTCGGGGAGCCGTTGCGCTCCCCCGCGGATGAGCCGGTGCTGGTCGTCCGCGTCCGTGTACACCACGCGGAGGATCTCGAGGATGGAGTTGGGGAAGTCGGTGTCCCAGCCGCCGGTGCCGAAACCCACCTGGCCGAAGGCTTCCCGGTGTGCGAACCCTGCCTTCTTAAAGGATTCACTGGCGGCGATGAAGCCGTAGAAGGTCTGCTCGTCCATGAGCGGGAGCAGTTCGTTCCACAGTTCCTTGATGCGGGCCATGTCGCGCGCCTTGATGGCCTCCTGCATCTCCACGAACTTGGCGCCGTCGTTGACCGCGGCCTTCCAGGCGTCGGCCACCTCGCGGAAGAAAGGTGGCAGGTCGCCGGACTTTTCCGCGTAGTACTTTTTGCCGGCCAGCTCGATCACGGTGCTGGAGGTGGCCTCGGCAAGGGGGTTGGGGAAGTCCTGGGTCTCCAGGCCCAGCAGGTCCACGTAGTGGTAGAAGGCCCTGCCAGAGACCGGGAACCGCATGCCGCCCAGGTCCGCCACCACTCCGGGCGCTGCCGGGAAAGCCGCTGTGCGGAGCCTTCCGCCGATCTGGTCCGCTTCATAGACCACGGGCCGCAGGCCGAGTTTCATGAGTTCATAGGCGGTCACCAGCCCGGAGAGGCCGGCGCCGATGACGGCCACCTCCGTGCCGTCCAGCTCCCGCGGAACCGAGCCCAGCCCGTCCGGGTGGGCCAGGTAGTGGTCGTAGCTGAACGGGAAATCGGGGTTCAGCATGGTGATGGGCGCTGCCTGTCCCGCAGCGCCGCGTCCGGCTGCATCCGCCGGCGGCGTGGATGTGCTGGAGGGGTCGAAGGCGGGCAGTTCGGTGGCGATGGTCATGAGTGTGCTGCTTTCACAGGTTCCTGGCTGGGGGCCTTGGCGGTCAGTTCACGGTAGTCGAGCTCGCTGAGAGCCGCTACCTTCGAGTTCCGGCGTCCATAGCCGAAGTAGATGGCAATGCCCACGAGCATCCAGGCACCGAAGACCAGCCAGGTCTCGGCACCGAGGTTGGCCATGAGGTAGGCGCACATCAGCGTGCCCAGCACGGGGGTCATGGGGTAGAGCGGCACCCGGAAGCTGCGCTTCAGGTCAGGGCGGTGGCGGCGCAGGTAGATGACGGCCACGTTGACCAGCGCGAATGCGAACAGGGTGCCGATGCTGGTGGCGTCCGCCAGGGCGCCGAGCGGCACCAGCCCTGCGGTGAGCGCAACGGCGGTGCCCACGATGAGGGTGCCGGCGGCCGGGGTGCCGGTGCGGGGAGAGACGCGTCCGAAGATCTTGGGCACCAGCCCGTCCCGCGACATGGACAACAGGATGCGGGTCTGCCCGTAGAGGACGGTGAGCACGATGCTGGCGATGGCCAGGACGGCACCGACGGAAAAGAGCAGGGCGATCCAGGGCTGGTTGGTGGTCTCCTCCAGGATCTGGACCAGGGCGGCCTCGGTGCCGTCGAACCAGCCCCAGGGCCGGGCACCGATGGCGGCGACGGCCACCAGGACGTAGATGCTGGTGACGATCACCATGGACAGCAGGATGGCGCGGGGAAGGTCGCGTTTGGGGTTCCTGGCTTCTTCACCGGCGGTGGAGGCCGCATCAAAGCCAATGTAGGAAAAGAACACCCGCGAAGCTGCGGCTGAGACGCCGGCGGCACCCATGGGCATCAGCGGCTCGAAGTTTCCGGCGTTGAACGCGGTGAAGGCAACGGCGCAGAAGAACAGCAGGATGCCCACCTTGATGATGACGATGGCGGTGTTGATCCAGGCGCTTTCCCGTGCACCGCGCACCAGCAGGACCATGGCCAGCACTACGATGGCCACCGCGGGAATGTTCACCACCCCGCCGTCACCCGGGGGCTGGGACATGGCATCGGGAAGGACCTGCCCGAAGGCGGCCAGCGCCTCGCTAACATACTGCCCGGCGCCCACAGCTACTGCTGCCACGGAGACGGCGTATTCAAGGACGAGGCACCAGCCACAGATCCACGCCATGCCCTCGCCCATGGTGGCGTAGGAGTAGGAGTAGCTTGAGCCGGCCACCGGAACCAGCCCGGCCATTTCAGCGTAGGAGACGGCGGAGAGCAGGGCGGCCAGGCCCGCGATGACGAAGGAGATCCAGATGGCCGGGCCGGCCAGCGGCACGGATTCCCCGAGGATCACCAGGATGCCGGTCCCCAGGGTGGCACCTACGCTGATCATGGTGAGCTGGAGGACGCCGAAGCTGCGCACCAGCCCGCCGCCGCCCCCGCCGCTTCCGGCTTCGCTGATCATCTGGCCGATCGGTTTACGGCGCAGCAGTTGGGCCCGGAGGCCGGGCCGTCCGACGCGCGGCGCAAAGGTTTTTTCGGTGGTTACAGGCACAGTCACCGTTGACGTCCCTTCAGAGTAGTTTTCGGTTTCCCCTCCCCAAGGTTGGCATGTGAGGCAACTCTCAACCCGGTGCAAAATGACTTATAGTGATCCACCATGAGACTTAATGCACACACCGAACAGTCCGCGCCGGCGGTGCTGTCCGGGCAGGTCAACGTCGACCTGTCCGCCATTTCAGACAATGTCCGGGTCTTGAGAGAACGCAGCGCGGCACCCTTTTTCATGGCTGTGGTCAAGGGGAACGGCTACGGCCACGGCCTGGTTGAAGTGGCCAAGGCCGCGGTCGCGGCCGGCGCAGACTGGCTGGGCACGGCACAGCTCGCTGAAGCCATCACACTCCGCAGGGCGGGCATCACCGCGCCGATCCTTTCCTGGCTCTATCTGGCATCCCAGACGAGTGAGGCCATCACCGAGGCCCTCGAAAACGACGTCGATCTGTCCCTTGGCAGCGTCTCCCAACTGGAGGTGCTGGCAGCCGCCGCACAGCGGCTGGGACGCCCCGGCGTCGTACATCTTGAACTCGACAGCGGACTTAGCCGGGGTGGCGCCCGCATGGAGGACTGGGCCGGGCTGGTTGCCCGGGCCCGCCGGGCCGAACTCGACGGTGCCCTGCGGGTGCGCGGCATCTGGACCCACCTGGCGTGGGCGGATGTCCCAGCCCATCCCGGGAACAGTGCCGCAGTAGCGGAATTCGAGGAAGCAGTCCGGCTGGCGAAAGTCGCCGGACTTGACCCTGAACTCCGGCACGTGTCCAGTTCGGCCAACATCCTTGACCGCCCCGGATTCCATTTCGACATGGTGCGCGCCGGGCTGGCCATCTACGGCCTGGCCCCTGCCGACTACCTGGCTCCCGCGGACTTCGGGTTGCGTCCCGCGCTCAGCGTGACCGCTCCGCTGGTGATGATCAAGAAGGTTCCGGCCGGCACCGGGATCAGTTACGAACACCAGGCCATCACGCATGAGGCGCGCTACCTGGGCCTGATTCCCCTGGGTTACGCGGACGGTATTCCAAAAGGCATCAGCGGCCGCCCGGTGGTGAGCGTCGGGGGCCGCCGGGTGCCCGTGATCGGCAAGGTGTGCATGGACCAGTTCATGGTGGACCTGGGGCCGGACCGCACCGGCTTTGAGGTGGGTGATACCGCTGTATTGTTTGGCGACCCCGCGTCCGGTGCCGCCAGCGCCGACGACTGGGGTGCCGCCATTGGCAGCCATGGGGACGAAATCATCAACCGGATCGCACCGCGCCTGCCGCGCTCCTATGCGGGGGCGGCCGCCCACGAGTGCCCCGACTACCAGGAGCCGGATCCCGCCGGCGTCGGCCATGCCGGCTGAGCCCGCCGCAACCGGGCGGCTGAGCTTCGTCACCCTCCAGCAGTTCCTTGACCAGCTGCCGCCGGTACTGAAGACGCTTCACGACGGCGGCAGTGGCGGGCAGCTGCTGCGGTGGGTGGAGCCCAGCGAGCTGGAGGACCCCACGCCCTACCTTCCCGAGGGCGAGTTCCTGCTCACCGCCGGCCTGCCCTTCCTCGGCGAGGGTGGCTCCCCCGCGAAGGTGGATGCCTACGTCCGGCGGCTGGTGGAGGCAAAGGTGGCCGCCCTCGGCTTCGGCATCAGGCCCTACTTCGACGCCGCCCCCGACGTGGTGGTGGACGCCTGCCGCAGGCACAACCTCACCTTGTTCGAGGTGCCGGAGTCGCTGCCGTTCGCTGCCATCGGCCTCGAATTCTCGCAGCTCCTGGAAACTGACAATGCCAGGGTTTTCCGGCAGCTGGCAGAGACCAACCGGCAGCTCATGCGGGCCGTCCTCTCCCCCAAGCCCGAACACGAACTGCTGGCCGCCTTGGTCCAGCGGGTGCCCGTGTGGGCGGTCATGGTGGGGGCGGACGGCAGGGTCCGGGCCCGCGGCACCGGCGCCGGCGGCAGCACCGCCGTCGACCTTTCCCTGTTGGAACCGATGCTGGAACGGCTGCTGTCCGGCCGCGGCCCGCGGGTGGAAATGGACGGATTCGACCAGCCGGGCTCTGCCCTGGTGGTGGGCCACCCCCTCCGCAGCACCAAGGACGCCAACCTGGGCGCACTGATCCTCGGCTCCGACGTTCCGCTGACGCCCGCGCAGAACAACGTGGTCCAGTCCGCCGTCGGACTGCTCGAGCTGCTGGTACGGCAGCGCACCAGCGGGTCGCTGGCTCCCAGCCAGCTGGCCACCGCCGTCCTGCTGCATCCCGAAAGCCTCACCACGGGCGGCACCAAGCACCTGAACGGACTCAAGGACCTGCTGGCCCAAAGCCTGTCCTCCACGCGCTCCGCACCGATGCGCGTGGTGCAGGGCATCAAGGTGGAAGCGCCCGAATGGCCGGCCGGCGACAGTCCCGTGCGGGAACTCCTGCAGTGGCGGCGGATGTTCGACACCAAGCTGGTGGAGATCACGGACTACGGATTTGCGGCCGTGACCCGGCTCAAGGTTGATGATGCATTGCTTGCGGATGTGGAGAAGCTCGGGTGGCGCCTGGTGATCGGCGAACCCACTGAGCTCACCGCCCTACCGGCGGCGTACCAGCGCGCCACCTCGCTGCGCAGCCAGGTCCAGAGAAGCGGGACCAGTGTACGCGCCGATGAAGTGTCCTGGTCCGTTACCGGGCTGCTGGGCCGTGACGCAGGGACCCTGCTGGCCGAAAGGCTGCTGCGGCCGGTCCTGGCGCTGGAACCGGACCGGCGGGACCCGCTGCTGGCCGTCTTGCAGGGGTGGCTCAGCGAAAACGGCAGCTGGGACGGGTCGGCCAAGCGGCTGGGGCTGCACCGGAACAGCGTGCGGCGCCAGATCGGCCTCCTTGGTGAGCTGCTGCAGATGGACCTGAACCAGGCACAGGTGCGGGCCGAGCTGTGGATTGCGCTGCAGTACGCGGACGCCTTGACCGCTGACGCTGTCTAACGGCTTAGGCACCGTCCGCGGTATCGGCACCCTCGGCCAGGCGCCCCTCCCACTCCCGGTACAGCTCAGGCCGGCGCTCCCTCATGTATGGCACCTCTTCCCGTGCTGCGTGTACGGTCTCGGTGCCCACCTGGGCAAACAGCAGTTCCGGGCCGCCGCCACCGGAGGCGAGGACCGCGCCGTCGGGGCCGGCCACGACGCTTCCGCCCCCGAACGAGTAGGCGTCCTCGATTCCGCAGTGGTTGGCATAGGCCACGTTCAGCTGGCTTTCCAAGGCGCGGGCACGGATCAGCACCTGCGGCACGGCGTCGAAGCCTATGGACAGGGCGGTGGGCACCAGGAGCAGTTCGGCGCCCCGGGCAGCTGCCGCCCTGGCGGCCTCCGGGAATTCAATGTCGTAGCAGATCAGCAGGGAGGTGCGCACGCCCTTGAAGGTGACGACGGCGGGGGGTTCAGCGGCTGCCACGAAGGCCTTGCGCTCCTCGCCGCCGAAGAGGTGCACCTTGGCGTAGGACAGGAGCTCGGTGCCGGTAGCGTCGACCAAGGTTGCGGAAATGTGCCAGTCGCGGCCTTGGGCGGAGGCGCCGGCTTCGCCGCCGGCGACGGAGGGCAGGCTGTAGACGAGCGCAATTCCGTTCCGGCGGGCGATGTCGGCCAGCTGCGCACGGATGGCGGGAAGGCTTGCCGGGTCCAGTTCGGATCGCAGCCTGAGCGGGGCGTAGCCCACCGGAAACAACTCCGGCGTGAGCAGCAGGTCCGCCCCAGCTGTGGCAGCCCGGCGTGCGGCATCATCCACCGTCCGGAGATTGGCCTCGACGTCCAGGACCGCGGCATTCGCCTGCAGGACGGACAGCAGCATCGTTACCACCTTCTGTATGCCTCTCCGCGGGGAATGGCTGTTCGTAAGTGTTCTGCCTTCCAGCCTAGACAGCCCTTCCGGGAGTCCGCCGGGTCGTTTGGACCCGCCAGCCTGGCGTCCGGGACAGAATGCACGGGGGCCCCGCTTGCCTTGGGCCGGGTGCTTGTCCACTACTGCACAGGCGGCCATGCGTTAACTTCTTGACTACAAGCGCAGCAATAGGGCAATGTTCTTAGCATGTCCGCACCCCCGCGCTCAACGAAGAGCAAGCCCAAGAATCCCGGGTCCCAGTCCGCGCTGCGGCAGCTGAACCAGCAGCGGATTATCGAGACTCTGATGGGCGGCCCCTCCACGCAGGCGGAGCTCGCCCGGCAAACTGGGCTGTCCACCGCCACCGTCTCGAACATTGTCAAAATCATGCTCGACTCCGGCCTGGCATCCACTGAACCCATCACCAGTTCGGGCCGGCGTGCTCTGAACGTGCGGCTGAACAGCAACGGCGCCGTCGCCGTCGGAATCGACTTCGGCCGGCGCCACCTAAGGGTGGTCCTGGCCTCGCTCAGCTACCACGTCATCGCCGAGGAATCGGTGATGCTCCCGCTGGGCCACCAAGCGGATGACGGCATCCAGGCGGCCGTGGCCCTGCTGGAGAAACTCCTGCGCGAAAGCGGCGTGGACCGGTCCTCTGTGGTGGGTGCCGGCGTCGGTATTCCCGGCCCTATCGACCGCCGGACCGGGACGGTGGCGCAGGGGGCCATCCTTCCCGAATGGGTGGGCATCAACATCCTTCAGCATCTTGAGGAAACCTTGAGAATCCCCGTCTTTGTTGACAATGACGCCAATCTGGGCGCGTGGTCCGAGGTGACCTGGGGGCAGCATTCCGGGGTCAGTAACCTGCTGTTCCTGAAGATCGGATCCGGCATCGGCGCGGGCCTGATCCTCAACGGGGCCCCCTATTACGGCAACGTGGGGATCACCGGCGAAATCGGCCATGCCACCATTCATGAGCAGGGCCTGGTGTGCCGCTGCGGCAACCGCGGCTGCCTGGAAACCATTGCATCCACCACCACCATGATCGAGCTCCTCAGCCGCGGCGACGACCCTCCCCTGACGCCCGCTGACATCGTCCGCAAGGCCCTGAACCGGGACTCCGCCACCCTCCGCGTGGTCGACGATGCGGGCCTGGCCGTGGGCCGCGCGCTGGGCAATGTGGCCAACCTAATCAACCCCGAGGTCATCGTGGTGGGCGGTCCCCTGGCCGGCCTCGGGGACCTCCTGTTGGACCCTATCCGGAGGGGCCTGATCCGGCATGCAGTGCCCGTGATCGGCGAAACCACCACCCTGACCATGTCCTCGCTCGGCGACCGCGCGGAGGCCCTCGGGGCAGCAGCGCTGGTCTTCCAGCATGCGGGGATCCGGAAGTCCTAGACCATTTCGTTATCCGGCAATTGCGTTAAAGACTTGACGACAATGGCTGTGATCCAGTTTACTTTTGGTTCAGACGGCCCTGCGCTTTGCCGGCCGGACAAAGAAGTCATTGCATTGGAGGGTTAGGGCTCATGACGTCCCAGACCACGCACACGGACCCGGTCATCCTCGAGATGCGGTCCATCACCAAGGAATTCCCCGGCGTTAAAGCCTTGTCGGACGTAAGCCTTCGGGTAAAGGCCGGCGAGGTCCACGCTATTTGCGGCGAAAACGGGGCCGGCAAGTCCACCCTCATGAAGGTCCTGTCCGGTGTGTACCCGTACGGAAGCTACGACGGCGACATCGTCTATCAGGGGCAGGTCCAGCAGTTCCGGGACATCCGGGCCAGCGAGCACGCCGGCATCGTGATCATCCACCAGGAACTGGCGCTGATCCCCGAGCTGTCCATCATGGAAAACATCTTCCTGGGCAATGAACCCACCAAGCGGGGCGTCATCAACTGGGCCGAGGCCCGCCTGCGGTCGCTGGACCTCCTGGCACGCGTCGGCCTGCGGGAAGACCCCGACACCCCCATCAAGGAAATCGGCGTCGGCAAGCAGCAGCTGGTGGAAATTGCCAAGGCGCTGAACAAGTCCGTGAAGATCCTCATCCTGGACGAGCCCACGGCCGCGCTGAACGAATCTGATTCGCAGCACCTGCTGGACCTCATCCTTGGGCTCAAGGCAAAGGGCATCACCTCGATCATCATTTCGCACAAGCTCAACGAGATCGAGCAAATTGCCGATTCCATCACGATCATCCGTGACGGCAAGTCGATCGAGACGCTGGATGTGAAGAAGGATGGCGTAGACGAGGA
Source organism: Arthrobacter sp. FW306-07-I (assembly GCF_021800405.1). NCBI lineage: Bacteria > Bacillati > Actinomycetota > Actinomycetes > Micrococcales > Micrococcaceae > Arthrobacter > Arthrobacter sp. FW306-07-I. Next base: position 1,292,172 of record NZ_CP084550.1, on the reverse strand, counting down.
CCGCATCATCAAGGGCATGGTCGGCCGCACCCTGGAATCCCGCTTCCCGGAACACACCCCCAAGATCGGGGAAGTGTTCTTCGAGGTCAAGAACTGGACCGTTGGCCACCCCGCAGTCCAGGACAGGTTGGTCTGCAAGAACTCCAGCTTCTACGTCCGCCGCGGGGAAATCGTGGGCTTCGCAGGGCTCATGGGCGCCGGCCGCACCGAGCTGGCCCGTTCCGTCTTCGGCCGCTCCTATGGACGCTTCATCGACGGCCACATCTACAAGGACGGCAAGGAGATCGTCCTTAAGAACGTCCGCCAGGCCATCGACGCCGGACTGGGATACGTCACCGAGGACCGCAAGTCGCTGGGTTTGAACCTCCTTGATGACATCAAGACCACCACCGTGTCAGCCGCCCTGAAGAAGATCAGCCACAACTCGGTAGTGGACCCCAACCAGGAGTTCACCGTGGCCGAGCAGTACCGCAAGTCGCTGCGTACCAAGACGCCGTCCGTGGAGGAAGGCGTGGCCAAGCTGTCCGGCGGCAACCAGCAGAAGGTTGTGCTGGCCAAGTGGATGTTCACCGACCCGGACCTGCTGATCCTCGACGAACCCACCCGCGGCATTGACGTCGGGGCCAAGTACGAGATCTACGGGATCATCCAGCAACTGGCAAACCAGGGCAAGGGAGTCATCGTCATCTCCTCCGAGCTGCCCGAACTCCTGGGCCTGTCCGACCGCATCTACACCATCTTCGAAGGCGCCATCACCGGTGTCCTGACCAAAGAAGAGGCCAGCCAGGAAAGCCTGATGAAGCTGATGACCTCCGCCACCCGAAAAGCCGCCTGACCCTCTGGCCCATCCAGAACCTTCCGGACACAAGGACTGACACCATGAACGCCCTCAAAAAGCTGTTTGGCGGAAACACCCGCCAATTCGGCATGATCTTCGCCCTCGTGGCCCTGATCATCTTCTTCCAGTTCGCCACCGAAGGCCGGACCCTGACTCCCGGCAACGTCATCAACCTCTTCAACGGCAACTCCTACATCCTGATCCTGGCCATCGGCATGGTGCTGGTGATCATCGCCGGCCATATCGACCTCTCCGTCGGCTCGGTCGCCGCATTCGTCGGCGTCACCGTCGCCCTGGCCCTCCGCGACTGGGGAATCCCCTGGTGGGCCGGGATCCTCCTGGGCCTGGTCCTCGGTGCCGTCATCGGCGCCTGGCAAGGCTGGTGGACAGCTTATGTTGGCATCCCGGCCTTCATCGTGACCCTGGCCGGCATGCTCCTCTTCCGCGGCTTCAACCAGTTCGTGGGCAAGTCCAACACCATCCCGGTACCCACCGACTTCCAGTACATCGGTTCCGGCTACCTTCCAGAGGTGGGACCCGACACCGGGTTCAACAACCTGACACTCCTGCTGGGCATCGCCGCCGTAGTCTTCGTGGTGTGGGGCGAACTGCGCTCCCGTGCCCGGGCCAAAGCGCTGGGCGCCGAAGTACCCGAGATGTGGGTGACCGTGCTGAAGCTGGTGCTCATCTGCGCCGCCATCCTCTACGCCACGTACCTGTTCGCCACCGGCCGTCCGGGCACATCCTTCCCCATCCCCGGCTTGATCCTGGCCGTCCTGGTGCTGATTTACGGCTTCATCTCGTCCCGCACCATCCTGGGCCGCCACGTTTACGCCGTCGGTGGCAACCGCCACGCAGCCGAACTCTCCGGTGTCCAGTCCAAGAAGGTCAACTTCCTGGTCATGATGAACATGTCCATCCTGGCCGGCCTGGCCGGCATGATCTTCGTGGGCCGCTCCACCGCCTCGGGCCCGTTCGACGGCGTCGGCTGGGAACTGGACGCCATCGCGGCAGTCTTCATCGGCGGCGCGGCCGTGACCGGCGGCGTGGGCACCGTGGTCGGCTCCATCATCGGTGGCCTGGTCATGGCAGTGCTCAACAACGGCCTGCAGCTCCTGGGCGTCGGTGCCGACCTCACCCAGATCATCAAGGGCCTGGTGCTCCTGATCGCCGTAGCCTTCGACGTCTACAACAAGACCCAGGGCAAGCGGTCCATCATCGGCATGCTGACCCGGAACATGAACCGCCCCACTTCCGGGCCCAGCAACCCCATCCAGCCCGACGAAACCACCTCCACCAAGGAAGCGATCGCCAGGGAAGCCTGAAGTTTGCAGCCTGAATACCGTTCCATCACACAAAGAAAGAGAACCAACAATGCAAATGTTTGGTAAAGCAGGAAAGGCCGCAGCGGTTGCTGCCATCGCAGCACTGGCGCTGACGGGCTGCGGCCGCTCGGAGCCCAGCGGCGGCTCCAGCGGCAGCGCCGCAGGATTCGACCAGAATTCCTCCATCGGTGTCGCCCTTCCGCAGAAGACCAGTGAAAACTGGGTCCTGGCCGAGAAGCTGTTCAACGACGGCCTCAGTGGCGCCGGGTTCAAGGCTGACGTCCAGTTCGCCAACGGCGGCGTTTCGGAGCAGCAGAACCAGATCAGCGCCATGGTCACCAAGGGTGCCAAGGTCATCATCGTGGGCGCCATCGACGGCTCCCAGCTGGGCACCCAGCTCAAGCAGGCCAAGGACTCCGGCGCCACCGTGATCGCCTACGACCGCCTCCTGCTGAACACCGACAACGTGGACTACTACGTGGCCTACGACAACTACAAGGTCGGTGTGCTCCAGGGCCAGGCACTGCTGGATGGAATGAAGGCAAAGAAGCCCACCGGTCCGTACAACATCGAACTGTTCGCCGGTTCGCCTGACGATGCCAACGCCAAGGTGTTCTTCAACGGCGCCATGAGCGTGCTGAAGCCCAAGATCGACGACGGCACCCTCAAGGTTGTCTCCGGACAGACCAGCTTCGAGCAGGCCGTTACCCAGGGCTGGAAGGCAGAGAACGCCCAGCGCCGCATGGACACCCTGCTCAGCGGCAGCTACACCACCGCTAACGTGGACGGCGTCCTGTCCCCCAACGACACCCTGGCCCGTGCGATCCTGACCTCCGTCAAGGCCGCCGGCAAGCCGATCCCGGTAGTCACCGGCCAGGACTCCGAGGTTGAGTCGGTCAAGTCCATCCTGGCAGGCGAGCAGTACTCCACCATCAACAAGGACACCCGCAAGCTCGTTGAGCACGCGATCACCATGGTCAAGGACCTGCAGGCAGGCAAGAAGCCTGAGGTCAACGACGACAAGTCCTACAACAACGGCAACAAGGTGGTTCCCGCCTACCTGCTGGAGCCGGTTATCGTGACCTCCGCCAACGTCAAGACGGCCTACAAGGACGATCCCGTACTCGGCCCGATCACCAAGTAACACAGCGTTGAAAACCGCCGGGTAAAGCCGGCAAACAGGAAGGCCCGGTCCCATTGAACTGCTCCCCGAAAGTTGGACTGAGAAATCAGTTCTGACTTTCGGGGAGCAGTTTTATGCATGGGAGAAGTTCGTTGTCCGTGGAGCAGCGCGAGGCCGCGGTAGCGTTGTTTGAAACGGGTTGGGGTGCTTGGGCGGTAGCGACCCGACTCGGGGTAGGTAGGGGTGCTATCAAACGTTTGTATGGTCGATGGCGGACGCGCGGAGGTACGACGCTGGTGGCGAAGCCGACACGACCGGTGTTCTCGTTTGAGTTCAAACTCGATGCTGTGCAGCGATACCGCGCGGGTGAGCCCAAAGTCGCCCTGGCGAAAGAGCTTGGGCTGTCCTCTCCACTGTTGCTCGAGAAGTGGGCGCGTCAGTACCGGACCGAAGGCGAGGACGGGCTGCGGCCCAAGCCGAAGGGCCGTCCGAAGACGAATCCTGGGACGGCAAGGAAACCTGAGTCTGAGGTAGAGCGGCTGCGCCGTGAGAACGAACGCCTGCGGGCAGAGGTTGCCTTTCTGGGAAAAGTAAACGCCTTGAGGGACGGGGAACAGCGCTAAAGGTCCGCGCTGTCATCGCTCTCAGGGCTGAACACCGCTTGGAAGTTCTCCTGGACGTAGCCGGGTTAGCCCGGTCCACGTTCTTCTACCACCAGTCCCGCCTCCAAGGCCCAGATCCACGGGCTTCTCTGAAGACCGCTGTCACGGAGATTTTCGAGAAGAACCATGGCCGGTACGGACACCGCCGGATCCATATTGAACTGCTCAAGCAAGGGTGGACGGTCGCTAAGAAGACCGTATTGAAGCTGATGCGTTCCCTGCGGCTGGTCTGCAAGGTCCGGAGCAGGAAGCGGTACAACTCGTACCAGGGCGAGCAGGGCGCTGTGGCCCCGAACCTGCTGAATCGCCAGTTCGAAGCGGATGCCCCAAACCAGAAGTGGGTGACCGATGTGACCGAGTTCAGCGTGGGTGACCGGAAGCTCTACCTCTCACCGATCATGGACCTATTTGACCGGCAGATCATCTCCTATGCCATCGGGAGGTCCCCCAATTTGGAGCTGACCAACGCCTCGCTGCGCAGCGCCTTGGCCACGCTAGCGGACGGGCGGAAACCCCTCGTTCACTCCGACCAGGGATTCCAGGGCGTATTCAACCGGTCGAAGCAACACCTGGTCACGGAGGTGTTGGATGTCGGTTCGCAATCGTCAGAAGCAGGTACGGGCGTATAGGGGGCAGATCCCTTCGCCGGGTCGGCCGTCGGTGGCTTGGCGCGAGGACAGGGTGCGGTTCTGGGTCGCGATCGCCTCTGGTGCGAAGACCCGGGACGCCGGCGTTGCGGCAGGCGTGTCAGAACCGGTGGCGCATCGCTGGTTCCTGCACGCTGGCGGTGTGAATCCTCAGCTGGCCCCGACACTGTCCGGGCGGTATCTGTCCTCGAACGACCGTGAGGACATCGCACTGTGGCGTGCGCAAGACTGCGGGGTGCGGGAGATCGCTCGCCGGCTGGGGCGAAGCCCCTCTACGATCTCGCGGGAGCTGCGTCGGAACGCGTCGACGAGAACGTACCGCTTGGACTACAAGGCCTCGACGGCGCAGTGGCATGCCGAACGACGAGCCCGCCGTCCAAAGACCGCGAAGCTGATCACGAACGAGGGCCTCCGCGATTACGTCAACGACAAGCTCAGCGGACACGTCAGAGCCGGCGGAGGAGAACGTTTGGGGCCGGTCGGCCCGGTCTGGGACGGGAAGAACAAACCGCATAGGGAGGACCGCGAATGGGTGAGGGGGTGGAGCCCTCAGCAGATCGCGAAACGTCTGCCGGTCGAGTTCCCGGATGATCCAACGATGCGGATCTCGCACGAAGCGATCTACCAAGCCCTTTACGTTCCGGGCCGGGGCGGACTGACCAGGCAGCAGGCGTGGCACCTGCGCCGGGGGCGCACGAAACGCACACCAAGAGCGCGAACACGTCAGCAAGCCTGGGCGCATGTCACCGACGCCACAACCTTGAAGAAGAGACCCGCCGAAGCCGACGAGCGGAAAGTCGCAGGCCACTGGGAAGGAGATCTCATCATCGGTCTCAACCGGTCAGCGATCGCGACTCTGATCGACCGCACGACGCGTTTCGCCATGCTCGTTCATCTGCCTCGGCAGAAGGGTTACGGCCTGGTCAAGCCGACAAAGAATGGGCCTGCATTGGCTGGCTACGGGGCGGTCACGATGAAGAACGCACTCGTCCGGACCTTCGAGGTGCTGCCGGCGGATCTGCGCCGCTCCCTGACGTGGGACCGTGGGAAGGAGATGTCCGCGCACGCCCTTCTGACGCAGGAAATCGGGTTGCCGGTCTATTTTGCCGATGCGAAGAGCCCGTGGCAGCGCGGGAGCAATGAACATCTCAACGGGCTACTTCGGCAGTACTTCCCGAAAGGCACCGACATCTCTCGCTGGAGCACTCCAGAGATCCAAGCTGTCGCCGACATCATCAACAACCGGCCGCGCGGCGTCTTAGGATGGCGCACTCCAGCGGAAGCCTTCGCGGACCAGCTAAGCTCAGTCCCAATAGCAACTGTTGCTTCGACCGGTTGAATACGCCCAGTATCAGCACAACTCTTGGCGCACGCTCTTGGCGGAGGCCGGTGCGGTGCAGTCGATGTCCCGCAAAGCCAACTGCTTCGACAACGCCGTGATGGAAAACTTCTTTGGGCACCTCAAGGAAGAACTCTTCCATCACGTCCGCTTCCTCAACACCGAGGCCCTAACAGCGGCCTTGCACGAGTACATCCACTGGTACAACACCGAAAGAATTTCCACCAAGCTCAAGGGTTTGAGCCCGCTACAGTATCGTGCTCAGACGCTTGCGGCATAGGTCCCTCATAGCGAACCTTCACCGGGACTTTGGGGGCTGAAACTCAATCCCATTTACAGGCACCCTCGCGTGGTTCATAGTCGGGGTATGAGAGGGGCTGGAATTCTCCCCGCAGACGCTCCCGACCCGCGGGCTGGATGGGCCGAGCGCCTGAAACTCATGCCCATTCCCGTGATGGGGCTCATCCCCCAACCGTCATTGGAGGACACCGACAGCGTTGGTGTGACCTATGGCCAAGATGATCGTGGGTACAACGAGATGACGGCGAGCATCACCTATACGCTCTGGCGAAACCCGGATGACCGCTCAGACCCGGTAAACCTCGCAGACCTCAACGAGAAGACACGCAGATCGATCGAGGAAGTTCCGCCATGGCCGCGGCCCCCTTGGCTGATCGAGTACGTGGAGCGCCTGCGTTACCCGCAAGTTGAGGAGGCCGTGCGAACCACCTGGCACCGCGATCCATCCGAGCGCTCTTCGGTTCGAAGCCTGTTGGCTGACCATGTCAACCACATCCTCATGAACCAATACCGGCAAGAGCTCTGGCCGGGCAGCAACCCGTGGGACCAGCACGCACCCTCAGTAACCGCCCGGATGGTCAACAGCCAGGCCAGGACCGTTATCAACGGAGTCGACATGCCCGGCGCAGAGATTGATACAGACCCGTTCGTCTACGGTATCGGAGCCCAGCTGTCCGGCGGCGGCGTGGTGACCGCTGTGCTTCCGCGCACGGAGCTCAAGCACGTCCAAGTCCAATTCACCACCCGGAGCTAATACATCTACACACAGCGACAACGCGAGGGGTCTACAAATGGCAGAAAATTTGGGTACTCGCCTCTGAAGCAGCCAGTCTGGAACTTCGGCCACCGAAGCATGGGACGGAAAAGGCTCCGACCAGGAAGGGACGGAGCCTTTAGCAAAGGGCCAACCGCTTACCGCTAGAGTTGGACTCGCACATTTGCGAGTCCAACTTTCGGGGACCGGTTCACATTGGGACCGGGCCTTCCTGCGTCCTGCCCAGGCGGCAACGACCCTCACAGCCCAAACACAGCTTCGGCCGGATGCCTGCACAGGATGCCCGGCGAGGGTTGATGCGAAGCCGGCCTTCCGCGCCGGCACCTGAGTCATAGGAGTAACGTGAGCGTCCTTGCCCGAAGCGTAGGCAATGCCTTCAGAAACAAGGTCCGCACCGCAGCCGTTGTTGCAGTGCTGGCCGTCGCCATTGGCCTGGCCCTGGCCATGCTGGTGGCCAACCAGGCGGTCGGAGCGAAAGTCCAGGAGCTCAATGCCTCCGTCGGCACCGTCCTGACCGTCAACCCTGCCGGCGGGCAGGGTTTCGAGGGCGGTGGCGAGCCGCTCACCGCCGCCCAGGCAACCACCGCGGCCGGCGTTACCAACGTCAGTGCCGTCGTCGGAGCCTCCTCACTGCGTTTGCGGAACGCGGCCGCTGCTGCTGCGCAGTCAGCCAGTCAGACGGGACAAACTGGCCAGGCCGGTCAAGGAGGACAGGCCGGCCAGGGCGGCCCCGGCGGGCAGTCAGCCGCCACCCTCACGACCAGCCTCACAGCCGCAGTCGATGCAGGCACCCTGGGCAGCCGGAACCAGCAGGCCAACGCAACCACGGGATCCACCGGGACCACCCAGCAGCCCAGGTCGCTGCCGATCACCGCCACCAGCATCGGCGCCGAGGTGGACACCACGGGCAAGGCACTGAACATCACCCAGGGCTCCGGTCTTGGTGACTATGCGGCATCATCCACGGGCGCGCTGCTCGGCACCTCGCTGGCAGAGAAGAACCATCTCACCGTCGGGTCCACCTTCACTATCAACGACCAGACCTACACGGTTTCCGGTTTGTTCGACGCCGGCACCGCCTTTGGCAATAACGCTGTGTACGTGACCCTACCCACCGCCCAGACCCTTGCGGGCACGCCCGGTGAACTCTCCAGCATGATCGTCACGGTCAACTCCATGGACAACGTCGCCTCCACCAAGACGGCGCTGCAGGCCGCCCTGGGCACCGACAAGGCTGACGTCACCCAGGGCCAGAACCTGCAGACCGCCGTCAGCTCCCTGGACAGCGTCAAGAACATCTCCTTCATCGCCTTCATCGCCGCCCTGGGCACCGCCGGCCTGATCATCCTGCTCATCATGGTGATGCTGGTCCGCGAGCGCCGCCGCGAAATCGGTGTGCTGAAGGCCATCGGGGCGCCGAACCGGACCATCGGGCTGCAATTCGTCCTCGAAGCCCTGGTCCTGGCGGCCCTGGGCAGCGCAGTGGGCGCAGCGATGGCCTCCTTCGCCAGTGGCGGCATCGCCTCCGCCCTGATCAGCAGCAACAGCACCACGGCTTCTGCCACCGCCGGCCGCGGCTTCCCGGGCGAGGCCGCCGGTGCAGGGGGCTTTCGCGGCGGACAGGGTGGGCCCTTCGGCGGCGCTTCCCAGCTGCTGAACTCCGTGACCGCCAGCGCGTCGCCCGGTGTCATCGCCGGCGGCATCGCGGCCGTGTTTGCCGTCGCCATCATCGGCGCCCTGGTGCCCGCGCTGCTCACGGCGCGAATCCGTCCCATCGAAGTCCTGCGAGGAGAATAGCCATGATTGAAGTAAAGAACCTGGTCCGCACCTTTAACTCCGGGGACCGCACCATCAAGCCGGTGAATGATGTCAGCTTCGTCCTGGAGCAAGGAACGCTCGCCTCGATCGTGGGCAAGAGCGGCAGCGGCAAAAGCACCCTGTTGTCCCTCCTGGGCGCGCTGGACAAGCCCACCAGCGGAGACGTCGTCGTCAACGGCGTCAGCCTGGCCAGCCTGCCGGACAGCAAGCTGACCGAGTACCGCCGCCGGGACATCGGATTCGTGTTCCAGCAGTTCAACCTGATCCCCAACCTCTCCGCCGTGGACAACGTTATGCTCCCCATGGAGTTTGCCGGGGTCCGGAAGGGTGCCAGGCTCCAGCGGGCGCAGGAACTGCTGGAGCAGGTGCAGCTGGATCCGTCCAAGCACGAACGGCGCATCAACCGGCTCTCAGGCGGCGAGCAGCAGCGCGTGGCCATCGCCCGTGCCCTGGCCAACGAGCCCCAGCTGATCCTCGCCGACGAGCCCACGGGCAACCTGGACGAGCAGACCGGCGATCACATCATCGAGCTCCTCAGTTCCCTGAGCCGCGACCACAACACCACCATCCTGGTAGTCACCCACGACAGGGCCCTGGCCAACAAGACCGACCGCCGCTTCCGCCTGCAGCAGGGCAAGCTGACGGAAGAGCCGGTGCGGGGCCGGGCGGTGGCCGCCACCGCCTGACGCGATCGAAGGGGCCAGAGGGGTGCACGCGCTGCATCTTTGGCCCCTTTTTCGTTTCCTTCTCCGGGCGGCCGGAACTTCCCCATTCCTTCCACGCCCCTGTGACAGGATGGCAGCTATGACTGCTCCCATCGCCACGCCGTGGCTGTCCAGCCAGCCCAACCAGGATCCGCGCTCCGCAACCGGGGCTCCGCTGCGCTGGGGAATCATTGCAACCGGCAGCATCGCCCGCGCGGTCTCACAGGATCTGGCACTGCTGGAAGATGCCGAGCTGTACGCGGTCAGTTCCAGGACCCAGGACACGGCCGACGCTTTCGCCGTGGCCTACGACTTCGCCAAGGCGTACGGGGACGACGGCGGTGTGCCCGGCTACCAGCGGCTGCTGGCTGATGACGCCGTGGATGTGGTGTACGTTGCCACGCCGCACGCACAGCACCATGAGATAGTCCTCGCCGCCCTCAACGCCGGCAAGCATGTGCTCTGCGAGAAGGCTTTCACCATCAATGCGCGCGAAGCAGCCGAGCTCATCGACGTTGCGCGCAGCAGGAAGCTGTTCCTGATGGAGGCGGTCTGGAGCCGGTTCCTGCCGTCGATGCAACGGGCTTTCCAGATCGCCGCCTCTGGAGAACTCGGCGAGATCCACTGGGTCACGGCAGACCTCGGCTTTCCGGCTCCGTACTCCCCCACTGCCAGGCTGTGGGCCCGCAAGGACGGCGGCGGGGCCCTGCTGGATCTGTCCGTGTACCCGCTCTTGTGGGCGCTCGGCACGCTCGGCTTCCCGCAAACCGTCAGCGCCACGGGTGTGGTCAATGACGACGGCGTGGACGCGCAGAACGTCATGACGCTCGGCTACGACCACGCCGCCCAGGTCCAGCTCACCTCCTCGCTCCTGGCCCACGGCCCGCGCACGGCTACCGTGGCGGGAAGCCTTGGCTTCCTGCAGAGCGTGGGCTCCATCAACAATCCGGGCGAGCTCCTCATCGCCAAGGGCTGGGAGGACCGCCGGACGGAAACCTTCGACGTTGTGGGAAAGGGGTACGCCTACGAGCTGCGCGAGGTGATGAGGTGCGTCCAGCAGGGATTGACCGAGAGCCCGGTAATGCCCCTTGAGGACACGCTGAACACCATGCGCCTTTTCGACGGTGTGCGCGCTCAGCTTGGAGTCACCTACCCCAATGACAGGCATTAGAGAGCTTCAGAAGAGGACGTACGACGTCGGTGTTGCAGCTTGCGGAGTCCGTGTCAGCTACGTGACCGGTTGTCTTGTCTCTTGACGCCTTTCGAGCGTGTGCCCTCCATTTGTAAAGTCCCTTTAGGCTTTCTCTGGACTTCCGCCAATAAGCAGTCTTAGTATTTAGGGGCATCGATTGCACCGGTCACTGGGGGGTGGTACGCATGGCTCATATGAGTTCGCCATGGCGTGCCCTGCGCCCGGCGCTTCTTGCCGGAGCCGCCGCAGTGACCTGGCTGACGCTTTCTTCCACGGCTGCTTCCGCTGACGCCGGCCCCGACTCTTCGTCCCTTATCGGCGGGGTCACCAGCTCGGTTTCATCCTTGACCCATGATCTGGCGGACGCCGCTTCACCGGCTCCTTTGAGTTCCCCGGCCGGCCCGGCGGCAACCCCCGGGCTGTTGCAGCCCATGGTGACCCAGGTTTCCGGACTTGCGGACAACCTCATCGCCTCCGTTCCGGCGGTGGACCAAGTGCTTCCTGCGGGAACCGTCTCCACTGTTTCGGCTCCCCTTGTTGACGTCGCCGACGGCGTGACGTCCGGCGTCGTGCAGGTTGTCGTAGAGCCTGCAGCCGAGGCTGTTCCTGCGCTCGAACCGGTACTCCAGCCCGTTTCCGATCTTCTGACCGGCGCCGCTCCGCTGCCCGTTCCGCTTCCCCAACAGGGGGTTGAGCTCCAGCAGCCACTTGAAGCGGTCCAGGCAGGGCCTCCGGCTACGGAAACTCCTGCTCCTGCTGCGGCGGAAGCATCAGCTGGCGCCCTGCAGGCAGCAACCGACGTTGATCAGGACGCTCTGGCGTTGGCCGATGCATCGTCAGCAGCCAGCGGCGCAATCCCGGAAGCCCGGGGGGCTGCTGGACTCGCTGGAACGTCCGTTCTGCAATCGGAAATAGCGGGACTTGGTGACTCCGTCGCGGATGAGCCTCTTCCCGTTGGCCCGGCACCGCTGACTGCAAACGTTCCTGCCGCCCCGGGATCCGGCACGGGCAGCGGTACGTCGTCAGGCGGCCCGTCCAGTGCCGCCGCATGGCTGAGCACCTTCGACGTCGATTTCATACTTCCCTGCGCGGTCCTTGCCGGGGATACCTCTGAGCACCTTCCTGCGCCGGTGTCCTTCGACCCCGGTTCTTCTCCTGACTAGTTGATGCCCCCTGCCCGTTCATGGGCAGCACGTGGCTATGCCGGCAGCTGACCAGCGCCGGACAACATCAACTTTCAGGAGTAAGCATCATGAACTGCACCCTTCGCAGGGGGCTGCTTAGCACCCTCTTTGCCGGCGGTCTTCTGGCCCTCGGCTGCGCTGCGGCAGAGGCCGCGGACACCACCACCAGCGGAACGGACTTGTCCGCTTCCGCCCTCATCTCGGCGGCGGCACCCGCTGACTCGTCGTCGTTGGGCCTGCTGGGTGACCCAACGCCGGCCGGTCCAACCGGTGTCGCCGCCGCAGTGGACGTCAACCTCGGCCTCGGCGGCATCACCGATCCCGGCACCAGTACAGGGGCGACGGACGGCACCACGGCGAATCTCGCCGTCGACGCAGCCGTGAACCTCGGCCTCGGCGGGCTCACCACGGACCCGGCAACCACCGATGTGGCAGCCGCAGCCGACATCAACCTCGGTCTGGGCGGCCTCACCAACGACGGCACCACCGCGGGCACCGCCGATGTGGCAGCCGCAGCCGACGTCAACCTTGGCCTCGGCGGCCTCACCGATCCCGCATCCACCGGCACCACTGACGTGGCAGCCGCAGCCGACATCAACCTCGGCCTCGGCGGCATCACCGATCCCGGCACCGGAACCACCGAAGGCACCACCGCCGACCTCGCCGTCGACGCAGCCGTGAACCTCGGCCTCGGCGGGCTCACCACGGACCCGGCAACCACCGACGTGGCAGCCGCAGCCGACATCAACCTCGGCCTCGGCGGCCTCACCAACGACGGCACCACCGCGGGCACCGCCGATGTGGCAGCCGCAGCCGACGTCAACCTTGGCCTCGGCGGCCTCACCGATCCCGCATCCACCGGCACCGCCGATGTGGCAGCCGCAGCCGACATCAACCTCGGCCTCGGCGGCCTCACCAACGACGGCACCACCGCGGGCACCGCCGATGTGGCAGCCGCAGCCGACATCAACCTCGGCCTCGGCGGCCTCACCAACGACGGCACCACCGCGGGCACCGCCGATGTGGCAGCCGCAGCCGACATCAACCTCGGCCTCGGCGGCCTCACTACCGGTGACACGGCAGCCGGAGTTGACGCGGTTGTAGACCTTGGCGCTGATTCGGGCACCGGAACCGTTGGCAACGGCGGGTTGGACGCTGTAATCGACCTCGGCATTGGCCTGGGACTCGGGGGCGACACCAGCACAGGCACTCCCGGCACCACCGACCCTGGTACCACCACCCCGGGTGACGGCACCACCGGTGACACCGGGACGCTTGATCCCGGAACCGCAGATCCCGGTGCCAGCACCCCGGGTTCGGACAACACCGCAGACAACGGTGGAACGGCCACGGGTGATGATTCCACCGGCATGAATGGCGGCACCGGTAACGGCGGCTTCTCGGCGGCACCGGCAGGCTCCACGGCAGTCAGCGGCACCATCGCCACTGTTACGGCTCCCCGCAGCACCCCGGCGAACGGCAATTCCGCCCTTGCCACCACGGGCATGGGCCACACCGGCCTCGCCAACACGGGCTGGGACGGAACTCTGGTTCCCCTGGCGCTGCTGCTCCTGGCCGGGGGATTCCTGATGCTCCGCAGGCGGAAGGTGTCGTAAAGCGCTTCAAAGACAGCACAGAAACGCCCGCACCCGTGCGCTTGAAGTGGCAGCACTCCGCGGGCTGACGGAAGGAGGACAACGACCCGGAAACGTAGGAACAGTACAAAACACGTCTTCAGCACACGTGTCCTTGTAGCCAATGGTCCGGTGGCGGAAGTGATTCAAACCGCCGCCGGACCGTCGGCGTGTCGCAACGTGAAAGCCTAGGTCAATCGCTGGTTCGACGGTCCCGCCAGTATAATTTGAGGTACATCAGTGCCGCAGCGCACCGGGAGGAACGGTCATGGTGGCGGAATCGCCTAGCTCCATCAAGAATGAAGTTGTCGGCGGTCGCTATCGTTTGGGTGACGTAATAGGCCGTGGGGGGATGTCCTCGGTTTACTCTGCCCGGGATGAAAACCTGGGCCGCGACGTCGCGCTGAAGCTATTCGCGCCGCAGGCTCCGGATGCGGACGAACTGAAGCGGCAGGAAGCGGAGATCCAACTCCTGGCCACCCTGAACCACCCCGGCCTGGTGACGCTCTTCGACGCCGGCATCGATGACCGCCTTCCGGATGAACCCCGTCCCTTCCTCACCATGGAACTCGTGGAGGGCCAGGACCTGCGCAGCCGTATTCGCCACAGCCGCGTGCCCTATGAAGAGCTGTCAGTGATCGGTGCAGGGATCGCCGACGCCCTGGCTTACGTCCATGGCCTCGGCATCATCCACCGCGACATCAAGCCGGGGAACATCCTCCTGGTGCAGATCCGGCCGGGCGAGCCGCTGCGGCCCAAACTCACGGACTTCGGCATCGCCAGGATCGTCGATTCCACCCGGCTCACGGCCACGGGCACCATGGTGGGCACGGCCGCCTACCTCAGCCCCGAGCAGGCCCTCGGCAAACCCCTCTCATCGGCCACGGACATCTATTCCCTTGGCCTGGTGCTGCTGGAGTGCATCAAGGGCACGGTGGAGTACCCGGGCAGTGCCGTGGAATCAGCTGTTGCCCGGCTTCACCGCGCTCCGGAGATCCCCGACGACGTCCCCGCCGAATGGGCGGACCTCATCCGTTCCATGACGGCCATCGAGCCGCTGGAGCGGCCGACGGCTGCGGACATTGAGACGGCGCTGCGCCAGGCCCTGGTTTCCCCGGCGTCAACGCCCGGAGAACTGGCCCCCGAAACCACCCGGGTGCTTCCCGCGATGCCCTTCCACCCGCCCACCATCACTGCCGAAGAATCAGTGGACGAAGTGCGGGATGCGGCAGGGGCCACCGGGGCTATTTCTCCCCTGTCATCCTCACAGCCGTTTGAGCGAACCCCCGCCCCGCAAGCCACGACACCGTCTGCTTCCGGTGCGGCGGCAACCAGCCCAGCCGCCGCCAAGACCTCCAGGAAGCCGCGCTTGTCCCGGACGCAGCGCATCTGGCTGGCCGTCGTACTCGGTATCCTGGTGATCGCCGCGGCCGCCGCAGCGGTGATGATGAGCATTTCCGCCCGACCGACCGACGTCGTGCCCTACCCCACGGTGACCGGCGTTCTGGGTGACCATCTCCAGGAACTTCAAAAGAGCGTGGAACCGTGACCCTGCTGCAGGCACCTCCGAACCGGCTGTTGCTGGCGTGCTCAGCGGCACTGATCGCGGCGGGCTTCCTTAGCGCGTGCGCGGCTCCCGGGAACGGTCTGCAGCGCGAAGCCGCCACCCAACTCCAGGCTCGGGTCCTGGAAGTGACCCAGGCGTCGTCGCAAAACGATCCGGAATCGGCGCTGCAGGCACTCGCCGGTCTTGAGGCGGACCTCTCGGCGGCCCAGGCAAAGGGCCAGGTTTCCGAGGAGCGGCGCCGCAGCATCACCACGGTGGCTACCGCTGTCCGCGCAGACCTCAACGACATCCTCGCGGCCCAGAAAGCGGCGGCTGCGAAGGCATCCGAAGATGCTCGCATCGCTGCTGAACAGGCAGCGCAAAGCGCCGCGCCCGCCCCAGTCCAGCCGGCTCCTGCGCCGGCACCAGCCCAAGGCAGTTCGGGCAGCAACGGCCCGGCCTCCGGCAAAAACAACAACGACAAAGGCAAAGGCAAGAACTGAGCCTGCGCTCAACGTACCGATATACAAAAAAGCGGGGCTCCGGAAGATTATCCGGAGCCCCGCTTCTTTCTCACCACAGCTGCTGCAGCAGCCCGCCGCTAGCTCAGGCTGGCGATGACCTTGTTAAGGGTGGCGGAAGGACGCATCACTGCGGAAGCCTTGGCGTCCTCCGGGTGGTAGTAGCCCCCGATGTCCACGGGTGAGCCCTGGACCTCGGCCAGCTCGCCCACGATGGTTTCTTCCTTGGAGGAAAGCTCATTGGCGACCGTGCTGAACGCGGCGGCCAGCTCGGCGTCGTCCGTCTGCTTGGCCAGCTCTTCAGCCCAGTAGCGGGCCAGGAAGTAGTGGCTGCCTCGGTTGTCCAGCTCCCCCGCGCGGCGGCTCGGGGACTTGTTCTCCAGCAGGAACGTGCCGGTGGCGCGGTCCAGGGTGTCGGCCAGGACCTGGGCGCGGGCGTTGCCCGTGGTGGTGGCCAGGTGCTCGAAGCTGACGGCCAGGGCCAGGAACTCGCCCAGGCTGTCCCAGCGGAGGTGGTTTTCCTTCAGCAGCTGCTGGACGTGCTTGGGGGCGGAGCCGCCTGCACCGGTCTCGAACAGCCCGCCGCCGTTCATCAGCGGAACAACGGAGAGCATCTTGGCGCTGGTGCCCAATTCCAGGATGGGGAACAGGTCCGTGAGGTAGTCGCGGAGCACGTTGCCCGTGACGGAGATGGTGTCCTCGCCCTTCCGGATACGCTCCAGGGTGAAGGCGATGGCCTTGACGGGGGCCATGATCTGGATGTCCAGGCCCTCGGTGTCGTGCTCCTTCAGGTACTCGTTGACCTTGGTGATGAGGTTGGCGTCGTGGGCGCGGTCCTCGTCCAGCCAGAACACGGCGGGGGTCTGGGAGGCGCGTGCCCGGGTGACGGCCAGCTTCACCCAGTCGCGGATGGGGAGGTCCTTGGTCTGGCAGGCGCGCCAGATGTCGCCCTCGGAAACTTCGTGTTCGATCAGGACGTTGCCGGAGCCGTCCACCACCTGCACCTTGCCGGCTTCCTGGATTTCGAAGGTCTTGTCGTGGCTGCCGTATTCCTCGGCTGCCTGCGCCATGAGGCCAACGTTGGGCACCGTGCCCATCGTGGTGGGATCGTAGGCGCCGTTGGCGCGGCAGTCGTCGATAACCACCTGGTAGATGCCGGCGTAGGAGCTGTCCGGCAGGACAGCCAGGGTGTCGGCTTCCTTGCCGTCCGGGCCCCACATGTGGCCGGAGCTGCGGATCATGGCAGGCATGGAGGCGTCCACGATGACGTCGCTGGGGACGTTCAGGGTGGTGATGCCCTTGTCCGAGTCCACCATGGCCAGGGCGGGGCCGTCTTCGAGGCCCTTCTTGATCAGGTTCTGGACGCCTTCGCGGACATCCGCGGGCAGGTCCTCGAGGCTGCTCAGGATGGCGGCAAGGCCGTTGTTGGGGCTGATGCCGGCGGCGGAGAGCTGCTTGCCGTAGGTCGCGAACAGTTCGGAGAAGTAGGCCTTCACCACGTGGCCGAAGATGATGGGGTCGGAGACCTTCATCATGGTGGCCTTCAGGTGGGCTGAGAACAGCACGCCTTCTTCCTTGGCGCGGGCCACCTGGGCCTTCAGGAACTCGTCCAGGGCGGCAGCGCGCATGACCGTGCCGTCGATGACCTCGCCGGCCAGGACCGGGAAGGCCTTCTTCAGGACCTTGACGGAGCCGTCCTCGCGGACCAGCTGGATGGAGATGGTGCCCTCATTCTCGATGACTACGGACTTCTCGTTGGAGCGGAAGTCGTCCTGGCCCATCGTGGCCACGTTGGTCTTGGAGTCCGGGGTCCAGGCACCCATGGAGTGCGGGTTCTGGCGGGCGTAGTTCTTGACGGACAGCGGTGCACGGCGGTCCGAGTTGCCTTCACGCAGGACCGGGTTCACGGCGGAGCCCTTGATCTTGTCGTAGCGCGAGCGGATGGCAGTTTCCTCATCCGAAGACGGGTTGTCCGGGTAGTCCGGCAGTGCGTAGCCCTGGCCCTGCAGCTCTGCAATGGCGGCCTTCAGCTGCGGGATGGAGGCGCTGATGTTGGGCAGCTTGATGATGTTGGCTTCCGGCGTCTTCGCCAGCTCACCGAGTTCAGCAAGGGCGTCACCGATCTGCTGCTCGGGGGTCAGGTAGTCACCGAAGACGGCGATGATGCGGCCGGCGAGCGAAATGTCGCGGGTCTCCACCTCCACACCTGCAGTCGAAGCGAATGCCTCGATGATGGGCAGGAACGAATAGGTAGCCAGCATCGGCGCTTCGTCGGTGTGGGTGTA